>JAFGRV010000404.1 GCA_016934975.1 Spirochaetales bacterium | reverse complement strand
TATCGACATTGGATACTTGATAATATTTTTTATCATGAAGCTGTCCGGTGATTGTTTTATCCGTGAATAAATCTTTAAAAATTTTTTTTGTATTAAACTCCGAATTTTTCAAGGAATAAATAATCTGGTCATAATACTGATTTATTTCCGAATCAATATATTCCCGGTCTTCCGGAGAATATATCGCATTACTTTTTTTCAAAAGGAGTTCCCTGATATGTTGAAGCAGTTCCGTTATTTCCCATAAATATCCATCGGCTGTCTGATAATAGGAAATCATATCGCCGTTATTTCTTATGATACTTTCCAATCCCCGAATATTGGCTTCCAGTTTTTCATAAATTGCATAATTTGAGGGATTATCCGGCAACAGGATTGTCCCTTCCGAGAGTCGTTTATAGTTTTTATCTGTATTTATTTCATTATTAACAAGAATTCTGTTTAAAAAGGTAAGGGTTGATGTTGTACCATACATATTATGTATAAAGATTGATATTAATACTACCAGGAGGATTCGTTTTATCTGCATTATAGCACCCTTTTGTTAAAGATACGTATTAAGAGTCACGTAAAGCAAGCGGTTGAGGTTATTTTCTACTTTAATCGATAAAGATTGATATGTTTTTCATCAACTTTGTTTAAAATTGAATAGATTTGTTCAATAATGAGATAAATCCTATCATTACGCAGGCTACGCCCGCGCTCTAAATAGTGTTCTATAGAATACTATTGCTCAAGTCAAAATAGCATATGTGAATAAAACTGAAGTTTATGAAAACCATGGAATTATACATTTTAATAGTGTTTTGGTAAAGATAATGATTGGATTTAACTTTTGTATTCACTTTTGACTTGCATTAGAGATGTTTTCTTGTTAATTTATTATTAAATAGTTTATTTTGATAATATAATATTAAAGAAGAGTATATAATGAGAAAAATTGATAAAGAGGCAATTTCAGTAGTCCTAATTGGAAAATTTAATCCAGCCATTTTTCAACCTCTATGGTTTAGTTCAGAACAATTAATACGCAAAAGTGAGGGAGAAGAGGCAAAAATTGAATTAATTCACCCGGATGCAACTATTTTTGCTTTGGACTGGATACGAATCGAAGTTTTGCACGAAAGAATTGTTTTTAGTAGTTTACACGATGAGCATGAAGAACTCATCGCGGATTTAATTTTAAACACATTCAGACTGTTAAGGCATACACCTATTTTTAAATTGGGTATCAATAAAGAAGTTGTTTTCACCGCTGAAAATGAAAAAGACTGGCATAAA
This sequence comes from Spirochaetales bacterium, assembly GCA_016934975.1. Taxonomy (GTDB): domain Bacteria; phylum Spirochaetota; class Spirochaetia; order SZUA-6; family JAFGRV01; genus JAFGRV01. Next base: position 13,160 of record JAFGRV010000404.1, on the reverse strand, counting down.
ATAGGTAATACACTCGCTCCCAAAACTATCTGGAATTCTATTGTAAAAAATCCTGGAATGAATAGTCTTACAATCCAAAGTGAACGTGATGCAGATATACATAAAGGATATATAAGAACAAAAGTTGAACCATATTCACAAAGTAAATATGGTGTTTTGATTAAGATAAACGATCATTACGAAATTGATATAAAAAAGGATGAAATCGTAAATTCAGACGAAATCCTAAAGATTTTTGAAAATGAATGGAGAAATTCTTTAGAAAAATCAACTTCTATTATTAAATATTTGATGGAGAATCTATGAATAAGACAGAAGATACATTTAAGAGTGAATTAGATTATAATGCAGAATTGCAGAAGATTATTAAAGATTCCCGGCATTTATCTAGTATATATGAATCCGAAGAGGAAACTATTATTAGTGAGGATGATAATAATGCTAATAATATTAATAGAACTCATTTTATGATCAAAATAGAAGAATTAAAAGAATTTAAGATAACTCCGTCGGAGAAAACAATAGATTTTATCTGCCTGCAAAAATGGGAAGGAACAATAATTGAAATTAATGGTGACTTTTTTATGGCACGATTGCAGGATCTAACGCATCTAAATAATCCACAGGAAATCGCTGAATTCCCTGTGGATGATGTATCAAAAGAAGATTTTGAGTTATTTAGAATTGGTGCAATTTTCTATTGGTATATTGGTTATACAGATTCACTACAAGGGCAAAGAGAACGTAAATCAATAATTCGATTTAAAAGATGCCCTTTTTGGGGAAAAAGAGAAATAGATCGAGCGAAAAAAAAAGCAAAGGAATTTGGCAAAAGTTTTGGGTGGGATTAAAATAGATCCACCGGAAAAAGATGAATTTGAAATATCCCTTTTTGGACCGGGTTTTGGTGAAAGCATTGTTATTCATATTGGAAATAATAATTGGGTTATAATTGACTCTTGTATACATCCTTCTCTTCATGATCCGATTCCTTTAGATTACTTAAAAAAAATAAATGTAAATCCGGTTGAATCTGTAAAATTAATTGTAGCAACACATTGGCATGATGACCATATAAAAGGTATTTCAGATATTGTAGAAGAGTGTAAAAAAGCTGATTTTTGTTGTTCGGACGCGTTGAAATCAGATGAATTCCGAACATTTATTTCTGCCTTTGGTGATAGTGGAATAGATGATTCCGGCGTTTCTGAATTATATCAAATTTTGCATACACTCATTGAGCGCAAAAAAACACCAAAACTTGCACTAGCAAATCGTATTATTATCAGTGAATCAGAAATAACTTCCGGTCTCAATGTTCCGGTTTTTTTATATACGCTATCGCCTTCTGACGCATCACGGATATTATCAATTAAAACAATAGGTACATTATTAGAGGAAGAATTTAAAATCAAAAATAAACGTCGAATAGTTGATCCAAGTGAAAATCATATTTCAATTGCATTGTGGATAACGATTGGGAGTTATCATTTTTTGTTAGGAAGCGACTTGGAAAACAGAAGCGACTCTCAGGTGGGATGGAAAGCTATAATTGAAGATAAGAATAAACCTGTGGGTAAGGCTTTATACATCAAGATTCCTCATCATGGATCATATACTGCCCATAATGATAAGATTTGGACTGATTTGCTTGTAGAAAATCCTATTGCTTGCTTGACCCCTTTTCAGCTTGGAAGACATAGAATACCTGAAGAGAAAGATGTTCATAGAATTTATTCAAAAACTAATCTTGTCTATGCAACTTCAAAATTTTTTAAACCGAAAAAAATTCATAGAGAATCGGCTGTTGATAGAACAATCCGGGAAATGGGAGTCAAATTAGAAACTATTTATTCGTCTATGGGTCAAATAAGGTTAAGATTTAAACCTTCATCTAAGTGTAATCCGGCAGTTGAATTAATAAATGGTGCAATTGAATTAAAGGATATATTATCCATCTGATGAGTTTTTGAGCTTCTATTGCTGCAATTTTTTCCAACTCCCGAATCCCCCGGAAAGGTTATACACCTTGGTGAAACCCAGGGAAAACAAATAAACGATCGCATATGCAGATTGAATGCCTCCATTACATAGTGCGACAATTGTCGTGGTTTTATCTCCCGGTAATTGGTTTTTTTGCCGAGATAGTGATTTTAAAGGGATATTTGTGCTACCCGGAATATGTTGTTTCTCGAATTCGTCCGGGTGCCGGAGGTCCAGGATAAAAGGAGGATTATCCGAGGATAATTGCTCCGAGAGCCATTGACTGTTCCGCATATTGAATTTATTATCCAGGGCTTCTATGAATTTTTCAGTCACTGGTTTTTCATGTAAAAAGAATTGTGCAGGATTATGGTCGAATACCCGGTCTTTTACAATAAGTGTGGTGAATGGAATAGAAAGATAGTTATGAAGCATGATATCATGGCCCAGGCATAACCCTATTATGACAGCCAGTTGAGCCGTGCTTTTATTTATCGCCTCTGCCTGCCCTATGGGATTACAGTTGACACTATCCCGGAGATCCGGACTTATATCACTCTCTTTTATGCCATTAATCGTACAGCGGAATGACAATACCTTAAAACCCTGTTTTTTAAAATAATCTTTAATAGTTGAGGATAATTTCTCAAGACCATAGCAATATGCCAGGGCTATTGTGTGATATGATTGATTTTTCGCGTATAAAACTATCTCTTCTGCCCGGGAGAGGGTTCCCGCTTTATTGTTTGCCACCAGTTTATCCGCGTTGAGGTATATAGATTGGTTATGTGCCTTTTTATATTCCTCTATAATTTTAATTTTGGTCCCTGTACAGTCTTTTTGATCGGCTTTACATAATTTATTTTTACACGCCAAGCAATTCATATTCATAGAGTTCCTTTTCATCATACATGGACTTCTTTCCCTGCCCGGATGAGGATACACAATCAAAATAGTTCATCCCTGCTTTATTATGATTAATATCAGAAATTGATGATTAATTGTCAAGAAAATGGAGACAGAGAAAATGCATCTATTTTATATTCTCATACGCAGATTACGATATCGTATTATATGAATTTATCCTGTATAAATTCAGGTATGTCTCTTACTCTAAAATCCGAAAATAGTATTGAGAGCAAAACCAAGTCCCATACTATAGTAGGAATACTCTGCGATGACATAAGAAAAATCAACATATAATCCCCCGAGGGATGCTCTTGCCCCAACTTCCGGACCGGAAAGCTTTTCTGCTGTTGAAATATAGTAACCTCCGAATAATTCAATAAAAGTACCGCTACCTCCATACCGGAAAAGTACCCGTAATGGAAAATCATACGCAGCCGGATCGCTTAACATAAGTAAATATGCACCTGCTTCTACTCCTGCGCTCAAATCCGGAGTAATAAGATATCTCGCATCAACAAATAGAACAATTTTTGTAAGAAGCAACATTGTTAAAACGTCATAACTTTCCCCTGTTGTACCCCAAATATCTTCAAGCGCTTCGGATGAGAAAAAAGGTAATGACAACCCGGTTCCAATATCAATGCTCATCATTTTCTTGCTGTCATCTGCACAAACACTCAAGGATACGGATAATACAAGCAGCAGAATTAAAGTAATTCTCTTCATAATCTCTCTTTCTACAATTATTATCGGATTTTTGCAATTGACTCATAGAATAAACCAATCGTAAATATAAAGAATTTTTAAATCCCTCATTCAAGGTCGTAAAGATTAATCCGGGTTTAAGAGCTTGTATACAAATTTATGGCAAACTTCAAAATATAATACCGGAGTATTTGAAAAATGCAGTCATCCTGCATATTGATACAAGGGTGAGATGTTTTTATCAGAATAATAATTGAAACATTCCAAACTTTTTCATAAATGCCGTTCAATAGATACCACTCCCTTACCGAAAATGTAATAAGCAGAGCGCTCTCTGAGAAATTATGGGGTACACGGAATTGGAAAGCCACAAATAAGGAGTGTGATAAACTTCGTTTTATCTTCCAATTATAGAAGAAAGGAGTATCTATGAATAATGCCGATGTTAATCAAATACTCGAGGATTATGAATCACTATTAAGAGCTGAAACAGCTTTGTTTTCTACTTTTTCCGGTATTCTGGAGCTTTTACGAGGAGAAGTAAAAGACAGGAATTGGCAAAACATGGAGAAAACAGTAGAAAGTCTCAATAATACAGGGGAACATATTACTAAGATTGAAAATGCGCGGCATACGGCATTTTGCGGGCTCAAGGAAATGTATGGGCTTTCCCCTGATGCACCGGTAAAGATGCTCTCACCCTATATTTGCAATGAATCAAGAAAGCGAATTAATGCTCTTTCTGTAAAACTTAAGCTTGAAGTAATAAAAGTACAAACCCAGGCAAAGAGTATTGATTGTTATACACGAAGTGTGTCGGGATTTCTAAAACGATTTTTTGAGGAGCTTTTTCCCCACACAAAAGGAAATATGTACTCGAACAAAGGAACAACAAAAAAGAATTCAGAGAGTCCGTATGTTGTTAATAAGCAGTTATAGGAACGGTGATAAAACGAAGTTTTATCTTCCAATCTTATTTTAAAGGAGTATGATAAAACGAAGTTTTATCTTCCAATTAGAGTTTATATGAGGAGTATTGATAAAACTTCGTTTTATCTACCAATCGTAGTTTATATGAGGAGTATGATAAAACTTCATTTTATCTACCAATCGTAGTTTATATGAGGAGTAAAAGATGCAATCCACATTTACCGGAATAGAAATCGGGAAACGAAGCCTTATTACCCATACGCAAGGATTGGGGACAATCGGACATAATATAAGTAATGCGGCTGTAGAAGGCTATTCACGGCAGCGTGTACAAATGGGTGCATTTCCTCCCCTTTATTTTCCCGGATTAAACAGGGAAGAAACTCCCGGACAATTGGGGCAAGGTGTCCAGGTTGAGCGCATAGAGAGGATCAAAGATATGATATTGGAAGAACGGATTGTTGCGGAAACGAATAGCCTTGGATTCTGGGAATCCCGAAATGATTATATCCTCATGATGGAACAAGTCTATAATGAACCCATGGAATTGTCCGTAAGGGGATTTATGGACCGGTTCTGGGAATCCTGGCAGGAACTTTCCCTTCATCCCTCGGAAATGGCCTCAAGAAAAGCCGTACTTGAGCGGGGACAGAGTCTTATGGATAAAATTCATGATTCCTTTGCAAAAATGAAAGGGATCAGGGATATGATAGAAGAAGATGTACAGGGTACGGTAAAACAAGCGAATAATCTGTTGCGGAACATTGCGAGTCTGAACGAGGAAATTGAAAAAGTGAAAGCCCTGGGAGATAACCCGAATGATCTTCTTGACAGGCGGGATCTTCTTGTTCAGCAGCTTTCCGTTTTTGCCGATGTCACCATCGGCCAAAAGGACCCGGATGAATTTATTGTTTATATCGGGGGTTATCATGTTGTTCAGGGAAGACATTTCGAACCTCTGGACGTGAAGCAGGACCCGAATAACGAGGGGTATTCAAGGGTTATCTGGAAAGGAACGGATGATGATATTTTTTTCCGTGGCGGAAAGCTTGCGGCACTCCTTGAACTGAGGGATGCGGACGCCCGGGGAGAAATTCAGAAGCTTGATCTTATGACCGCGAATTTCATCGACCTTGTGAATGAAGTCCATAGTAATGGATATGGATTAAATAATGAGACAGGGACCGACTTTTTTACCTATCACCCCTTTATTAATAATGCCCAGGGTAATTATGACAGAACCGGGGACGGGGTCGTTGATTCATCATACATATTTCGTATCAATGGTATGAATAAACTAAAGCTCAAAGATCAGATCGGGCTCAGGGGAACTCTTACCCTCCCGGGACCCCTGGATGATGTGACGGTGGATTACTTTCCGTCGGATACGGTAGAAGATGTCATAAATAAGATAAATCTTTCCGGGGCCGAGATCGTTGCCAGGTTGAATATTCATGGGGAATTATCATTAAAAGGAGTTCCCTCTGCATATACAGGGAATCCGGATTTTGTACTTCGTCATATGGAAGACTCCGGGCAGTTTCTTGTGGGATATGCAGGGATTTTACCTCAATCCGGTCCCGGGGGTGCATATGATTGGCAGGGTCCGGATGCCGTGGATACCCTTGTAACGGAAGCAGGGTATGCGGTTGCTCCCCTTTCTCATCCCGCTGCATGGATCGAGATAAATGCGGAACTCGTAAAAGACCCCGGGTCTATCGCTACATCGAGTTCACCTATGTCCGGAGAAGGAGGACCCGGCGACGGATCTGTCGCTCTTGCCGTGGCCAACTTGCGGACAACTCCGGTCATGATCGGCCAGATTACGACCTTTGATGATTTTTTTGCCGACGCAGTCGCATCGATCGGATTGCGGGGAGAACAGGCGGAAAAAGCCCTGGAAACGGAAAACCTCATTTTAAAAGAACTAAATGATATAAAGCAATCCATCTCCGGAGTGAATATGGATGAAGAACTGGCAAATATGGTAAAGTTTCAACACGGATATTCCGCTGCCGCCCGATTCGTATCGGAGATTGATAAAATGCTCGATGTTATCATTAACAGGATGGGAGTATAAATTATGAAAAGAATCAGCACATATATGCCGTCCAACGATATGCAGTACCATTTACGCCTTCGTGAATGGAAGATGAGTCAGTTGAATAATAAAATGGCGTCCCAGACAAAGATACAAAACTTACGGGACGACCCACTCGCCGCATCCAGATCAATCCGGTATCAATCCATGATTATGAGAATGAGACAGTATGCGGATAATGTTGAAACTGTCCGGGGCAGAAATGCCCAGGCAGAAGGGTATCTGAATGAAGCGGTGGACGTACTCCAGCGTGTCAGGGAGCTCGCCGTTCAGGGTTCGAATGGTATATACCAAAAAGAAGAGCTCGCGTACATGGGTGAAGAGGTAGATCAGCTTCTTCATGAACTTGTACAGATCGGAAATGCTCACACCGGTGACGGGACTACTCTTTTTAGCGGCTTTAATACCCAAAAAGAACCTTTTCGCGTCATTATGGGGCGTATGGAGACTGTTGAACGGATTATCTCCGTTGATTATGTGGGGAATATCGGCCGGAACAAGACGGAGATTTCCGAAGGGGCCTTTGCAGAGGTCAATATGCCGGGGAATTATGTATTCTGGGCGGAAAATGAAAATATTTATTCATCGATTGATGCGACAACCTACCAGGTTCAGGCAGATTCCTATTTAGAGATTGATGGAGTTCCAATTGAGGTAAAAGCAGGTGATAATATCTATGCAATTATCAACAAAATAAATGCTTCCGCGGCACCGGTGAAAGCAGAACTTGATCCTGTTAAAAACTCGATGTTTCTTAAAACAACGGTTCCTCATCAACTATGGCTCCGGGACGGATCGAGTGAAGCAGGGGGAACCGGCACCGTATTACAGGATCTTGGAATTATCAAGCAGGAAGGAAATACCCCGCCGGAAAATATCGCCGGATCCGCATTATCCTTCGGGGCATCGATCTTTGATATTGTCATAAATTTACGGGACAGACTCCTTGAAGGGGATACTGAGCAGATAGGAGGGGCCGGGTTAGGGAGTATTGATAATGCTTTGCATAATTTAAGCACTCACCGCTCGGAACTCGGCGCAAAAGACAGGCGGCTGGAATTAGCGTACGGCAGATTAGACTATGAAACCCCGGTCCTTACGGAATTGAATTCAAATGAGATTGATCTTGATTTATCCGAAGCGATAACAGAGTTGAAAATGCTGGAATATACTCATAAAGCAGCTTTGAATACAACTGCACGTATAATGCAGCCATCGCTTCTTGATTATTTACGTTAGAGGTATAATAGAATATGAGAGTAGTAACAAAACCTTATGGAGTAATTGAGGTTGATGACAGACAGAAGATTCATTTTCATAATGGATTGTTCGGTTTTGAAAACTTTAAGAATTATGTACTCCTGGATGCAAAACAGCAGCCTTTTTACTGGCTTCAATCTACGGATGTGGCAGAGATCGCCTTTGTATTAATTAATCCCCACATATTCCGTCCGGATTATCAGCTTGATGTGGATGAGGAAGAATTAATGGAGATTGATATTCAATCCCCCGAAGATATTCTTTGTTTTGCGATTGTCACCATCCCCGAGAATCCTTCGAAGATGACGGCAAATCTCCAGGGACCTGTTATTATAAATAAGCGGACACGGGAAGCGCGTCAATCTATCAGTCGAAGCTCGAAGTGGAGCATAAGGCATCCGATTATCGAGGAACTTATGGCTGAGGAGCAAAAGCCATGTTAATTCTAACAAGAAAAGTCAATGAGACAATAATGATAGGTGATAAGATCGAGATATCAATTGTCGATATAAAAGGTGACCAGGTAAAAATCGGTATACGCGCTCCCAAGTATGTAAAGGTTTACAGACAGGAAGTCTACAAAGCGATTCAGGAAGAAAATATAGAAGCTCTCCAGACAAAACCGGATATCCTTCCCCATCTTGACAACCTGATTGATGATGCAAAGAAAAAAAAGGATAAAGAGTAATTCAAAATGGTATAATCACTATTCTCTGAGGCACTTGTACGAGTATAATAGTTATAGCTTTTTTGCATGAATCTCTTTATATTTTCATACAAAAAAGTAAAAATTTGCCGGAATTAAAGATGGAAAATAGTGAGAATAAAACAAAAATAAAAAAACTCATTAGGTTTTCATACAAGATTACTATCGGAATTCTTATTATCTTAATTCTATTTATCTCTTTTCTTACTTTTATCACTATTGAACGTGAACGCGCACTTATGAACAGAGACATGAACAGAGAAAAAACAATTATTGCTGAAATGACAGCCCGTTATATTACCTCGGAAGATCTCCTCGAAAGTGATGTATTGAAAATGAATTTAATGAAAATAGAAGCAGACAATCCGGAGATTTATTTTTGCAGAATAGTGAAAACTAATGGGGAAATATATCTCTCTACGTTAGAAGGAGAGAAAGGGAAATTTATTGATAATTTCAGCCTGATGAGTTTTATTAAATCAAAAATAATCACACAAGAGTATAAAGGCGAACAGATAAATGTTGTTCTTGCCCAGTCGTATTTAAACTATATGGTCATGATCGGGTATTCTTTAAATACCATTCAAAAAGCGATTAATGGGATGATAGTAATGAATGCCTCTATTTCCGTTATTATAATTCTCGTGATTGTCATTCTTTCTTTTGTAATAACTACAAAAATGGTACAACCTGTAAAGGAATTAACAAAAGGCGCGGCAGTTATTGGAAATGGAAATCTTGATTACCGGATAAATATTTATACGAGAGATGAAATCGGGTTATTAGCCGAATCCTTTAATAAGATGACAGTCGCTTTAAAAAAGACAACCGTATCCAAAGATTATATGGATAGTGTTTTGAATAATATGATTGATACATTGCTGGTGACCGGCCCGGAGCGTCGTATCAGTATGATAAATAAATCCGCGTGTAAACTCCTCGGGTATAGCCAGGCGGATCTTCTTGGTATGCCGGGGGACAGGCTCTTTAAAACCCGGAATAATCCTTTTAATGGATCCGGATTCAGAGAATTATTAGCAGCGGGAGTCATTCGTAACAGAGAAGACCGGATTGTGACCGGTCAAGCACGGGAGATCCCGGTTTTAATAAGCGCGTCGGTGATACAATACACGAATGGGGAGCTCAGGAATATAATATGTGTTATAAAGGATATTACCGAACAAAAGAAATCAGAGGAAGAATTAAATGCCATGCATAAAAAATTATTACATAGTGCTCACCAGGCAGGAATGGGAGAGATTGCAATCGGGATCCTTCATAATATCGGAAATATATTGACAAGCGCAGGTGTGTCCGCTGAAACAATCGCGTATTCATTAAAGAAATCAAAAATTACCGGCTTATTAAAAGCAAATGAATTGATTAAGAATAATAAAAATAATAGAGAAAATTTTTTGCTTCATGATCCGAAGGGGAAATATCTTCCCGATTATTATATTAAAGTGGGAGAAATGCTCGGATCGGAACATGAAACACTGGAATATGAGATCGCGTTTCTCCTGGAAAAAATAACAATGATAAAGAATGTCATAGATACTCAACAGGAATACGCATTTCCGCACCGGTATATGGAGCAGATAAATCTTATTTCTATAATTAATGATACACTAAAAATCGAAGCAAGTCATTTTAAAAAACACGAGATTACTATCAACATAATGTATCCCCCCTATGACAATATTCTGATAATGGCTCAGAAAACAAAAGTAGTGGATATCCTCGTTAATTGCTTTAAAAATGCCTGGGAAGCGATGCAGAATATAGAAAGGCAAAGAGAATTATGTATCAAGGTAGTTCTTAACGGGGATGATACGGTGGCTGTACATATTTCGGATAATGGGAATGGAATTTCCGATGAAAATTTAAAAAAAATATTTACCTTTGGTTTCACAACAAAAGAAGATGGCTATGGTTTCGGATTGCACAGTTGTGCAATCTTTATGTCGGAAATGGGTGGAAATATATCCGCAGCGAGTAGTGGTCCGGGAAAAGGAACAACCTTTACTTTAGTTTTTCCTCTTGTAAAAGAGGAAATGAGGAGTGATGAGTGAAGGCATTTGTAAATAATGAATTTGAGAAACTTAACAACCGGATTTTAATTGTCGACGACAATCCGGAAATACATCTTGATTTTAAAAAGATTCTGATGTCTAAAGAGCGCAGTGACCGGGAAATGGAAGATCTGGAAGAAATTTTATTTGATGTAAAACCGGAAAACAGGAATGAGAAGGGTGAAACCGGTCTGTTTTCGTATGAGATTGAATCCGCTTATAGCGGGGAAGAATCGATTGCGAAAGTACGGGAGGCTCTTGAGCATCATCAACCGTATGCTCTTATTTTTATGGATGTCCGGATGCCTCCGGGATTGAACGGAGTAAAAGCAACAAAAAAGATTTGGGAGCTGAATGATGATGTTGAAGTAGTGATCTGTACCGCCTATTCGGATTATTCCTGGGATGACATTATAGAAGAACTCGGTTCATCGGATCATTTGTTATTCTTAAAAAAACCTTTCAATTCCATCGAGATCAAGCAAATGGCTTTGTCTCTTGTAAAAAAGTGGAATTTGAATTTTCAACTTAACAGGGTGATTAATAATCTGGAAACACAAGTCCAAAAGCGGACAGAAGAGCTCGAGATTGCGAATGAAAGTCTGAAAAAAGCAAATGAACAGAAAACCCGTTTTTTTATTAATCTGGCTCATGAGACAAGAACTCCCCTTACATTAATCAGTAACTACCTGGAAAAATATATTTCCAAAGCAGGAATGGATAGTGATCTCCGGATATTAAAACATAACATAGATCTGATGTTAAAAAATATGGTAAATTTCCTTGATGTCGAGAAATTGCGGCGGGGTCAGATTTTCTTTAACCATAACCAGGCTGCTCCTTTATCGGAAATTCTCAAAAGCAGAATTATTCTTTTTACCGGGATTGCTCATACGAAAAATATAATAATTAATCACACCATAGAAGACGATTTGTACGTAAAAGCCGATCCATATGCTGTTCACAGAATCATTAATAATATTATCGAGAATTCAATAAAATACTCCGGAAAAGGGGGTGTCATTAATATTACCCTGGGGAAAAGCGAAAATGTTATTTTGTTCCGGGTTGCTGATAATGGTATTGGTATGACAAAAGATCAGATGAATCATATTTTCTTGCCATATTATCAACTTTCACATAAAAAGAGAAATCTGCAGGGTATCGGTATGGGTCTTTATATTGTGAAGCGGATAGCGGATGCTCTTCATGCGACCATAGACATTGACAGCGCCATAAATAGAGGGACAACGTTTATTATTTCTTTTCCCGATTATGTACCGGAGGAAAAAAAAGATTATGAATTCGATAATGATTTATCCACCCCTTATGATAGTGGTCAAACAAATATCGAATTAAAGGAAGAGAATATAACCCCTGCAAAAAAAAATATTCTTCTTGTTGATGATAATCCGGAGATGCTCTATTTTATACAGACTTTTTTAAAAGAGAGGTATAATGTATATATGGCAGAAAACGTAAAAGGCGCTTTGGAAAAACTGAAAACTATTTCTCCCCCGGACATCATCATTTCCGATATTATGATGGATGAATTGGATGGACATCAATTTTTTTCATTCTTAAAGAGAAGTGAAGAACATAATGATATTCCCTTTATTTTTCTTACTGCAAAAAGTTCTGAGGAGGAAAAGTTAAAAGGATTATCCGAAGGTGCTGTGGATTATATCTATAAACCTTTCAGTATAGGAGAACTATCTGCCAAAATAGAATCGATTATTGATAATCGGGCACAGTTAAAGAAAAAATATGTGGAAAGAATCGAAACCAGGATTAAAGGTGTTCTCTCTCATATACGGAAACAGAATCTCCTGAAAGAAAGATTTCTCCCTGTGGATAAATTAGGCGAAACATATAATCTTTCAAAACGTGAAAGAGAGGTAATTCTCTTTCTTCTTGACGGTTGTATTAATAAAGAAATCGGTGACCGGCTGGAAATTTCATTACGGACCGTTGAGTTTCATTTGAGCAATATTTATAAAAAGCTCAATGTAAGGAATAAGATCGAATTAGTTAATCTGCTGAAACCATAACCTGTAATTTTATTTTTTAATCAAGAACAAAAGGATGTAATGTGGATAAAAAAAAGATATTAATCCTGGAGGATGAATCAGGGAATTTCCTTCACCTTAAGTCAAAGCTTAAAAATATCTACGATATTTTTACTATAAAAAAAGAACATGATATAGTGGAAGCTTTAAATGATTTTCCACGACCTGATATTATTCTTTTGTATAAAGAGAAAGACGGAACGAAGGTTTATAAATTATTGAAATTTCTTTCACGTAGTCTCGATTATAGTGATATTGCGGTGATAGTGATATCTGAAAAAGGATCACGTCAGGATAAAATCAAAGTACTGACGGAAGGTGCGGTTGATTGTGTTACCCTCCCTGTCGTCCCGGAAGAGGTTGCCGCAAAGATCGAGTCAATTATTAGATACAAGGAAAGATGTCTTGAACGTCATAGCACCCGG
>JAFGRV010000403.1 GCA_016934975.1 Spirochaetales bacterium | reverse complement strand
CTGGCAATAAATTTTTTTTTTTATTATACTTTTATATAGTTTTTTGACCGTGGTAGTTTAAATCCATTTTAAAGGAAGAAACAGGGTAAAAGAATGTCTATACAAACAGAGTGCACAAATAGAATTTTAATTGTCGATGATGAAGAAATTTTACGGAACCTCATTGTTCGTTTTATGAAAAAAGAAGGATATGAACCTATTGAAGCCTCGGAAGGCAAGGCGGCAATCGAACTATATAAAATTACACATCCCCAGGTAGTTCTTTCGGATGTAAGAATGCCCGGAATGGATGGAATTACTCTTTTGCGGCGGGTAAAAAAAATCGATCCCCAGGCAATATTCATCCTTATGACCGGATATGGTGATGAGGAAACAGTTCTCGAAGCATTACGAGCCGGCGCGACAAATTTTTTTAAAAAACCTTTTAATTTTAAAGAAGTCTCGGATGTTATTAGTTCTGTTATCAGGCATAAAATGATGGTCGATATTTCCCCTTTTTATTCCGGTGCACTTGTTGAAGAAACAAAGAAGTTCGAGATAGAGACAGCGGACGCAAACATTCTTCCGATTATAAATCAGATTGGAATTCACTTGAAAGGCCTGTTCCCCGAATCAGATATCATCAATCTCAAAATCGGGATAGAGGAAATGATTACGAATGCCATTGAACATGGAAACCTCTGCATTTCCTTTGAAGAGAAAAGTAAGGCATTAACAAAGGGAATTCTTGGAAAACTTATCCGGGAGAGGATGAAAGAGAAAGATAAAGGCGATAAAAAGGTCTATGTACATTCGGAATTTTCTCAGGAGGGTTTAAAGATAAAAATTATCGATGAAGGCAAGGGGTTTAACTGGAGAACTCTTCCCGATCCTGATGATGATGATTTCCTTAATTATCACGGGAGGGGAATTTTCCTTACGCGGATTTTTTATGATGAAGTTATCTTTAATGAGCAGGGAAATGAAGTGACAATTATAAAGCGGAAAAGTTTAGAACCGGCTAAAAAAGAGTAGCCGTGATTTTACTGCTGCTCAATACGAATTGCATCATTGAGTTTAAAATATCTGGTTATCGGGGCCGAGATCGTGTGTGTGTTACGATCCTCGGTATTAAACCAGAAAATTATCTTTCTCCCTTCTATAGTAAAACATTCTTCAAGTTCGGTTTTACCTTTACAAGGATAGATTGTTTTATGAGTATTCTTTGCTCTTTTAATAAGGCTTTCTTTTATTTCCTGCATCTTTGACCACATAATTAGATTATCGACTTGTATTTATAACATATTGACAGCTATTTGTAAAGAAAAAAAAATGGGATCCTTGTTTAAGGGATCCCATTGTATATGTTAGCGAGGATATTGTTATAATGTACTTATCCTTGTTCCTTTTCTTTAAAATCATCGAGCTTTTTCATCATTTTTGTTGCTCTCCAACCGATGAGTTTAAAGGCGTAATCACTCGCCGATGAATAGGCAGGATACTTATTATCATCTTTATTGTTAAAAATTGTGAGTACATAGTCTTTTGCTCCCCGTGCGGTGATCCTGTAATCGAAGGGTTGTGCTTCCAGATCTGATTTTTTTGTGTCTGTGAAGAATTCTTCACAAACAAGACCTGACATGGTGGTAAGGATATCATTAACGATGGTATCAGAAACCGGCTTATCAGAGATATTTGCCATCCATACCGGTTTTGCCGCTGCCTCGTCTTCACCATCGGGTTTTATCATTTGTTTTCCGAGAACCACACTCTGGCCCTCGAATTCCAGAATAATTTCCGTTACCTCGTCTTTTGAGAATTTGAGTACTTGTTTATCTCTTAATGCGGCGATGTCTTTATCAAAGAGAGATTTCAGATTTCCTTTGGCACTATAAATGTTCGGATCATCCCCGAGGGTGACATATGTTTGTGATGATGTTGATGATGTTTTTCCAATGTCCATTTGCCGTACTAATGCGGCACCGGCATACGCCTGAACATTGATTTTATTTTTTTCATCCAGTTCGTATCTGTCGTATTGTTTTTGTTTCGAGATCAGTTCCGTAATCTTTAGATCGGTAACATAGCCGAGCATGGATTCGATCTGGGCCGGATCCACGGGAAATCCTTCCGGCATAATCCGCCACTGAGCATCTTTATCTTTTTCCAGGGTAATAATCGTATCATCCCGCGTTACGACCATTTTATTGACCGTGTCTGCCTGTACCTGTTCAAGAGTGGGAAGTTTATACTGGATCACACCCATTTGACGTGAAATATTTGACCAGACCAACACCCCAAGGAGAACACCGACAATAATCACTAAAGCGAGATAATCTTTTGTAAATTTTAATCCCATGCTCACAACTGAGGTTGTAACCCGTGCTTTCTCCTGATTCATTTCTTCTTTAGATACTGCAGCAGCAGCTCCTTTCGGATTGAACAGTAACAGTATTTTCTTTTTACGGCCCATACGGACAAGAAGAACAATGATACCGCATATGATTGCAATAACCGGGAGTCCGATGAGATTGAAGTATTGGGTAAAATCTTTCGCAAAAGGAGTCGTTTTTGTTTCATCCAAAGGATTCACAAGCTGTAACTTACTCCTCATGGCAGCATAATCCTCTTTACCATTACAATAATCGATAATATTGCTGATTAAGATTTTATTCGGTGATGTATCCCGGAGGCTGCCGGGGGGTGTATAGTTAAGAATAAGATCACGGATAATCTCGGAAGTCCCGACTAAGAATATTCTTCCCGGACTTTGGGCCTGTTCAATTACATTGATCTCGTCTGTGACACCCTCGTCTGTAATGAATCCTGATTCTGAAGTCTGCTTCTCACTTTCATCCATTTCTTTTTTAGGCTTCTGTGGTATTGGTTTCCCCTTAAAGTAACTGGTAAATTTTCCTTCCAGCGTGACAGCCAAAGGATAACTTTGGAATTGATCCGGCGAACCGGGGGGGAATATAGCTGTCGGATTATCAAGATTGATATTTTCGGATATTTTCCATGATTTTTTTGAACTGGAAAATAATATATTTGTTTTGATATTGTTTGCTTTTAAGGTTTCTTCATAAAGATTGACAGGCGATGCCTGGATCATCAGAAGACCTTTGATGTTTCTCATAAAAGGCAGGT
>JAFGRV010000402.1 GCA_016934975.1 Spirochaetales bacterium | reverse complement strand
GTGGTGGGTAAATTTCTTTTCCCCAATGTGGGGAAAAGTGCTTGACATTTACAACTACCAGCTTTTAATATGACAGAATAACATTAGCGCCTTCACACCCAGCTGCGAGTCGGGTTGAAGCCATTGTTCGACGTTTATTTCAAATTAATCGTGATACTTTTTTTTGAACCAGCTCGATTTACAGTATTAAATACTACCTCATTGGCAAATAATCTGTTTTTTTGTTTTTGTATAAGCAAAGTAATTTTTCGCATGCCTGTTCCATCCTTTCCAAGCCATGACAAAACATTTTCTGCTGAATCACTTAAATCAACAGAGTTATCTTCTTTTCGTAAGCTAAAGCTACGTTCAATCGCTCCTGCTGATATGTCAGCAATACTTAAAAAATCTAAGTAACCAATACCATTTTCCACAAAGGGTATGGCTCCTCCGATCATTTCAAATTTATTATCTGTATACAATGGTAAAATGCGTTGCATTAGTGTAAGAGATTGTAAGTGTTTTTCTTGATTAGCAACTATAGCATCATTATCAGACATCCAGAATATTTTTTGATTGTTTTTGCTTAATAATGCTATTAAATATGAAGAAATATGAATTACCCTTAGTAACTTTTCTGCGATTTTTGGCTTCCATGAACCCAAATTTTCACTTTTGAGTAATTCAATTATTTCTTTATCAACTTTATTTGTAATACTAAAGAAGCTACCACAATTTTTATCTATAATGATGTTTAATAATAAACCGAATACAAAAAAGTCAACTGCTTTTAAATAATCTGGTAGAGCTCTTTGTATAGGGCCATATCCAAACTGCTTATATGCAATTTCTGCTTTATTTAACTTATGTTTTTTCCTTATTTCTTCTACTTGTTCAAATAAACCATAACTATGGTTATATCCAAAAGCTACTAATGAATATGATTGATATTTACTATCTGCTGATTCGCCACCATAATCTGAGAAAATAGCAACTGTTTCATTTCCACATGTACGTATTTCTGGTAAATTCAAAGTCGCTTCCTCGAGTTTCTTCTTTAAAGCAAGATCGATTACTTTTATTAATGGAGAATAATCATCATAAAATTCTGATTTTAAAACATTAATTGTAGGATTATTCCAAGTAGTCATTTTTATCAAATCATTCAAATTGTAATCCATTATTAATCCTTTTATTCATCTAAGCCCAAAGGGTCCGTATAACATCTTATTAAATTGCATTCAACGATTTGGGAATATTTTATCTTTTAAAGTAATATTTTATACATTTTCATATATTATGCCTTTAAAATGAAAAATAATACCATAATATGAGCATTATATCCGCTTAAACAGAATTCCATTTAACCAGAAAATAACTTAAAGTTTAAACTGGCATGGATGCCGGTTGTTTTACCATATATTCCCTTCCTACAGGTGGCGAGGCAATGTCATAAACATTGTATAATACTAAATTCATAAAAACCCAAACCAACGAAATTCATCATACAATATTTAGCTGTCCAAACACATCCTTTTATGATAATGACAAGTTGCAGAAATATCAACTATTTTTTCAAACAAAGGTCTTAATATTATTACCATCCGATTTATAGTAAACCCCTCATTACCACAAATTATTCTTATACTTACTTTTTACTTTCAAATATTCCCCCCAATAACCGCTTTATAAAATCCGGTAGAATCCGTCCGCATGCATGCGGTAAATCCGATGTTTATCTAAAAATCAGCAGAGAGCCCTATAATTATACTGACAATTTATTACAAAAACCAATCGTATCAACCCTGTAAAAAAGCAAGTTAGTAGTTAAAACAACCGTATAAAAAAGCAAGTTACGAGCCAAAACAACCGTATAATTTAGCTACTTGGCAGGAATCCTCGGCTTAGTGTTATAAGAAGAAAAAACTGTAACTGAAATTTTACTTATTAATAAGGGTGGAATGGCTGAACAAGTAGTGGGGCAAATGCTCCGGACCTGTTTTTTTAAATTTGTGGATCCTACATTACACTATTATGTCCGGGACGTAAAAGGTTCGGAAGCCGAGGTATTATTGCAGCAACGTAAAATCCTGGGTGCGGTTAAATTGTTCTATCACATCGATAAGACCCTCGTCTCCCGGCCGGATAAATGATCTCCCGGGAACAGCGAGATCCTCGTCGTTTAAACCGGCAAAGATCGATATCCGGGTCCCCTCGGCTGCTGCTATGGCCTTTTTTACGCTTTGGAGGGTCGGGGGCACAAAGGTCCCATTGTGGAAGGCGTCTGCGAGAGGTGTGCCGATCGCCGCGTACGTCGGGTTCAGATGCATGTTTATATCAAGATTGTATTTTGCCGAGATTGAGTCCAGGTAGCGTATTCCCGCCGCGATATCGGCTATGGCATCGTCTTCGGAAAGACCGGGAACCGGTTTGAGCATAAAGTAGGTTTTAAGCCTGTATTTGTAGCGTGAGAGCATCTCCGCGAGTTTTTCAAATACTTCCAGGGTAAGACCTTTTTTAAAATGTTCATTCCGGATCTTTTCGTCAAAGGCTTCGAAGCCGATGGCGATTTCCAGGTCCGTGGGAGTTTCTCCTTCCCGGATCGCCCGGTAGATCGTCTCCAGTTCCGCCGGATCCACATATTCCGGCCTCGTTTCTATGGTAAGTACTTTGATATTGGGACAATCCATATTCATCCTGGCGATAAAATAAAGAAGGGCAGTGGTGGAAAGTGTTTCCTCGTCCAGAACAGATCCATTGTTGGAGAGAATAATTTTCCGCAAGTTCATTTTCTGCCTGTCGCTTAAAAGATTCATGAAGATGAAATTTGTCTGCTTCATAATATCCCTGAATCCGATATGCGACAGGGTTACCTTGGAAGGAAGGTTGCATCCGAGACATTTGGCCCATCTACAGGCCTGGGTAAAAAACACCAGGAAGAGGACAGGTCCTTCAGTAGATGTCTGAAACCAATAGTCTGCCGGCATCCTCGGATTATGATCTTCTTTAAAAGAGTATGTTTTCTGTGAATCTTCCGTTCGTTTTTGAATAATTTTCGAGAGTTTATTTTCCATTTTTCCCCGATCCGTAAAAATAGTTTATCTTACCTTTTTGTTTTATACCCGTAAATTATTCCTTATCCACACTTAAGGTAAAAGCAGGATTGGTCTTATTCCCTTTTTCGAGGTCTTTTATTCGTGCTTCACCTTTGCCCAAAAGATCATCAAATTCGATTATTGTTTGGGCCATTTTGGGAAGGGCATCCTGCCTGTATTTTGAAATTTCATCCATGGCAGTACTGATATCACTGAAGGCCGATTTGAGCGCCTCGACGCTGAGCATGCTCTCGGATGCCTGTTTTTGAATATCCGCGCCCTGTTCTTTAAGCTGCCGCGCCGTGGAGGCGATAAGGTTTGATGTGGTAATATTCACCGCATTAATCTTATCCAGTACGATACGTTGATTATTCAAAGCAAGTGCCACGGTGACCGCGACCTGGAGGGCATTTACCGTTACATTTACCGCCCTGTCCACACCCCGGATAAGTTCCTTATTGTTCCTTCGAATAATTTCAATGGCAAGTACTCCCTGCTGATTCACGGCAAGCTGCTGCTGCAAATCCATGATTCTCTGGCGCAGGGGAAAGATCAGCTCGTCGCTTACGAATTTGTGCTTGGGATCATCCGGTTCGATTTCCCGTTCCAGTTTATACTGTAGTTTTGCATCGATAAGCTGACCGAGTTTCACCGCTTTTTCCAGTCGGATCGTCATTTCCCGCATGGCTTTCTGATCTTCCACAAGCATCATATTATCCCGGGTAAGTCGTTCTTTCCCGTTTTTAAGGGAATTGATGATGGCATTTATAATCGTCTGGGATTTTTCATACCGGCTGAAATAGCGCTTGAGGGTGCTCCCTATAAAAGGAAGATTTCCCACCATTCTGGTAAACCACCCGGGTTTGCCGAAATCAAATTTTCCGGGATCAAGGGCCTCCACCTGCATCTTCAGATCGATAAGGGCATTCGCAACCTCACCGCCGTCTTCACTCCGTGTGGAGAGTTCTTTTATCGGCCTCTGAAGCATCTGACTTTTGGCAGCAGCATCTTTCTGAACTTTCATGCCGATATTTTCTACAGAGAGTTTCCTGATTTCCTGATCATCAACCTTATCCATAGAGAGGTTGATAAGGTTATCCACAAAATCATCCGCTTCTTTATCCAGAACCTGAACAGTTTTGCTCTCAACTGTGACGAGCTCCCCTGTTCCAATCCCCATTTCTTTTTTAAGGGTTTTCGTATCCGGAAGGGTTGCCAGCTGATATTCTGCCATAATATTGCCTCCTCGTTGCATTTTAAATCTCTTGAAAATTTATGTCCTGGTTCATGAAGAACCATGTTCTCTCTTTTACTTCTTTTACTTACTTATGGAATAATTCTTTGTTCTATTAATGAGCTCCTCAAGGTCTTTCCGCGCAACTTCCATATCAATGGAGGCCCGCCCCATTTTTGTTTTAATCTGCGAGATTGTGGCCATAGACAGATCGATCTGAGTCATGGCTTCTTCATTTATTGTCAGCAGCTCATTCACCCGTATGAGGGTTTTTTCCTTTAAATCTTTCCGGGTGAGGAGCGTCTCCTTTTCTCTTTTATCCGCTTCTTCCGGTGATTCAAGACTTGCGAGATAGGTGAGACGTTCGTTTATATATCCGTCATCAATATTGCTGATCGTCCCGAGGGAGTTCATGATATCCTCCAGATTGTCCAGTACGGAAAGGTAAAGCTGCTCGGTTGTACCGAAAAATCTTCCATAGCTTATCTCCGATGTATCAAATTTTTCCGAGAGGATTCGTTTGAAATTATCAAACTTTGTCTGTATTTTTTCATACTGCCTGACCGCCTGATTCGAAAATACTTTTAGCTCTTTGGATGCGGAGAGTTTTTTTAATTCCCGCTGCAGCCGCTTAAGGACCATCTGTTTTTCTTTATCAATAAGCGTATTTAAGTACGCAAGATGTTTTGTCTCAAATATGCTTTTTCTTGCGGCGAAATTAACAATACCGCTGATAATTCCGAAGCTGATGAGTCCGGCAGAACAAATAGTAAGCAACAGACTGGGAAAGAGAATAGACGAAGCAATGACTCCCACCGTACCGAAGGCCGTAGTGTATACTGACACGGGATTCTGAATAATTTTTGCACGGACCGCTTTTTGTATCGCTGCCTGAGAAAAATCAATCTTCATGAGACTCTTATTTTTTTCCATCTTATATCACTCCTAAAGACGCGCGGAGACCAGGTATATTTCCACTCGTTTAAGCCGGTCTTCATAGGACCTGCTCGATTCATCCGGCTGCCGGGCAAGGGGTTCGGTATTCCCCCGTCCTATCGCCCTGATCCGGTTTTCCGAAATATTATAATAACGTATCATATAGGCTTTCACGGCATCCGCCCGTTCCTGGGAAAGCCGGAGGTTTGCCTGATCGTCTCCCCGGGTGCCCGAATGGCCTTTCACGACAATTCTAAAATTCGGGTAATGCTTGATATTCTCTACGATAACATCCAGCTGCATTTCGCCCATTTCATCAAGATCCGAAGTCCCGCTGCTGAAAGTGATGGGTCTGAGCTTAAGAGATCCGACGACTTTGAGTTTATCCCATTGCTCGGCGGTGAGTGCGGAAAAGGGTTTTTCCAGGGAGTTTGCGTAATCCGTCGCCTGAGGATCGGCAGCCACTAATCCGGAAAGATAAATTTGTTCCAGGAATGATGAATTAATGATCGTGTAAGGATCTTTGTTGGGAAGGGGATTCATATCAAAATCTTTGTTTCCCACAAGAATTTCTATGGTCGAATCGATTGATAAAGGAAGTTCTTCCCGGTAGCTTGTGCTGCTTTTATCGAGGCCGAACCATAAAGCGTTTTCCTGGAGGTTTACCCACCGGACTCCTTTCAGCATCGAGTCTATTTTATCCTCTTTCATTTTCGTATGGCGCTTAAGATCTTCCTTGAGCAGGGCAGGGTCATCTTCATAAATCTTTAAGGTTTCATAAAATTTTTCTACCACAAGCTTTGTGATATCCGGTTTTGCTTTACTGAACGGACGGTTTACCAGGAGAATATCAACAATCAGTTTTTCCGTATCTTCCGTTCCCAATAATTTTACAATAGCGGGATTTGATAGACTCTCCGTGACATGGGGCTCCCAAATCACCGCAATATCCACATCTTTTTTCATCAGCTTTTTATATGCCTGCCCGGCACCGGCTGTTTCCACCCGCCACTTTCCCTTTTTATCAAGAAGGTTGTCAATCCCAAAGTGAACGCCGATGGCTTTCAGGAGATGTTCCGATGGGGAAGCGGTGGTAAAGGCGATTTTATAATCCGTGAGGGTTTTTAATTTGTCGATGCTGTCGATCTTGTCTTTCCATGCGACCATGGCATCGCCGCCCTTGGATTCATCAATCACTGCGACAATTGTCCCCGGGAAATCCTCGGATTTCCCGTTTAAAAGATATGAATCGATGGTGCAGACCGCGAAATCAATCTCATCTTTTTTTAACCGTTCCATCCGTAACGGGTAATTTGCTTCATCATCAATAATCGTTACTTTGTACTCATTATCCCTCATGAGTTTTTTAAAAACAGGGGATTGTAAAGGGAAATATCCGATCCAGCTATCAACTGCAATCGTAACTTCACCCTTTACATTTTTTGCATCCGAGGTTCCGTAGGTAAACTGTTTTTCAATCAGTGGAATAGCAAGTTTAAAAATAAAAATTCCCAATATCCCGACAATGACAATAATAATCGCCACAATAGCATGTTTACTCATATTAAATCCTTATATTCATTTATAAAAAAAATTGTATCCATTCAGCTTCGGAAATGGAACCGCACATTCACGCAGATGAACGCAGATAAGAAAAACAGTATAGATCCTCATATTTGCGTGTATTCGTGTGCATCTGCGGTTTCAAAAAACCTGAACAGTAACAAAAAACAATCGAAACTCCAGGATCAATTTCCATCAAATTCCGTAACACTGAAATCTTCCATCTCCGCAAGGACGTCTCCAAGGCCGGCGCTCAGTTCCTCAAGATTATTTGCCGATTTATAGAGAATTCTCCCGGGTTGATTCAGGGAGTGCTGTTCCCCGATTTGAAATCCGATGGTATGAATAACCACCGGGCTTTCACGTAATATTTCATTCACAATAGGGCCCGGTTCTTCTCCGTCACTCGCTTCACCGTCTGTCACAACGACAATATTATACTCCCCGTATCCCAACTGCCGGGCAGCCTGTTTATTTATCTGTTTATACGCCAGGGCTAAAGAACTTTCCAGGGGAGTGTATCCGCTGGCATTAACTCTCTGTATCTGGTTCACGAGCTGTTCCTTTGATGATCCAAGGGGCGCTCTCTCGGAAAGTCCTCCGGAATCAAAAACCGCCAACCCGATGTTCGCGTCATCCGGGACAAGGTTGATAAACCTGCTTAAAGCCTTTTTCGCGGTTTTCATTTTTTCCCCGCTCATACTCCCCGAGCCGTCAAGGATAAGATAGTAGTTCTTTTTCAGTTTATTCTCCGCAAGTTCCATGTTCGGATTATCGATACCAGGGGGCCATCCTGTCTGGGTTGCCTCTGTTTCCGTCACGTCCGTATCATAGGGTGTGGTGACACTCACATTATTTGCATCATTTTCTTCTAAAATAATACTTATAATGATGAATCCAATAATACCAATGATAATAAGAAAAACAATACCTCCGGAATTTTTATTCATAGTTTACCCCTTCCTTTCTTTAATCAAGCGGAACAAAAACGTCCGATTCTGCTTCTACCTGGATTAACTTAAACTCTACCCTCATATTAGATAACCACTGTTCCTCGGTTTTCGGACTTTCATACAATGGTTTGGTTATACCATATCCGATAGATGCAAATTGGTTTGGATCCAGGGTAATACCCTGATGGGATGCATATCCGATTATTTCATCCCGTACGGCATTTGCCCGTGAATAGCTTAAATTCTTAGCCGCTTGTTTTATCTGGTTAAGGACGACAGGTTGTGCTCCTTGTTTCTTTTTACGCAAGTATTCCATGGGATCGGAATGACCTTCCACGGTAATAATTGCCCCTCCGTATGTTGCGGAAAGTTCAATTACCTTGTCAAACTCCTTCTGGTATAAGTCGACGGAAAAGGTATTCTGATTCGGTTTAAAAAAGATCATAAAGGAAAAGAGAGCCGATTCATCCAGGGTATCCTGCATCTGTTTTTTTGCGATTACTTCCGTTACCTGATCCGAATCAAACTTGGAGGCCTCTTTTACATCGGCATATTTCAGGCCGCTCTTGAAATCGGTATAATTCCAGTTCGCCTGACTGAGAGTTATTGATTTGCTTAAGAGTTTTAACTGGATAAAGGATTTCTGAATTTCAGCGGTATGTTTTGTAAAATTTCTCGGGTATGTCGTATCTTTAAAGTATTTCACATTCCCGTTAAATCCGGTGAGTTCCGCATCATAGTATAACCCAGCAACATCTGCTCCCGCCGACGCACTGTCCAATAAAATCGTTCCTCCGTTGGTCATCAGATTTCTATATGCCGCGTTCTTGGAATCCTTAAAAATATCTCTTACTTCTTCTTCCGCGATAAAGAGGGCATGGACAAATTTCATGACCTTGTCCTTATTCGCGTCAAAAAAATCCTTTCTCACCGAATAGACATCACTGATAACCCGGTTTGCCGTTTTTGTAGAGAGCAGGATTTTAGCCCCTTTCACCGAATCCTCTGCGCCGGTACCGACTGTTCCGTCCGATGAAAGTGCAAGGGCATCGGGGGTAATAAGAAATGCCGCCTGGACATTACTTTTATAAAATTTGGCCATGGGAGTATCGCCTTCGGGACCGACAAGATCTTTTGTCCACAAAATAGTGACATCACCGATAGAGAGGTTTGCGTCACTTAACAGTTTCATCATATAATCCACATGCGGGCCGTAGCTTTGAATCGCGATTGTCTTACCTTTTAAGTCCTTTATGCTTCGAATTCCCGCTTTTACCACCAGGGCATCCCCACCGGCAGACCAGGAATGCTGATAAATGACAACCTGTTTTGTTTTATTGTTCTTTTCCGTTACATCTGCCGCCATATTAATCATCCCCATGGTTCCCCGTAAAAAAACAATCTCCCCCTTTAAATACATTTCTACTTGTTTCTGGAAATTATCTTCCCTGAAAATTTCAACTTTAAGCCCCTGTTTATCGAAGGGAGAGCCTGATGTTGTTTTCGTTTTCCCCCCATTTGCCTGAATAGTGACGATGTCCGCACCCCAGGTGATAAGGGGAACCCTGAGCCAGGAACTCGATTTGTAGTTTTGGGGGGATATTTTAATCCTGGAGCTGAAAGGATCCAGTGTCTGACCTGAAAGGATGATGGGTATAAGCAGAAATAAAATAAATATTAAAAATAATTGTTTTCTCATTAGATTCTCCTTATTTTAATTTGATTTCTTATTGGTAATAACCTGCATGTGATGTCCCTGAAAAATATCGAATAATTTTCAGATTGCAGGAAATGAGTATACATTACATACTCCTTTTATATCGTCCTTGTGTTATTCTTTCGTTACTATTTTCCGTATATTTTGTTGTTTCGTAAGAAAGACCACATCTTAGTAATAAAAAACAAACTTTAGCAATAAAGAACACACATTAATTATACAAAGCCCTTCGAAAATATTGTTTAGCTTACATACTATTAACCCTATGCATTCAGGTTCATTCTGTCAAGACTATTTTTTTTAGCGGGATGAGTAAAATTATAAATTGTTTATTACGTGCTTTTTCCCATGAAATTAAAATAAAGATACTCAAGTTCCCTGTCCGTATTCGGAACCCTGATAATTCGTTTTTTATTTTTTTCTTTTATTATGGTATGCAATTGTTTATTCTTCTTTATGATAGCAAGCAGCTCTTCCTCACCTATGGTTGACGGGTCTTGCTTGAGGAAATTACCGTATCTGCTGAGCCGGAACGCCGTGACAAGTGTTTCCGTAGAAAGAGAATTATTCCATGGATATGCTGATGATCCGGCGCATTTATTGGAAGATCCGGTGGGAAACAGGGAATAATCCTGAAAATCCGGAAGACCGGGTACGGGATAAAACAAAGAGATTCCGCAGAGTGTCGGTTTTTGTGAAATATATGCAAGATTTTGAGCCACAATTTCTTTTGTATCCCCGATAAATCCGCAAATAAAGTAGGTAATTGATGGGATGTTTTTTTCTTTAAGTATAGTCATTAACTTTTCATACAATGAAAGGTTAAAAGTTCGTTTTTCCGCGGTAAGTATCGCGGTATTTGTGGATCCGAGAGAGATGTTGATTCTTTTAAGACCACAATGAATGAGTTTTTTTAATAATTCAGGGGTAAGAAGGGTATAATCAATTCCGGGTTCAACAAAAAAAGAGTTCATGGAAAGTTGTTTTTTAAAATGTGATAATATTGTAAAGAAATAATCCGGTTTTAGAAGAAGATTATCATCCTCAAAAATGAGTGAAATCTCTTTTTCTTTACCTGCTGTTTCTTTTTTTATATCTTCGATTCCCGAAATAATATTTTTTTCAGGAATTGTTCTCACTTCATTTTCCGCCCAATGAGTGCAAAAACGGCATTTTTTTGTACATCCTCTCATAAGACTTGTGGAGATATATAGCTTCTTTTTCGTTTCGGCTGTGGCTGCCCATGTGAAGAGTAATTCCTCACTTTTGCCCTTTTTTTTGATCCCGCTAGAGGAAATGTGCCGGTTTTCCTGCCGGATGAGATTTGGTACATCTGAAAAAGGAATTTCCTTGTGACAAAAAGCTTTTATAAACAAGGGAACGCTTACCTCCGCATCTCCTGTAAGAATGAAATCTATGTTTGTATCCTGTAAAAAATACTCCGGATAGACACTCACCCCCGGACCGCCAACAATCACCGGAAGTCCGGGATTTCTTTTCTTTATTTCCGTGCATAAGCTCAGGGTTTGATCTCCGTAACAGAAAGCAAAACATGAAATAAAGACCAGAGAGGGGTGTTTCGAAGTGATGAGAGCCGCGGAGTCCCTAAAACCCGGTCCGTAATGATGATACTGGGTAAAAAAAGAGAGCTTCCCGGTTTCATTCCGGAGAACGTAAGGAGTGAGGTAGGAAAGTAGTGATGGAATCCCGATCCTTGTTCCTTTTTTATGTAAAAGGGGGAGATTTATGTACTCGATATCAATTTTCTGATCTTTTAGTATCCGGGCAAGGCTTAAGGGGCCTAAACCGGAAAATCTGTGGGGTGTAAAATAGAAATCATGGAGTGGCGGAATAACAATAACTGCTTTCATTTCTTCTTGATTTTACCTCTTTATGAGCCTCTGCAAAAATCTATTATTAATTGATATAATTGATATTTTTTTGCACAAATCTCTTTTATAATTTTATTCACTTTTTTTACTATTTTGAGTATATTTTAACAGTGAAAAGGATTTTTGTCACTTGATTGTAAATAGAATGAGATGAGATTATTAAAAAAACATATTTAAAGTACCTGGCCGGGTAACAGAATAATATTTAATGCAATTTAATTTATTACATTTCATGAAAAATCCGATCATTGTTATAGAAGATACTGGTTTTTTATGATAAAAATGTGTTAAATTTAAGATTAGAGGAAGTCCTTAAACACAGGCAACTATGGAAAATGTTGTAGACCTGTGGGGAGGTAGCAAGTTGTTTAGTACTATTAAAGAAATTGATCTTTCTCCGGCGGAACTTAAAGCGATCGAGGATCATAAATATTTCATGTCACAAAAGCAGGGACAGGAAGTAAGCATAGAAGATGCGATCAAGGATTTTGTAAGCCATTATAAAGATACCTGGATTAAGGAAAAGCAGAAGAAAGAGAATTACGAGCAGCTCGAAGAGATAAAAAAATATATGCAGACAAGGTCTCAGGAGGCGGGATATACATTAAGTGAGAATGATGCCGCGGAAGAATGGATGGGTATTTATGCTCATATCTGGAGACAGGAAAAAGAATCCTTGCAGGAAAACGGATTTTTATCAACACAAACTGTCGTTCAAAATGCGAAAGGTTTGCATATGAGGCCCTCATCAACCCTTGCAACCCTCACCAGTAAGTTTGATTGTGATGTCTATGTGCATAAAGATGGCATGGAGCATTACAATTTTATTCTTAATGGGAAGAAATACATGAATGTAAAATCAGTTCTCGGGATTCTTACCCTTGCCGCATGCAAAGGTGAGGCTCTGGAGTTTATCGCCACCGGGAAGGATGCGGAAAAAGCGATTAAGGCGATAGAAGTCTTTGTAAATAATGGCTGTAAAACCTGTGTTTAAGAGCTGATGTCTGCACTCCGCAATTATGGTCTCATTAAGAAAGATTTTAATACATTTCATCCTTCAGGAGCCGAAAAAATAAAAGGTGAATAAAAAATTTGTTTTATTTATTATCCTTGTCTTTCTGTCTTTTATCGCTGTTACTCTTACGGCAGATGAAAGCACGAGTACTCGTCTTTCCTTACCCGATGAAAGCGAGATTTCCCTGGAAAGAACAATTGATTGGTGGAATGGAATCCTCCATGTAAAAATAGTAAAACAGAATGATATAAAACAAAATTTTACCCCGGATAATAAATATCTGGTAGAGAGATATATACGGGAAAAATTACCGGATATTTTTCTTAATTCTGTCCTGGATATATATGTTGATTCGGCACATACCATTCGTGATCTGGTGATTGAAAAAGCCGATAGTATCCGTTCTCTTAAGAATTTTTATATATATGGTTTACACGAAGGAGCATATCAATCACAAGATTTTAAACAAACCTTTGTCTATTATTCTTTTCCCGTTTATTCGGAAAAAGGGATTATTTCCCTGTTTTTGCATCATGATTACCCTGAACCTCTTAATAAGGAAATCGGATTTATTCCGACCATGGAGTACACCGGACTCATTATTTATGCAAAAGGCACATATCTTTCGTATGGTACCAATAAACGTGTATCTGTAGAGCCTGCTCTTTTTCCTGTTCTCTATGACGAGGAAACGAACATCGTATTGGATAAATGGATGTGTGATCCCGGTTATCTTAAAAAATGGGGCATGGTAGCATATGCGGAAACCACCGGGGAGAGTGAGTTTATAAAGAGGACCGGTCTCTATCCCTTAAAGACAATGGCACATCAGGTATTCGGAAAAAATAATTGTGATCTTACCCTTTCCAATGAAGTTGTTAAAAAACTCTTAACCAGCGAAAAAAACAGGAAAATGCTCCAGCAGGGGAGAATTCTTATCATTATTGATCCTCAACAATAAAGAAATACTCATAACAAACTAACTAAAGAATTGCCTTTTACCAAATCAAAAAAATACTACCGCTTTCTTTTCTTGACAATAATTAAAATTGTATATACAATATAATTATGAAATATATACAATTTGAATGGGATCAAAAAAAAGAACATTCAAATATCCGTAAACATGGCATAACTTTTGAGGAAGCAAAAACTGCATTTTATGATTGTAATGCAAGAGTCATCTATGATCCGGACCATTTGGAAAATGAAGATAGATACATCCTTTTGGGATTAAGTTATAAATTGAGATTAATAATAGTATCTCATTGTTATCGTAAAAAACAAGAAATTATAAGAATAATATCTGCTCGGCAAGCAAATAAACATGAATCACAATATTATGGAGGTATATTATGAAAGAAGGATATGATTTTTCAAATTCAATTAAGAATCCATACACAAAAAAGCTAAAACAACAAATATCGATTCGTCTTGATATTGAAACAATCAATTATTTTAAGGAATTATCCAACGAAACGGGAATTCCGTATCAAAATTTGATTAATCTATTTTTAGCTGATTGTGCAACTCGTCATTTAAGACCTAAAATTGCATGGAAGAGCAATTCAAAAGCAGGCTGATTTAGGAACAAAGTTTAAAATAAACTGACTCAAGGTTAATTAAAATTATTCACACTACAACAACTACTGATAAATCAACCTGAAAGTACGTACAAAAGTCCATACTTTTTTGTCTTTGAATATAATTCTTGTTAGATTATAGAAAAATCGAAATTCCCGGACAATTAAATGCCTTTCATCATTATATCTGCCATTACTTTTGAATCACCGACCATATTATCGATAACACAGTATTCATTCGGGGAATGTGCCGTATCGTCTATTTTAGACCAGACAACAGTATCATACCCTTTCCTTCGTAAAGGCGCTGCCACAGTACCACCGCCGATACCTTTTTCTTTACCCTCGACATTGTAGATATTTTTAATCGCATGCTTGAGGGTGTGGACAATCGGAGCATCAGCCGGGGTTGCAGGGGAGGAAGCCCTTTGAATAATTGTATAGGCTGATTGAACTCCGTATTTTTTGTCGATGTGGCTCATGATTTCCGTGATTCTCTGCAATACTTGATCCAGATCGATTGACGGGAGAATCCGGCAATCCATGTAGAAAATATCATCCCCCGGGATTGTATTTACATTCGGCACATTTGCCTCTTTCTTTGTAGGTGAAAACGTGGAAACCGGCGGATCGAATATCGGGTCTTCTTCTTTATATTCTTCATTGAGCTTGTTCAATTGTAATACAAGCTCGGAAGCCGCTAAAAAGGCATTAATTCCGTGATCCGGGGCTGATGCATGACACTGTCTTCCGACTGTACGGAATTGTAACCAGAGGATGCTCTTTTCAGCGATCTCTATCATTGTCCCTTGTTCATTTCCGCCATCCGGTACTAAGATAAAGTCTTTTTTGCGAAAGAGTTTATAATTGTCTAAAAGATATTTAATACCATATTCAGACCCTGTCTCTTCATCTGCAACAAAAAGAAGCTTAACCGTATAATGGGGCATAAATCCTGCTTCCAATATCGATGCAGCCGCATAAAGTGACGCTATAAGACTTTGTTGATTATCTTCCACTCCCCGTCCGATAAGACAGCCTTTTTTTTCTATGACAGTAAAGGGATCCGAATCCCATAATTTTGTATCGCCCGGCGGCACAACATCGAGATGTGTCATTATCCAGAATGTTTTATCCGTTGATTCTCCCGGAATTGTAGCGATAATATTCGGTCTGCGACCTGAACTGACACGCTCATCAATCGCGTTTATTCTTTCGACATTAGGTATTCCGCACTTGTCCAGCCATTGCATAAGGACCTGGCTTTTTTCCCACTCTCCGTCTCCTCCATTTTGAGGCGCCATGGCAGGTACTTTCGTAAGCTCCTTCTGTAAGGTTATCATATTGTTTCTGTTTTTTTCGATTACTTGAAAAATCTTTTCTAAATCAGTCACTTATTGCTCCTCTCCGGTATAAAAAATCCGGGTGCATTTGTTTTTTTGTCTTTCCGGATGCGTCCTTCTGTAAAGCATAGGTTGTCAAACAATTGTCCCTTTTTTTTATATTATAACTCATGCCATCACGACTATCAGAGTTTTGAAAGTAATTTTTCACACATCGTGTATTTTTTTCGCTTAAATTCAAACCATGTAATCTTTAGAATGTCAATTGAATTTTATATAAAAATGCAGCACCCTTGACTGTTTTTATGCAATAAATAACTGCTTCTGACATTCTGTTGGTTTTCTCTCTTCAGGGGTATTGACTAAAAGAGAGAAGTATGGTCTATAATATTAATGAAAATGAAACGATATTCCCGTATATCAACATATAACAATGTAACGGTCGATAGCAAAAAGAGGCGAATTCACTCTTTTCTTGTGTGCATATATCTTTTTTTATTCCTCGTTTTCATGATGGTAACAAGCTGCGGACCTCATATCGAAGGGTACGGAGTTGTTCTCTGGGCGGAAAAAGAGAGCGGATTGGTTAACGGTGATGTGGTAAAGATACTTTCAGAATCAATTATCCGGAACGCTTACATTGTTTTTAAGGAAAAACCGAAAGACGAAATTGCCATAAAAAAGTGGCGTCTTGAGATTTTTAATTCGGAGAAGGAAGCGGCGCTATTTGCAGATGAATACGCACAGTATTCTTCCCTCTACGCATATTCGCTGAAAGATGGTGTACCCCCGGTGCGTGAACTCGCGGAGAACTCGGGGGGGGTGAAAATTATCTGCAAACCCAGGGCATATCAGCCTATAAAAATCCTCGGGAAAAGCGAAAAAAAGGTAGAGATCGATGAAATGTCGGATTACTGGTATCAGGTACTCCTGGAATACCAGGGCATCGGACCGGATGGGCAGTATCAGCTCCTCGGGGGAAGGGGATATTGTTTCGGTTATTTTCTGGAAATCTTTCAGACGAAAGGGGACCCGGAACAGGAAATTGCTCAAAGATCGGAATCCGAGAGCGGTGAGGATCCGTTACTGAATCTTTTGGAGAATGTGTGGAGACCTGCTTACTTTAGTGAAATGATAAACAGCAATTCCTATAACCTCTCGAGGTTTAAAAGTACAATCGGACTTTTTCCGGAACCCGAAGCAAAGCGGATTATTATCTCCACGGCAGAGAAGTCGTATGTTTTTGAGTATACGGCTATCACGGAAGTACGGAGCGGTATTTATTCGTTTGTGGGAGCCGATTTGCGGATCGAGATTTATTCGAATTACCGGATATCCGTTACCTATACAACAGACGAAGGGCAGGTAAATACCCTTTATAGAAAAATCGGAGCGGATATCGATACCCTTATCGAGAATGAATTGAAAAGACGGGAAGCCCGGTATGAGAATATATTTCTGCGGGGTTCCGTCCTCACCAGTTCAGCGTATGGTACAATTGTATTAAAAGAAGATAAAACCTTTACCTGGAGCGGATTTGATAAACTTATCCCGGCGGTCATTCCCAATGAGAATTCCGGGAGAGGACGCATAGACTTTCCGTATAATATTTCTTCTGCATTAAAAGATAAATACGATGGAGTGATTACGTTTTATTTTAAAGGCACCTCAAATGGCGGCATCAATTTTCTCTATGAAATAGCGGAAAACGGATTGAGGCTCTTCTCCGTGAAAGCAGATTCGGTCGCAGAAAGAAGAATTGTAGATACGGATTTGAACCCAATTGTTATCTTTTTTACATTTAATAAGAGTTAAAAATGTCTTCCGTACATCTTGCAGGTATTTCAATTTCCTTTGGCCCCAGGCAACTCCTTGAAGAGGTAAACTTCTCGATTTCAACAGGTGACCGGATAGCACTTTCCGGCGCGAATGGAAGCGGGAAATCTACTCTCATGAGGATTATCGCCGGTGAAATCAAACCTGACAGCGGGAAGGTGACCATTGGAAAGGATACCAGGGTATCATATCTTCCCCAGTCCGGGATTTCATTTCCCGACATATCAGTCCGGGCCGGGGCGGAAAAAGCCTTTGATGAAATGAACCCGGTTATAGAAGAAATGAAAGCGTGCGAGGAAAAACTCGGGACCAGTGTAAAAGAAACACCTGAAACCGCTCTTTTGCTTGAACATTATAATTATCTGCATGAAAGAATCATGCAAAGTAATTACTATACACGGGATGCCATTATCCATAAAGTACTGACAGGTCTTGGATTTTCTGAAAAAGATTTTATAAAACCGATTAATCAATTTTCCAGCGGATGGCAGATGAGGATAGCCCTGGCAAAAGTTCTCCTGGAACGCCCCGATATCATGCTTCTGGATGAACCGACAAATTATCTCGACATCGAAGCACGGACATGGCTTGAAGATTACCTCGTCTCATATACCGGGGGAATCCTGATTGTTTCCCATGACCGGTTTTTTCTCGATACCACGGTAAACCGGATCGCGGAAATCTATTTACGGAAAGTATCGTTTTATACGGGAAATTATTCCGAGTATGAGAAGAAGATGACCGAACAGATGGCACGGGCCATGGATGCCTATAATCAACAGCAGGATGAGATCGCAAAGGTGGAGCTCTTTATCAAGCGGTTCAGATATAATTCTTCCAAGGCCAAGCTGGTTCAGAGCAGAATTCAATACCTGAAAAATATGGAGCTCCTGGAAAAACCCCCGGGCTCCCGGTCAATTCATTTTTCGTTTTTACCCCCCCCGCGATCCGGGGATATTGTTCTTGAAGTAAAAGATGTAAATAAGTCGTACGGAAATATCCAGGCACTTAATAATATCAATCTCACCATCACCCGGGGTGAACGACTTGTCCTTGCCGGTCCTAATGGTGCCGGAAAATCCACCCTCATGCGGATATTATCCGGTCTGGAGACCCCGGATTCGGGATCCGTTGTCCATGGTAAAAATGTATCCACCGGTTATTTTTCACAGGACCAGATAGAAGAAACACCATCAACCTTAAGTATAATAGAAGAGTTTGAATCCCTGGCCCCGACACCCCTGATTCCCCATCTCCGGAATCTCCTCGGGTCCTTTCTTTTTACAGGAGATGATATCCATAAATCGATCTCGGTCTTAAGCGGCGGGGAAAAAAGCAGGATTCTTCTTCTTAAGCTCCTTATGCACCCCGCGAATCTCCTTCTGCTGGATGAGCCGACAAATCATCTTGATATGGTATCAAAAAATATTCTTCTCGATGCCCTTAAAAACTACTCGGCGACCCTGATTTTTGTTTCTCATGACCGCTATTTTATTCAAAGCCTTGCGACAAAAGTTCTTGAATTGCGGGAAGGGAATGGGCGGCTTTATTACGGGGACTATGAATATTATCTTTACAGAAGAGCAGAGATGGAAAAAGGAGAAGGAGATACTACATCAGGGGCAGAGGAATTAAAACCGAAAGAAATAAAAAAGAGTACCATCACCCATGAAGAAGATAAAAAGCGGAAAAACAGACTAAAAAACCTTAAAGAAGAGGAGGAAATGGTGCTGCATCGATCGGAGACTGCACAGAAAGAAATTGAGGCGCTGGAACTCCTTCTTTCGGAGGAATCAATATATACGGACGGTGAAAAAGTAAAAGAAGTGAAGGAAAAAATACGGGTAAAACAACATGAATATGAGGAGTTCCTCGCCCGGTGGGAAAAGATTGAAGAGGAATTGAACGAATTGGCGTCTTTACAATAGCAATCTGTAAAAAATATATCGAGGTTGATGATAAAAGGAGAGATTGATGGAAATTTTTAAAGCATATGATATTCGGGGAAAGTATGGCGAAGGAATTGATACTGATTTCGCTTATGTTCTGGGACGGGGGATCGCCCGGCTTATGAAGGGAAAGACCTATATGGTGGGGTACGATGCGCGAATCCATTCGGAAAGTTTATCCGAAGCCCTGATCCGAGGTCTTGTGGATGAGGGAATCGCAGTGGTGGGAATAGGACTGACGAGCACACCGTGTCTTCATTATTTGCAGGTGGAGGGGGGCTATGATGCGGGTATTATGGTCACGGCATCCCACAACCCCCCGGAATATCACGGTTTTAAAGTGTTTGATGCAACCGGAGGTTCCATCAGCCTTGAAAAAGGACTTGCAAAGGTCCGGGATATGCTTCCTCTTCTTAAAAATGAAGTGGTCACTAAAAAGGGATCCTTTCACAAACAAGCGACTATTCAGGGATATATCGATTTCCTTAAAAAAGCCTGGGGAGATAGTTCCTGTCACCTAAAAATTATCGTTGATATTTCAAATGGCTCGGCAGGTGATGTTTTTTATCACCTTGGAAAAAATCTGGGCTTAAACATCATTTTATTGCATCCCGAACCGGACGGATCTTTTCCTCATCATAATCCGAATCCTCTTGAGAAAGAAAGCAGGGTCCGGATAGCCCGGGCAGTAAAAGAGGAGAAGGCGGCGGCAGGGGCGATCCTTGACGGGGACGGGGACCGGGTTCTGTTTGTTGATGAGAATGGGGAGATGATTCAAAATTATTTTATGGCGGCTTTGATCGCGGAGGAGCTTTTTGAATCTTATCCCAATCGACCGGTGGTCTATGATCTTATCTCTTCCAGGGTATTACCCGAAAGGATCCGGGAATGCGGAGGCATTCCGGTTGTATCAAAAGTAGGGTATACGAATCTTTATGATAAAATGGTGGAAACCGATGCGATCTTCGGGGCGGAAACTTCCGGGCATGTTTATTTTAAGGTATCCAGGCATTATTATTCCGAATCTGCCGCTTATGCCGTTCTTTTGCTTCTTAAGCTTCTTGTACGGAGAGGCAAGGCTCTTTCCGGTCTTATCGCACCTCTTAAAGAGAGATATTTTCAGGCGGAAGAGATTAATATCCATGTGAAAAATAAAGAAGCATCAATGAAGAATGTAGAAGATCATTACCGGGCTTATCATATTGATACCCTCGACGGTATGAGTATAGACGCGGGGGATTTCTGGTTCAATGTACGGCCGAGTAATACCGAGCCCCTTTTACGCCTCAGATTGGAAGCCAAAAACGGTGATATTGCAACGGAAAAAGCCGGGGAGATTAAAGCTCTGATGGAAAAAGAGTAATTTTTAATGTCCTCCGCAGCACATGCCGCTGCCGCAGCGTTGGCCTACGGCCCACAACCCAATACAAAAAATCTATATATCTCTTGACACCCGGAAATTATTTTAGAGTCAAGACATACGTATGGGCCAACGCTAAGTGTAACATACTGAAAATCTTGGAATTTTACCAAGATTTTTGGCATGTTACACAGGCACCTTTATGAAAACCCTCCTGACAATCAGACGCGCAGCCTGGTGCTTTCGAGTTCTGTGAGACAGAGAAGGCGAAAGAGCTTATTTTTTTTGATACTTCATTACTTCCGCAATTGGAACATGTAATGTCACTGTTTTTATGTACAAGTATCTCAAAATCTTTATGACACGCTCCGCAGGAATATTCATATATCGGCATCAGTTTCTCCTTTTTATCGTATCCATGGTTTTATCCCGGAATGAAAGTATTATCCGGTAGTATTGATTGATGTATTATAAAGCAGGCCATCTGTGGCCTGCTTTTTTTGTTGATGGTAGTCGTACATCCTGTACGACAATTGTCCCGCACCGTGCCGGAACATCTCCCTGTCATATATGCGGCAAATGTGAATCTTGTCAATACCGTAAACGTTACGTATCAAAATGATTCATGGTTTTTATCGCTGCCGGGAGGTAAATACAGAAGGTTGTTCCTTTCTCCTTCTCCGATTGAACGATGATATTGCCTTTGTGTCTTCGTATAATTGTTACGGCTGTCGTAAGCCCCAATCCCCTGCTCCCGGGCTTCGTTGAAAAATAGGGTTCGAATATTTTGTCACAATGTTCCCCGGGTATTCCGGAACCATTATCAGAGATGGTGATGAGTATATACGGTCCTTCTGTTAATCCGGGGATTTCACTCTCCTTCACAAGGGCGTTGGAGACCTGAATCTTAAGGCTGCCCTCATCACCTAATTCCTGTTTTGCATTAAGTATAATATTCTGAATGACCCGCTCTATCTGGATTTTATCTGCTTCCAGTTGCCACAGGTCTTCTTTAAAAGAAAATGTGCAGGATATGGCAGAGCCGAGGAGCATGACCTGAACTGTCTCCTGTAAAAGCTCCTGGATACACAAGGGTTTCTTTTCCGGTTTGCTCCCCTTTGAGAGAAGTCTTAATTTTTCCGTAAGATTTTTTGCCCGGTTTATCGCCTGTTCTGTTTCAGCGAAAATATTAAATAATTCGTCATCTATGGAATCGCATGTCCGGGCTATCGCTATATTTCCGCTGATAATTGTCAGTATATTGTTATAATCATGGGCGATTCTTCCTGCAATAAGTGCAAGAGTATTCAGTTTCCCGCTCTGGACAAGTTCCTTTTCCACCTGAATACTTTCAGTCGTCCGGTGAAGTACGAACATCGTCCCGGTAACGCACCCCTTTTCATCTATAATCGGTGCCGCACTATATTCAATCTCTTCTCTTTTTCCGGATTTTGTCCTTATAGATCCGCACATTGTGGCGATGGTAATCGCCTGTTCATTTATCAATTCAATCACGGTTTTTTTTAAAGACGTATGGGAATTATGCTGCACCATGGAAAGGATTTCATCGACAGGTTTGTGAGCCGCCTGTGCCGGTGGCCACCCGGTAATCTCGGAGGCTGTTTTATTAATCGTGAGTATCAGCCCCTTCGTATCTGTAGTGATAATACCGTTTTCTTTATCAATATATGATGTCGGGTAATTCCCGCTTATTCCGGTCATAAGAAGAAATTTATTTCTTAGTTGCGTAATCTCTTGCAGCAATTGATCTTTGGTTTTACTCGTGTTTTTTTGATAATTCATATCCTGTATAAATTCCCAAATTCCTTCCTTTTGTAAAAAAATAAAGATTCACAATACACCTTTAAATTTTTTTTAACTCATTTTATAAATAAATACCATGAAACCTATCCTGTTTGAATGTGTTTTCATTATAAAATAACATATTTCTTTGTGAACCCTTATACAATATAATTAAATTTTAAGGGAGGAAGGAATAATTTTCAATAATTATTTATGAATATATTGTTCTAAAAGCCGCTTATTAGTGACATTGGTGGTTAAGATAGAACTTTTTCTACGAAAAGAAAATGGTTTTTTTTAAAAATTGATTGTAACGTTATGACCATACTTAAAATTTTTCTCATCCGAAGGTTTGCATGGCGTAAGCCCCATTTTCTTGTTCACACTGGAAATTTAGGGCTTGTACAAGCGATTTGCTGTTTTATGATAAAAAGGGAAGAATTTTTTACTACAGATGAAAACGGATTTTAAACGGATTATTCCCTATGTGTCAGCTCCGGACTTTCTTCGTGGTCTTTTTTACGGCAGTTTTTTTAGTTGTAGTGCCGACGATTTCCTTCTCCGCCTGGTACCAATCGGCAAGATGGTCACTAGACTGATTTTTTCGCGCTAAAAAAAGCTCATATGCTCTTTGCGCTATTTGGTTTTGTTTAGCTTTCATAAATACACTCCTGTTAATGCGTGTTTACCGGACTCAAGATATCCGGCAAACAGAATAACTATCTGTATTTATAATTCTATGCATTTTTTATTTATTTTCAATAGGTCTTTAATTAATGATAGCTAACCTTATAATTTCTCCATAAATATTCTGGTTTTTTTTGAACTAGAGAGAGTGTTTCCATTACATCAGCCTCATTGGGGCTTGCGAAACAATCTGAAGAAGAGTATTATTACTATCATTACCTGAAGGAAAGGAGTAAGAATGTATGGCTCAACAGGAAGAAAATAAAAAAGGTGGATTCCGGTTAAAATATAATGCCCCGGTAATCCTTTCTTTTGCCCTCATTTGTTCGGGGCTGATGTTATTAGATAATATTATGCAAGGTGCTCTTATGCAGAATTTATTTTCCGTTCCCGGAAATACGGTGCCTTTTCATCTGTTTTCACTGGACATTATAAGGCTTTTTACTCATGCAGCCGGACACGCGAACTGGATGCATCTTGTGGGTAATTTTTCATTTATCCTGCTTTTAGGTCCCATCCTGGAAGAACGTTATGGTTCGGGATTGATTTTACTATTAATTGTTCTTACCGCATTCATAACCGGTCTTATTAACCGGCTCTTCTTTTCAACCGGGCTTCTTGGGGCGAGCGGGATTGTCTTTATGCTCATTTTATTGATATCTTTTGTTAATGTAAGAAGAGGTGAAATTCCCCTTACCTTTGTTCTTGTTCTCGTTCTTTACCTCGGACAGGAGTTTTACAAGATGTTTTTTGAGCAGAATAATATCGCCGAGATGGCGCACATTCTCGGAGGAGCCTGCGGCGGTATTTTCGGATTTATCTTTAGCGCCAATAAAGCAGAAGGAAAATCGGTAGAAGATGTCATTTCGGTGTAATGTATAAAACCTCCCGGAATTTTGAGGTATGGGAAATCACGATATTTAAAGCAACGGTTTACATGATGAGGAGCTTATATGATTGACAAGTTAGACGAAATTGAAACACGATACATGGAATTACAGACTCAACTCCAGGATCCGGATATTATGAAAGACAGAAACCGGTACAAGGAACTTATGCAGGAACTGGCAACTGTTTCGGAGATTGTAAGTGAATATCATAAGTACAAGGCCATTACGGAAGAAATTGAGAGTTCAAAGGAACTTATCGAAGAGAGTGCCGATGCCGAGATGAAAGAGATGGCACGGGAAGAGCTCAAAGAACTGCAGCATAAAAAAGATGAGTCTCTGGAAGAGCTTAAATTACTTCTTATTCCGAAAGACCCCCTGGATCTTAAAAATATTATTATGGAAATACGGGCCGGCACCGGCGGTGAGGAAGCGGCTCTTTTTGTCGCGGACTTATATCGTATGTACTCCCGGTATGCGGAGAATACCAAGCGTAAAATAGAGATACTCTCGATGCATGAGACGGGAATCGGGGGATTCAAAGAAATAATATTTTCAGTTACCGGTAAAAATGTCTACGCGGATTTACGGTATGAAAGCGGTGTCCACCGGGTTCAGCGGGTACCGGATACGGAATCAGGCGGGCGGATACATACTTCCGCCGTTACCGTGGCTGTGCTTCCCGAAGCTGAGGAGACTGATATTGTCTTGAAACCCGAGGATTTACGTTTTGATGTATTCCGGTCCTCCGGGCCCGGGGGCCAGAGTGTCAACACAACCGACTCGGCCGTGCGTGTAACATATCTCCCCACGGGGATGGTTGTTACCTGCCAGGATGAAAAATCCCAACACAAGAATAAGGCGAAAGCACTCCGGGTATTGCGCGCGCGTTTGTATGAAGAAGAAGCGAATAAAAAGCATGAAGAGCGGGCAAAAGAACGGCGCAGCCAGGTCGGGAGCGGTGACCGTTCTGAGAGAATCCGGACATATAATTTCCCTCAAAACAGGATGACAGATCACCGGATAAACCTCACTCTTTATAAACTTGAATACATAATGGAAGGTGATCTCACTGAAATGATAGACGCATTGAAAATAAGCGCCCGGGAAGCATTCCTTAAATCAACCGTCACCTGAGAGCATCGGGGACGGTTGATGCTCATAAAGCCGGGATCCGGGTTGTTACCTTCACCATAAGTAAAAGACCACCTGCAAAGTCCATTCTGTGAATGGCGGTGGCTTCCTTTTGATAGTGAATAAGGAGTATCATGACCATTCAGGCTGCCCTTAAGGAGGGGTGTTCGCTTCTCACAAATGCGGAAGTTGAAACGCCCATCCTTGACAGTACAATTCTCCTCGCTCATGCCCTTAAAATGACCAAAGAAAATCTTTTCGCCTCTCTATTGAATTCTGTTGATGAAAATGCCTTCGCCGCATTTAAAGAATTTGTGCGCAAACGCTGCGAAGGCATCCCCGTGTCGTACATCCGCCGCACCAAAGAATTCTACGGCCTGGAGTTTTATGTTGATGAACGGGTCCTGGTCCCCAGACCGGATACCGAAACCCTTGTGGAAACCCTCATCACAATTTTAGATGAAAATCCCGGTTTCAGGTCTGTTCATGATCTCTGCACCGGCTCGGGGTGCATAGCCATCAGCCTGAAATATACGAGACCCGGCCTGGAAGTCACTGCCTCGGATATATCCCCTGATGCCGGAGAGGTGTTTCGCCTGAATTGCAGGCGGATTCTCGGAAAAGAACTCGCCTTTTATTGTTCGGATTTGATGCGAGACCTGGACGGATGTTTTGATATTATTGCGGCCAATCCGCCGTACGTCTATGATAATGAGGTTGATGATATGATGAAACGGGGATGGCCCGAGCCCGGGTTGGCGCTCTACGGGGGCAAAGACGGATGTGAGGTTACCCGGCGGCTTATCCGGGAGGCACCGTCTTTTCTTTGTCCCGGAGGTTATCTTGTTCTTGAATCATCCCCCCCGGCTATGGATGAGCTTTTAAAAACCATGGAAAAAAGCGGATTCGTCGATATTTCCATAATAAAAGATCTCGGGGCAAGAGACCGGGTGATCATGGGAAAATTGCTATGGGACAAGTAACAAAACTGTTGGACGATTTTAACAAATTACTCGATATTTATACGGAAGATGAAAAATCGGATATCTTAAGTGCCGCACGGTGGGCAGAGGGACTTCATCATAATCAGAAAAGGGCGAGCGGTGAACCCTATTTTATTCATCCCCTGAATGTTGCTCAGGTATTGGTAAATTTGAAACTCGATTATAAATCTATTATTGCGGCACTTCTCCACGATGTGCTGGAAGATACGATGGTTACCAAATCCGAACTTCGTAAAGAGTTCGGAAAAGAGGTTATGCTTCTTGTCGATGGTGTCACGAAAATCGCGGGATTGCGGGCAAAAAATAAAACAGTCCAGGCATCGGAAACAATCCGTAAGATGCTTTTTGCCATGGTCAAGGATATCCGTGTTATTTTAATTAAACTCGCGGATAAACTCCATAATATGAGGACTCTTGAATATCTGGATCCGGGGAAGCAAAAGAAAATTGCCCAGGAATGTCTCGACATCTACGCCCCTTTGGCCGCACGTCTGGGAATATCCTGGTTAAAAGATGAACTCGAAGATTTATCCCTTAAATATCTGCAACCCCAGGTATATCAACAGATTAAGACTTTTGTCTCGGGCAAAAAAAGTGAACGGGCCGTGTACCTGGAAAGAGTAAAAGAGGAAATCTATAAGGCTGCGGAACAGGAAGAAATAAAGGTAACGCTGAAAACCCGCGCCAAACATTTTTTTTCAATCTATTATAAATTAAAAAAGCAGGGAAAGCGTCTGGAAGAGATTTATGATCTCCTCGGAATCCGCATCTTATGCCGGACACAGGCAGAATGTTATACGATTCTGGGGATCGTTCATAAGCTTTGGATGCCGATTTCCGGCAGGTTTAAAGATTATATTGCCATGCCGAAGTCGAACAGGTATCAGAGTCTCCACACTACGGTTATGTGCTATGAGGGCAAGCTCATCGAGATTCAGATTCGCACTTACGAAATGAATAATACCGCCGAATACGGGATAGCGGCACATTGGCTCTACAAAAAGGGTTTTACCAAAGAACGTCTCCGGGTGGAAGATATTCCACTCATAAATAAGCTCAAAACCTGGGATAATGGTAATTTGGTAACCAGTGAGTTTCTTAAGGAGATTAAACAGGAATTATTAAAAGATTCGATTTATGTTTTTACCCCCAGGGGTGATGTCATCGAACTTCCCAAAGGTGCGTCGGCGATCGATTTTGCCTACCATATTCATACGGAAGTCGGAAATCATTGCATGGCCTCGAAAGCAGACGGGGTGATAATTCCCTTAAGAAAAGAATTAAAAAATGCACAAATTATTGAGGTAGTGACAGGTCAAAATGCACGGCCCCATCTTAATTGGCTTAAATACGCAAAAACGGCACGGGCGCGGGCAAAAATAAGGCATTGGTTGAATCAGAATGACCCGGGACTCATTCTTGAGCAGAACATTATCGCGAGAAACCGGCCGAGTATTGAAAAACAGCAGGATATTAAAAAAAGCAAACAACAGATAACAACGAAGTTTTTCGATAAGAACAGGGTGGGGATTGTGGTAGATCATGAACGTAATCTCCTGATACGCTTCGCGAAATGCTGTAATGCCACACCGGGTGATACCATCGCCGGATATATATCCAGGGGCCGCGGGATTACCATTCATAAGAAGAATTGTCCCAACCTCAAATACATTAAAGAAATCAATGACCGGCTTATCGATGTCGAGTGGGAGACTTTCAGCTCGAAAGTAACAAGGCATGTTAAAATTATTGCCCGGACCGGAACGGATATTTTTTCCGAGATCGAAGGTGCGATAAAAAAATACAATGGACATCTCATCGAAGGGAAACTTGAAGAAAAGGATTATGATACTATTTCCGCTTATTTTACCATAGAGATAGATAAGAAAGACGATATTAAAAAAGTGTTAAAAAGTATCCGGGCGGTACCGACGATTCTGAATGTCCAGTTAAAGATGACAAAAGAACAGGAAGAAGACGGTGCCTGATGTAATAAAGAAAAAGTATCATCCGGGTAAAATAAAAAACCGGTTTCAGGCTCAAGTTTATTACACCGAATCGACAACATCAACGATGGATGATGCCAAATATTTTGCCGCCCGGGGGTCGGTTCATGGGACTGTCGTGTGCGCCGGTTTTCAAACAAAAGGGAGGGGGCGTTTCCCCGGAAGGAAATGGATGTCCGATCCCGGAGGCAATCTGCTTTTTACCATTATTTTAAAAAAAACAATGCTTCCTTTTTCCGTGGAACGGCTTCCCGTTATAATCGGGTTTATCCTTTGTGTGTTTTGTGAGGAATATCTTGGGTTTTCACCTTCCATAAAATGGCCGA
Source organism: Spirochaetales bacterium (assembly GCA_016934975.1). Classification (GTDB taxonomy): domain Bacteria; phylum Spirochaetota; class Spirochaetia; order SZUA-6; family JAFGRV01; genus JAFGRV01. The sequence goes on along the minus strand of JAFGRV010000402.1, from coordinate 20,900 downwards.
ATGATATTTTATATCACCATAAAAAAATTACCGGAATCTTGTGTGAAGCAGACGGGGAGAATGTTTTTTGCGGAATCGGAATGAATTGTAACCAGGAGTTGTTCCCCGGAGATCTTAAACATACGTCTGCTTCGATTTTTACCATTACCGGGAAGAAAAATGATCCGATACTGCTCTGTGAGAAGGTTCTCGGGTGCATGTACCGGGAAATAGAGAATATCGGACAAAATTCGACGAACCCTCAATTCGAGGTGGAAAAGAGACTTTACAACCGCGGGCAAAAAGTGAAAGTGATCGCCGGAACACCGGAAAAAGTTCTTGCAGAAGGTCTGCTCTCCGGAATTGATGAAGACGGGGCCTTGCTTGTTCTCCCGGAGGGGGAGAAATTTCCGGTTCGTGTTATTGCGGGAGAGATGGTGTTTGTCGATGATTAGTCCCGGATTTTTTGCTCCCCGATCTTATCAAGAAGCCATGCGATATTTTCTCCCAGGTTCTTCATGTTTTTATTGCCTTCTTCATCCTGCGCCGCCTCCCCGGGAGTTCTCCCATATCCGAAATTCCAGTATGTTGACCCGGCAATAATCATTTCCGTCATAAGAAAGAGATGATTTATCGAATCAAATACATGGATCGCCCCGCCCCTGCGAACGGCGACAATCGCGGCTCCGATTTTACGTTTTAATAGCCCTCCGTTTGCCAAAGAAACAAAACCGAGCCTGTCGATTAATGCTTTTGTTTCAGCGGTAACATTCGTAAAATAGGTCGGAGAACCGATGAGAATTGCATCGGCATTAATCGCCTTTGTGATACACTCATTCGCCACATCGTCTGTCACTGAACATTTTTTATCCTTGTTTGCAAAGCATTTAAAACAGGCACGACAACCCTTAATGCTTTTGCCCCCAAGCTGAACAAATTCCGTCTCCAATCCTTTTTCACTCAGGACCTCAAGCACTTTTTTTAAAAGGTACTCGGTATTTCCACCTTGTGTCGGACTCCCGTTAAACGCGACTATGTTCATTTTTTTCTCCTTGCTATTTATATGGTATTTGGAAAATAACCATGTGAGTAGAGTATATGAGACTTCCATTCATATCAACTCTTTTTTATAAAGTTTCCCTGTCATTTCTCTTCTTGAATTTTATCATCAGATAATTCCATAACTTGACTTTTGTGCAGGCAGAAACCATAGATCTCATCTGTAGCACAGGATTCAGGTTTTCAATGTGATATCTGATGTAATAAGAAGCTTCCGTTGATGATGCTTAAAAATTGACATTTCAGAATCCCTGGTTTATAGTCAACAGTTAGTATATCAAATGAGTTAATGGAGGTAAGATGTTTAGTCAAGTAAATCATGAAGGATTTATATTGTATTTAATCGCAGCTGTCGTATGCCTTGGTCTTATAGGAAATTTTTCCTGCACCGCTCCTGAATATACTGGTGGTGAAAATAAATTAGGACCGGAAATAACACTCTCGTGTGATTTATTTGATATTCCGAATGAGGGGACTTATGATTTCGGGAATTGTGAGGCTGATGGAAATGATGGTGCTGCCACGGAAGTATCTGTTTTTACAGTGGAGAATACCGGAGATGAAAACCTGATTTTTTCATATCTAAGCTTTACAAGTGATAATCTTGATAATTTCGACTTGAGTCACAATCTCACCAAGGTGCTTTATCCCTCCGGGTCAGCGAAGCTTCAAATTAGCTTTGACCCTCTTACTCCGGGGAGTAAATCAGCAATTATAACATTTTCGAGTAATGATGAGGATGAATCGACATTCACTTTCTATATACAGGGTATTGGTCTTTAGTAATGTCAATAAGAGTTTTGACTATTATTTCAGATTCTCACTAAGAAATCTAAGAGTATCAGAAATAATCTCTCTGGTTCGGACATCATCATTTGTGGCGTCGAACCCATGTACTCCGATTGCGTGTGTTTCGATGGTAATTGGAATACCTTTTTCATCAGCCTTATCCAGAAAAAGAGTGACGAAATCTGTTATCTCTTGCAGGTCTTTTCCTACCCGGGTAAAAACATTGGAGGAATATATCCGGTTGAATTTCATCAAATCTACGGGTAATTCCAAATCCAAATAAATCGCATTATTGCAGGTTTTTAGTATTTCTTTGGCTAATGTCGATTTCCCGCTTTGTCTGGGGCCGATAATAGCCACAACCGGAAAGGTTTCTATATCCCGGAGTATAGTTTTTCCTAACTTTCGATAGATAAAATCATGCATATTGTAAGATTATCTTACAATATGCATAAAGTGAAGAAGAATTCAATCATCAATTCCAGGCCGGTTTTTTTCACACACGATTTAAAGACAATTGTAATCCGGCACTTTAAATTGCTACATTTTTTCTCAAATAATAAATGCGTAGAATGAGTAGTCTTCAACGTCGTTGAAGTACAATTGTCGTAAAAATAAGGTAGTCTTCAACGTCGTTGTAAGAAATGTTCCGGAAATCGTTCATCTTTCCTCTTTTACAAAGGAGGTAATAAATAGATAGAATATCCGCTTATTGGAAAAGAGGTATTTATATGCATTATCATATTCCTGACTCGTTTTTATAGAATGATTATATCACTTTTTTAATAAAAAGGAAAGGTGGAACAAAGGATATGTCAGGGCTATTGCATCTTAATTCATAACCAATCAGGAAGATGGGAGTTGTATGCGTACAGGGGACGGGAACTGAAAATTTTGCTATGTTTCGACATATTGCATTAAATCTATTAAGGTGGAATAAAATGATTAAAAAAAGTATTCCACAAAAGCAATTAAAAACTGCGATGAATAATGCTTATTCCTGGTAACTTTTAAATAGAAAAAATATGATGAACCTGATAAAAACGCGGTTCCAGGGTTGATTTTCAGGACCCGGAGCTGTCTATAGATCAAGTCATGATAATTAATATAAAATGAGCGAAAGTGATAATTCTATTTCAGTTATTCAAGGAAGGCAGACCTTAAGATTCTGTTTGAGATATTTCAAATAAAAAGTTAATACAGAATATCATTTAAATTCCGATAATTGATATAATGGTATTGATAAAATTCGACTCAGATAATACATTTTTCATAGCGTGAAAGGGAAATTAATGAAGGAGTCTTACTCATTAAGCGGCGTTTCAATTCTCACCGAAGGTTCATTTTTAGAGAACTCAAGCATAAAGATAAACCGGGATAAAATAGAAGATATTGGTTCACTTTCCGGGAATAATATGAAAATTAAGGACAATTTGTACCTTTATCCTGCCATTATCAATGTGCACGATCATTTCCGGGGAAATTATCTTCCCAAAGTCGGGCCTAAAAACGGGACTTTTTATCTCAATTGGTCATATTGGGATAATGATTTAAAATCCGCCCCTGTGTATGAGGAAAGAGAAAAAAATACGGTCGAAGATTTGTATACTTTAAGTATGTATAAAAATATTTTTGCGGGGGTCGTGACGGTGAATGATCATTATCCCCATGCCCTCAACGAACAATATATTTCAGGTATGCCCATAAGGCTTATTACAAATTATGCTATTGTTCATGCTATTTCCTCATTCGCATTAAAATGGGGTGATTCGTTAAAAGTTGAGCATAAACGGGCCGTGGAAAACAACTTCCCCTTTATTACTCATTGTGCGGAAGGGTTTGATGAAGAAACCCAGTCGGCGATTAAAACCCTGGAGAAAAATAAATGTCTCGATGATCATGATGTCCTTATTCATTGTATCGGCTTCTCCGATGAAGATATTAAAAAAGTACAAAAAGTGGGGGCCACCGTTGTCTGGTGTCCCGGTTCGAATATGTATATGTTCAATGTGACCTGTAAAATTAAGAAGATTCTGGAAGCACATATAAATGTATGTATCGGGACGGATTCCACCCATTCAGGATCGATTAATATACTCGAAGAAATGCGATTTGCCCGGGAAGTATATGGTAAAATGTACAAAGAAGAGATATCCCCGGAATCAATTTATAAGATGGTTACAATTAATCCTGCAAGAGCATTCAGGATACAACCTGATGTCGGAACTCTTGAAAATGGGAAACAAGCAGATCTACTCCTTATTAAACCCGGGGATCAGGACCCTTATAAAGCTTTTGTGAATCTGCAAATGGAAGATATTGAATTACTCACCTGTAAAGGTAATCCTGTGTATGGATCTTTGGAATACGAAGAACTTTTTAAGGGACGCGGTGTGGAATACACAAAAGTAAAAGTCAGAAAAAAGAATAAACTTATTGTGGGAGACCCCGTGGGATTGATGAAACGGATAAGAAAAGCCGTCGGATTTGAAAAAGTCTTTGATTTTATTCCTTTAGATGATTAGTCTTATTAATAAGGAGTCGTAATAAAAGTTGTCGCCAAAATCTATAACGTATAAACCCAATTCAATTATCTATTTTAAAGGTGATATCGCGGATAGAATTTTTATCCTCAATAACGGCAAAGTAAGTCTTAATTTCATTAATATAGAAACCGGCCAGGAGATGCATGAGTTTATCAAAACCAGGGAGTTTTTCGGGGTTAAATCCGCCCTCGGCAGATATCCCAGGGAAGAAACAGCCCTGGTTCTTAAGGATTCGAATGTTATTGCATTTACTGTGGATGAATTTGAGCAGCTTGCATCAAAAAACACCCGTATTATTATTAAAATGCTCAAAGTTTTTTCAAACCAGCTCAGAAGAATACATAAGCAGGTTCAGAACCTTCTTTATATGGAGGATCAGATAAGCCCCGAGACAGGGTTGTATAAAATCGGCCTTTATTACCTGAAATCAAAGAAATATAAACAATCACTCTATGCCTTCGGAAGATATCTCGTCTACTATCCTTCGGGGAAATATTCGGATGATGTCACAAAGTATATCTATACTGCCGAGGAATATCTTCAAAAATATGGACAGGGTAAAGGGCCGGTAGTGAATATTAACGACACCCCCCAGGAAGTTGATAAACCCGATACGTCAAAAGAACTCTCCGGTTCAGGAAAAGAATATTACTATGGAGTCAATCTCATGGGAGAGGGAAAATACCAGGAGGCTTCCGATATTTTTAAAACGATTATTCAGAATGATCAAAATAATGAATACACCCTCAAGGCACAGTTTGAGATAGGCAAGTGTCTTTTTTATCTTCAGAATTATGATAACTGTATTAAAATGTATACGGTTCTTCTTCAAAAATATCCGAAACATCCTGATCTGAACGAAGCCCTGTTTTTTATTGCACAATGTCACCAAAAGAAAGGAAACGGCGACCGGGCAGTGGATATATATAAAAAAGTCCTTTCCCTTACCCCGGAGGCAGATTCTCTTTACAGACGTGTGATGAAGGCAATAAGGGAACTGGAGAGGAAATAGCACTATGATGACCATCAGCGATTCCCTGCTTAAGCGCTTTGGGAAAATATTTAAAGATCAGGACATTATCTTCTGTGAATTCGAACCCGGAGAGACTTTTTATCTTATTCATTCCGGCAAGGTTCAGATAGTGAAGATTATGGGTGATATAGAGAAAACCGTTGATGTATTGGAACCGGGTGAAATATTCGGAGAAATGGCAATCCTTGAGGGAGCTCCCCGCTCGGCAACGGCAATCGCTTTACATAAAGTTGTGGCATTAGAGTTTAACCGTGAGAACTTTAAAATATTGATGCAGGGGAATCCTCAGATCGCCCTGAAACTCCTTAAATTATTTACCAAACGGATCTATGATCAAAAGCGAAGATTTATGATCCTCACTTTGGAGGAGATAGAAGCAAAAGTCGCGGATGTTTTTCTTATGCTCGCGGAAAAAGAGCCTGCGCGGCCGGAAGAGACCGAAGAAGTCGAGCTCCATGCATCCATAGATGATATTGCCCATTGGGCCGGTCTGCCCCCGAATGAATGCAGAAAAGTCATTGAGCATTTTCAAAGACAGCAAAGAATAAATGTTATTGAGAATAAGATTATAGTTCATAATATTAATGATTTTTCACGGTATGTGAGTTCGAAAAGAAAACAATTAAAGAATGAATAAAAAAAACCCCCGGTTGTTTTCTCCCGGGGGTGAGATCTCTTCCTTCAACTAAGCAGTCACTACATTAATTTTTCTCGGTTTTTCAGATTCTTTTATATGCAGCGTCAGTGTTAACATCCCTTTATCAAGTGCGGCATCAATCTTATTCCGGTCGATCGTTCTGTCAATAGTAAACTCATGATGATAATCCGCGTCTCTGATTTCCCGGATGAGGAAGGTGCCGTTTTCTTTTGCATGTGTATTTTTGATACCATGAATTATCAAAAGGTCATCGTTTATCTTTATCTCAAGGTTGTCCTTTGTTACTCCCGGCATTTCCAGTTCCAGAATAATTGTTCCGTCACCCTCGAATATATTGCAGCAAGCAGGATATGCTCTTCTTGCAGGTTTTGTTACGCTCTTATTTTCCATGATAGTCTCCTCCTTCCCTTATTTTAAATTAACGGAAATTTGCTTGGGTTTTGCTTCTTCCTTTTTTGGAAGGGTCACTGTCAGCATTCCGTTTTTAAGTCCTGCAACAATCTTCTCCGAATCGACACTACCCGGCAGGGATATCGTCCGCTGGAATCCCCCTGACCAGGTTTCTTTTCTATAATACTTGCCTTTTTTAGTCTCCTGGTCTTCTGCCTTTTTCCCCTTAATTGTGAGGACATTCGATGTAATTGATACATCCAGATCTTTTTCATTTATACCCGGAAGCTCACAGGTAACAACGATGTCATCTGCTGTTTCTATGACATCAATCGCTACAGCAGATGTCCGGTCATACAATCCCCTGGATGTATACACTTGGTCCACATCAAAGAGCTCATTAATCTCGTTTTGGAGCTGATTCAGATAGGACCATGGATCGTATGAATCTTTATTTTTCCATCTCATTAGTGCCATAATGATACCTCCTAAAATATTTATTTTGTACTAATAATATTTAAGCAAAAAATATGCCAATTGCGAATAAAATTTATTTAGTATGATCGTGATTATCCTCTACACTCATTCTGAAGACAATTGTGAGACAGTTGTCTCACAATTGTTTGAAAACAACGCTATATATGGAGTAGTTAATGTACGAAGCCCCCATATATAGCGTGGATGTGCTCCCGAGAGATCATATTTATGGCTGCGGTATATTCTTTATTATTTTAATGAGAGTAAGATAGTGATTAATTTTATTTGTGTTAAAGTAATTAAACCGCGCATAAAAATAAAAAATGAGTAAAAGTACCACATTATAGAATTAATACCCTTTTTTTTTGTGTCAAAATTCCACAAAAAAAAGGGACTTTTCACGCCTTTGGTGTGTCATAATGAAACAGAAAAACGGATTGTATTCCGGTCTCCGGGAAAAAGAAATATTGTATGTCTGTTACTATCTTCTTCTGCATTTTATTTGACCAAGACATCATTCCATGCTATAATTAATAATGAGGAGGGTATGGTATATGAGTAATTATTATATTGCCCTTGGGATGGAAAAAGAAGCGGATGTAGATAAAATTAAAAAAGCATATCGTGTCTGGTATAAAAACTGTTCTTTCGATATTCATTCAAAATCCGAACAAAATAAGAGCTTAATGGAAATTCAGGAATCAGGACAGACGAATCCGGTGAGAGAAATGTCAAAGAAGTCTAATCAATACTCACAACAGAGACAATTCGATCCTGTTTTTTATCAGCACATGGAAAATAATCAAAAACTAATCAGGGAACGCCATATTAAGACATTTTCTTCGGTGACAGATGATTTTTTCGGCGGATTTGTTCCGGGTTTCTTTGAATACGGATTTTCACAACATAAAGAACTGTTTCTTGAGCTTATCCTTTCCCCGGAAGAAGCCCGGAAGGGTGGTGATTTCCCGATTAATGTACCGGTTCTATCTATCTGCCCTCACTGCCATGGAACGGGTTTTGGTGAATCATTTGTCTGTTCCCACTGTTCAGGATTCGGGCAGATTCGCGGTTCCAGGACTTTTGTTCTTCATGTACCGGCTCATATCAAGCATGGAGACAGGGCTAAAGTTTCTCTTGAGGGAATTGGATTAAAAACTGTATTTCTAAACCTGGAAATAATTATCGAATAATCGGACAAAGGATTCCTCAAATTTTTTTCATTCTCTATAGAACTCCCGTAAATAAGATGATATACTCGTCTCTTCCACATAATTGAATGAATCTAAAAAGGAGATACAGATGAAAACATACATTAAAGCACTCCATAGTCATGTCCCGGAAAAGCGGCTTTCGAATGACGATATTGCAAAGATTGTGGATACGACGGATGAATGGATATATTCACATACCGGTATAAAATACCGTCATCTTGCAGAATCCGATGTCTCAGCCTCTGATCTCGCATATATTCCGTGTAAACAACTCTTCGAAGAGAATCAGATTGACCCGGAGAGTATTGATCTTATTATTGTTGCAACAACAACACCCGACTACATCGGGTTTCCTTCTACTGCGTGTATGCTTCAGGAAAAGATAAAAGCACGGAACGCAGGGGCAATGGATATTGCGGTCGCCTGTTCCGGCTTTATTTACGGATTGGAAATGGCTAATTCATTAGTCAAGGTAGGAATTATGAAAAATATCCTGGTTGTGGCGGTAGAGTTACTCACCCATATTACAGACTGGGAAGACAGGGGTACCTGCGTTTTATTCGGAGACGGGGCAGGAGTAGCCTTAGTATGCGAGAATACAGGTCCGGAAAAGAGTGAAATTGTGAAATCAATCCTCCGTGCAGACGGGACCGGTTGGGATAGTTTATATCGGAAGGTTGGGGGATCAAGGAATCCTTTTAGACCACATCAGGAAAGTTATGATTCAAATGTACGTATGGATGGCCAGAGAGTATATAATTTCGCCGTAAAAGCCATGTGTGACATTATTAAGGATTTATTCGAACAATCCGGTTTATCCCCGGAAGATATCGCCTATGTTGTGCCGCATCAGGCAAATGCACGGATAATCAGGGCCGCCTCAAAACGGCTAAAGATTCCTTTGGAAAAATTTTTTATGAATATAGAAGAATACGCAAATACATCGGCTGCAAGTATTCCCATCGCTCTGGATGAAATGAATCGAAAGAAACTTTTACACCGGGGAGATTATATTATTACCGTCGGGTTTGGGGGTGGACTTACCTATGGTGGAAATTTGATTCGCTGGTAAACCAGAGACGGGGAAGGAAGAAAGAAATCTCTCTTCTTCTGTTCGTTGAGATTCAGGCAATATACTTGAATAAAGCACTATTTATAAAAACTCTAAACCGGTTTGATAATCAGAACGTGAAAACAGAGATTCCTTTGAATTTTAATGGAGAAATTCCTGCATGTTATATAAATTCAGCAACATTCTGGTGACCAGACAGAAAAATGATGAGGGTCTGATATTACACCATGTCATAAATAATAACCGGTTACAATTGAATAAAAAACAATCTCACCTTTGGATTCAGTTTGACGACGCGAATGAGGTTCAAGATAAAACCTTATTAGATTCGCTGGTAAAAAACGGTTTTATTATCGAAATGGATAAACATGCTTTTCATGAAGATACACTTTCCTTCAATCATATTCCGGAGATCGAGGGTCCTTATGTTAAATGGTATGAAGAATCACCGGAACTTTTTATCCTGTTTAATACGGAACAGATGACTAAGAATAATCCTTTATTAGTTTTAAATTCCTACGGAAGTGTCATCTGGAAACTTATTATTACCAAAACATCGATACGGAAAATAAGAGAAGGACTCTCGTCTGTCTTTGGTATTGATGATGTCATGCCTTTCTTAAAGAAATTATCCGGCCTTGGGTTTATTAAAGACGATCCGGTGTATCATGATCACAAAAAAGAACGTATTGACAAAAGTGTGGAACCTTCTTATCTGCAATCCCAAATTTTTCAGGCAAAGATTCCCTGGTATTGTCTGTGGGAAATTTGTACGGTGTGTAATAATCAATGTGAGATTTGCTATCTAAAGGATTTTGCTTTATCCGGTTTGGAACATAATAAAATTCTTTCGATTATAGAAAATATTGCAGAAAGTCACATTTTTTATGTCAGCATTATGGGAGGAGAACCTCTTCTTCTGGAAAATCTTCATCTGATAATTAAGGAATTACGGGGATATGGAATATATACAAAAATTATATCAAATGGAATGAGCCTGACACAAAAAAAAGCGAAGCTATTTAGTGAATCCGGTCTTAATCACATGGAGATCAGTTTTGATGGATTGTCAGAGATCACTCATGACCTGTCCCGGGGTAAAGAGTCCTTTTTAAAAGCCGTAAAAGCAATTCACAATGCAAAGCAGGGCGGAATTCCAAGGGTCGGAATGGTTTTTTCACTCCATAATCGGAATTTTCATGAACATAAAGATCTCCCTGAATTTATGATTTCTCTCGGAATAAAGGAATGTTATATCAGTCTGTTTAAGAAGACAGGCTTAAAGGGGGGAATGTCTCAATTCGAAGCGATACCTGAAAAAAATATTGAAACGATACGTACAAATATAAAAAAATGGAAAGAGAATTTCCCCGATTTAATTATTACTTTACTTCCTTATTGTACCTGCGGACGCACGAGCGTTGTTATTGGAGCAGACGGAGAAATCCGGCCATGTTCATTTTCATATAAAAGCTATGGAAATATCACCGAAAATACATTAATAGAAATATGGAATTCAATACATAAAAAACTGCCCGCCTCGGGTCCTTTCGGATTCTGTAATCAGGAATAAATATTTTTGTCCCTGTAATTTGATTTGACTAATATCTTACACTTTCTTTAAAGAATAGTTCGTATTTATTTCTTTTTTCATACTCCTGCAATCAAAAAATTGTATCCCATTGATCCCGTTTTTTTGTGCAGCTTTTACATTTATTTCCAGATCATCAATAAACAGGACTTCGTGTGGTTCCGATCGTATTCTTTTTAATAAAAGATCGTATATTCTGTTATCCGGTTTACAAATTTTTTCTTCGCAGGAAAATATGCCTGTATCGAAAAGGTTATACCATGATTGTTTACGAATTTCCGGGAGGATATCTTCCGGCATATTAGATAAGAGGGCAAGATTCACCTTGGGTTTAATCGAGGAAAGGTAGTGTGTTGTTTCTTTGTTTATATCGAGCCAGCTCTTTATATCCAGGTCAAAGAGCGTCTTTATATCAACAGATCCCGGGTCTTTATTAATGCTTTCTAACTTGTGATTCCAGTATGTTTCCCGATCCAGCAGCCCTGCGTCATAACTATCCCGTTCTTTCCTGTACAGGGAGTCGAAATCTTTTATGGAAATACCGATAAGCTTGCATATCCGGGCAATAATCCCCTTGTTCTGCTTTTTCCCTATAACACCGCCATAATCACAGACAACCCATTTAATTTTTTTCATCATCCTTTTTTATCGGTATTCACGTAAAAGAATAATTTGTTCTCACAAAATTGAATCCCTGGTATAAAGCTTTTTCGTTTTTATCAAAAATCTGTTTTGATTTTTTTAAAAGGATTTGTTTCATGACATTTATTGCTTTATCAATCCTGAACACTGTCTTTAGTCCGAAATATGCACCGGCCATGACGGTATTTGTCGCCTGGGTAAAGAAAATGCTGTTCGCAATATCAGTTGCAGGTATGGATATTTTATTTCCACTTTCTATCGTATCCTCGCATATTAATGAAGAATTTTCAATCACAACCGTATGTTTCGCAATTGACTTTTCATATGTTGCTAAAGCCCGCTGGTCGAAAAGAAAAAGAGTATCCGGTGTTTCAATTAAAGGAGAATATATTTCTTCATCGGAAATGACAACGTGGCATGTGGAAAAGCCACCCCTTTTTTCCGCGCCATAGGATGGTAACCATGTCACTCTCTTTTTATCGGACATACCAATATTTGCAAAAAGAAAACCGAGGGTTTGAACACCTTGTCCACCGCTTCCGGCAATAATTATTCTTTCTTTCATACATACCTCCATTCATAATGATATTTTTGGGGGAAAAAAGTATAATAAATAGAATGTAAAATATAAAAACTCTTTATATTCTTTCTGAAAATCATATTTTTTAGGTTACCTTCCCTATTTATTGATTCTATGTTATATCTTTGATTTTGCCGACCGGGTAAAATTTCGAGACTACATCTTCTACCCATGCAACCGCTTCTTTGGGGCTTTTCTTCCAGCTTTCCGGACAAGCAGTGAGTATTTCCACCATAGAAAAACCTACACCATTTATCTGATTTAAAAAAGCCTTTTTTATCGCTTTTTTTGCTTTAAGAATTGATGCCGGGGTGGTTATTTTAGCCCGTTCGAGGTATTTTACACCTTCCAAAGGAACGAGTAATTCACTCATCTTAATAGGATGACCATATGTCTCAATATCCCTTCCTCTCGGAGAGGTCATGGTTACCTGGTTAACAAGGGTCGTGGGTGCCATTTGTCCGCCGGTCATGCCGTAATTCGTATTATTAATAAAAATGACCGATATATTTTCACCTCTGTTTGCCGTGTGCATTATTTCCGATAGTCCGATTGAGACGAGGTCCCCGTCCCCCTGGTAACAAAGAACAAAGGCTTCCGGGTGAATTCGTTTTATACCCGAAGCAACAATAGGAGTTCTGCCGTGAGGTGCTTCGGCAATATCAAAATTCCAGAAATCGTATGCGAATACCGCGCATCCCACAGGTGCCACTGCAATAGTCTTTTCTCTTAAGTCCAATTCATCGATAATTTCAGCGATAAGTTTATGAACCGTACTGTGTCCGCATCCTGAACAGAAGGTAAAATTACAATCTGTGAGGGATTCGGGTTTTTTATATACTATTTTTTCAATAACCACTTATTTATCCTTTGATTGTATAAAATTAAAGAGTTCTTCCGGAGTAAAAATCCCACCTCCGGTTCTGCCGTAAAAATTGATCTTATCATGATCATTTACCGCAATTTTTACATCATCGAGCATTTGTCCGAGGTTGAGTTCAAAAACAAAAATTTGTTTGACCTGCTTCGAAAGTTCCAGCAGTTTTTCAGAGGGGAACGGCCACAGTGTAATCGGCCGGAATAAACCGATATTTCTATTTCCGGCAAGTGAAATAGCGCCCTTTGATATCCTGGCGGCTGTTCCAAATGCTACAATTAATGTTTCAGTATCATCGTTGACATTAAAGGTTTCGTATTCAATTTCATTCTCTTTTATACGATTATACTTTTCCTGCAGATGATTCACATGCTCTTCAAGACCTCCCGGTTTCATCCGTAGAGAACATACTCTTCGGCCGTTCCGCCCTTTTGCGCCGGTTAAGGCCCAATCTTTTTGTACTGTAAGATATTCGGAAATATATTCCTTTTGTATGGTTATATTCTCCATGAGCTGACCCAACAAACCGTCCGCGAGGATGATAACGGGAATTCTGTATTTGTCTGCCAGATCAAAGGCCTTGAATGCATAATCAAACATATCCTGTGTATTATGGGGTCCGAGAACAATCATGTGAAAGTCGCCGTGTCCCGGTTTTACTGCCTGATAGTAGTCGCTTTGTGCAGGGGCAATATTACCAAGCCCCGGTCCTCCCCGCTGTACATTTACTATGACGCCGGGTATTTCGGCTCCTGCCATGTAGGATAATCCCTCCATCATGAGTGAAATACCGGGAGAAGAGGAGGTCGTGAGGGCTCTTGCGCCGGCAGCACCCGCACCAAGGATAAAATTGATGGAGATTAATTCACTTTCCGCCTGAATAAAGGTTCCTCCGATTTCCGGCATCCGTTTTGACATTAATTGAGGTATTTCATTTTGCGGTGTTATGGGGTAACCCGCATAAAACCGGCAGCCTGCCGCGATTGCGGCCTCAACAACTGCATGATTTCCTTTTATAAAGACTTTTTCTATTTCATTCTTTACAGTTTTTCCCATTATTGTTCCACTTCTACTAATTCTATGATTTCTATTGCCGCTTCGGGACAAACGATAGCACAGAGTTTGCACGCGCTGCACTGTTCCTTATTTAAAAATTCAGGCACATTATAGCCATGTTTGTTAAATTTCTTACTCATTTTTATTGCTTTCGCGGTACAGACTTCGATACATAATCCGCAGGCCTTACATCTATCAATATTAATTTTTATTTTACCTTTTTTCATGTCTTTTACATTCTTCCTTGCATCGTAAAAATAATTTATAACTATCCTGTTTTTATCAGTTCAGTTGAAAACTTATTCATAGTCAGATCAAGGCAAAACATCAATATCTCGTATGTGTGTCGACCTCTTTTGTGAGGTGTGTAGTGAACAGGACATTTTTTCTCTCTATATCGTCTCAAAATATATAAGAACCATATAATAATTTTATGATAGCGATAAATCGAATTTTTGTCAAGAAATTATCCGGTTTAGGTGTGATTTCACAGACTCATTTTTATTCTTACCCCGGCTATTCCGGAAAAATCGGGGGTATTATTTATTGTTATTATGGGTATGGGGTCTTGATTCATCGGAATATTGAATATATTCCGGAATTGATATAAAATATCTTGTTAAAAAATTGTATCCTTTTTTGAGACTCATGAAAAAGAGAGGGTTATCCGGAATAATGATCTATGAGAAACAAAAAATATGTAAAAATGGAGTATATATGGAAATAATGAGAAAGAGTTTTGCCAGTGATAATAATTCAGGGGTCCATCCGGTTATTATGAAGGCGATTGAGGATGCGAATCGCGGACATGTTATCGGGTATGGAGATGATCCTTTTACGGAAAAGGCTTTAAAACTATGTAAAGAGCACTTTGGTGAGGATTCGGAGACCTTTTTTGTTTTTACTGGAACGGCGGCTAATGTCCTGGGAGTGAGTGCCCTCATTAAGCCTTATAATGCGATTATCTGTGCACAAACCGCACATCTGAATGAACATGAATGCGGTAGTCCGGAAAAATATACAGGTTGCAAGGTCATTGCTCTTCCGTCAAACGATGGAAAGATAACTGTCGATCAAATAAAAGAACACCTCAGCGGGCAGGGGAATCAGCAGTATTCTCAGGTAAAAGTAATTGCCATAACCCAACCCACCGAACTTGGAGTTTTATATACTATAGAAGAAATACAGATTCTTTCGGAATTTGCTCATTCCCATGGTTTGTATCTTGTCATGGACGGGGCACGGATAGCGAACGCCGCGGTACGTCTTAAAAAAAATCTGAAACAAGTCACTCTTGATTGTGGAGTGGATGTACTTTCCTTCGGGGGAACAAAAAACGGGATGATGTTCGGTGAAGCAGTAGTCTTTTTTTCATCAAACATGGCGGGTGATTTTAAATATATCAGGAAGCAAGGTATGAATCTCGGGGCTAAAATGAGGTTTATTTCGGCCCAGTTTAATGCGTATCTTACAGATAATCTCTGGTATGAGAATGCTTTATCTGCCAATACCATGGCTTCCTATCTTGAAACGAGGGTGAAAGATATCAAGGGAATCTCGATTCCCCTGCCGGTATCAACAAATGCTCTCTTCCCCATACTTCCTCCGGCAGCCATTCCTCATATCAGAAAAAAGTTTTTCTTTTATATGTGGGATGAAAAAATACATCAGGTCAGGTGGATGACCTCTTTTGATACGGAAAAGAAAGATGTGGATGAGTTTGCGGAAGTGATAAAGAAGTATGTAGAGGAATATAATTTTCTTTAAGTACTCTATCCCGGGGAGCTGCCATTCTGCGGGGGAAAATCATAGTGCGTTTCAAAAAGCTCAATCAGTTTTTTACACATCCCTTCCTCGTTTTCACCGGATACCCGCACGATGACTTTATCGTTTTTAAACAAACCTAAGACAATAATATCCATAATAGATGTGAGTACGACTTCCATTTCCCGGGAAATAAGAGTTATTTCACCTTTGTAGCCTTCAATAGCCTTATAAATTATTCCGGAAGGTCTGCAATGAATCCCCCGGTCATTTTGAACTATTGCCTTCATTTCAATCATGTTGTTCTCGTATTCCTCATCTGCTTCGGTGATAATTGTTGTTGTATCAACCTTTATCCTGCCTGCCTTCTGCCATGTCTCCTCTGCACTCTTTTTTTCCGATAGACAAAACTGTAATGAAGTGTGCATCAGGAAATATACAAATTCTATTTAGAAAATTCAACAGTTACCTTTTTTTTCTTTTTTCGTATATACTGATAGTGTAAACACTATTAATTGTAACATTGAATAATTAAGGATATATTGTGTCTATGCGAGGCTCGCGAGCCGTGTGAGATGTATAAAGGGAGAAGATACATGAAGATAATAAGCTTTCCGGAAACAAAATCCGGTGTAAGCAGGGAAGAGTATGCAGAAGTGTATGATAATTATGCAACACGAATTTACCAGTTTATCTATTACAAGACCTATCACAAGGAGACTGCCGAGGATTTGACGAGTCAAACATTTTTGCGGGCTTTGGAGAAATTGCATCTTTATAATCCTGAAAAAGGGAGTATGAGTGCATGGATCTACCAGATCGCGAGAAATCTTGTGACAGATTATTACCGGTCAACGAGAAAGACGGTTGATATTGATGATGTATGGGACCTTGCGGGAAAACAGAATATCGAGCTTGATAGTGAGAATAAAGAACAACTGGAAGAATTACGGGAAGTGTTAAAGAAACTTCCTTCGGAACAACGGGACATTCTTATTTTAAGGATCTGGCAGGATCTTTCATACAAAGAAATCGCGAACATTATCGGTAAAAGTGAAGGTGCTTGTAAAATGATGTTTTCCAGGATTATTGCAAAGCTCAGAAAAGAGCTCTCTGTTGCCGTGCTACTGCTTCTCTTTCTGCTCAAAAGTAAATATCAATGACGGAGGTAATGATATGAGCATAATAATAGAAGATATTTTACGCGATCTTTATGAGATTGATCCCGAGCTTGCAGAAAAGGAGGAGGAATTGAAAAAAATAATCGATAAGCTTCTTTCCTCAAAACCCGACGTTACCATGGATGAAGGTTTTAAAAGCGAATTAAGGTCGAAAATTCTTAAGAATATGACAAAAAAACAGCCTAATTTTATCACCTGGGTATTCAATAATAAATTAAAGATAGGTATCGCCGCGGCAGCGGGGATATTCAGTGCAACCCTTGTCTTTGGCGTTCTTCTCCCGGTTATTACACATCTCGCCCGGAATGAAAATAAGGAAGTATCATATTTATCACATGATAAAAAAGGAGATGAAATCTCTAAAGAAAATACAACAGAAGAAGAATCAAATTCTCCCGGGGAGTCCCAGCCTCAGGTTAAACCCAAAACCCCTGAAAAAGATAAGAAAAAAGCAGAGGATCGGGATGATTCATTAATTGTTCGGGATGAAAAGAAGAGTGAGGCTGTTGCGGAGGATGACTTTTATAGCACTCTTGGTATGGAGCAGCAGGAAACAGAAGAGACTTTTCTCAATGATCCTGTCTTTATGGATGAGATCGTCCTTGCCGGGGAAAAATCTGCCATGGAGAAAGAGGAGCTCATTCCTCCGTCACCAATTGTTAATGAAACGGCAAACACAGAGGAAAAAGAGGCGGCAGACAGGGGTGACTGGAATACCGAAGAATACGACCGGATTTACGAAAACAGATTTTTAAATGTCCGTGACAATGCTGTTTCTACCTTTTCCATCGATGTGGATACTGCCTCTTATGCGAATGTAAGGAGATTTTTGAAAAGCAATCAGCTTCCCTATAAGGATGCTGTACGTATAGAAGAACTGATAAATTATTTTACCTATGATTACCTTGAGCCTTCAGGAACTCATCCCTTTGCATTTTTTACCGAGGTCTCCGGGTGCCCCTGGAATCAGGACCATAAGCTTATTCACCTTGGGATCCAGGGCAAGATTATTTCCCCGGAACAACTCCCCCCGAGCAATCTCGTATTTCTCCTCGATGTTTCAGGTTCCATGAATGATGCAAATAAGCTTCCCCTCCTGAAAGAGGCCTTTACCTTACTTGTTAATCAACTCCGTGAACAGGACAGGGTAGCCATCGTTGTCTATGCAGGAGCAGCCGGACTGGTTCTCCCATCAACCCCGGGAAATCAAAAAACAACCATTTTAAATGCCTTGAACCAGCTTTCAGCCGGCGGGTCCACCGCGGGGGGGGCGGGGATTACACTGGCGTACGCGACTGCACAGCAGTATTATAACCCCAAAGGCAATAACCGGGTGATTGTGGCAACAGACGGGGATTTTAATATCGGTGCATCAAGCGATGCAGAGCTTACCCGGCTTATCGAAGAAAAAAGGGAAAACGGTGTTTTTCTGACAGTATTGGGATTCGGCATGGGGAATTATAAAGACACAAAGATGGAAAAACTCGCGGATAAGGGTAATGGCAATTATGCCTATATTGATACTTTGAGTGAGGCGAAGAAGGTGCTTGTAACCGAATTAGGAAGTACCCTCGTGACCATCGCGAAAGATGTTAAAATTCAAATTGAATTTAATCCAGTATATATCGAATCGTACCGTCTTATCGGGTATGAAAACAGGGTTCTCGCAAAAGAAGATTTTGATGATGATACAAAAGACGCCGGTGAATTGGGGGCGGGGCATACGGTCACGGCGCTGTATGAAATTATCCCTGCACATGAGACAATTGCCATGACTGATGCACAGGAACTTAAATATCAGCAAACCACTATAAAGGAAGATGCTTATTCGAGTTCGGAGATAATGACCCTGAAATTCCGGTACAAAAAACCAAAAGAAAATACGAGCATTCTTATCGATGTCCCTGTTGTGGATGAACACCTCCCCCTTTCTGCCTCCTCTGATAATTTCCGGTTTGCCGCGGCAGTCGCGGAATGGGGGCTTTTGTTAAGAGATTCAGAATATAAAGGGGAAGGGACATTTGATCAGGTTCTTGAACTTGCTCAAGGTGCAAAGGGTTCGGATAAAGAAGGGTACAGGCAGGAATTTATTGAGCTTGTGAAAATAAGCAGGGCACTTGCGGATATTCGGTAGTGATTATTTGACTTGTATATTATGAATAATATGGCGGTCCGGAGGGCCGCTTTTTTTTATGGATTTCCTATTGTTTTTATAAAAAGTAGTGGTGTCTTTCTATGCAATTCTCAATTTTAGTATGCACGTACTGGTGTTTATTTTAGTTGTGTGTTGACGCCAATTGATAAAATGAATCTGCCTGATTAACTTTTTTCATAAATGCAATAATAAAAGTAGCAGCCCAAGATGGCGGGAATGAAATAAAAAATGTATTCTAAAATTACACTTCTGGTCGATGGAAGAAATTGTCTATATTAAAATGAGATTAAAAAAGGGGTATTATGCATAAAGGGATTGGGATTGATTCGACTAATGACGGAATGAGGTCTTATTGACCAGAGAATCTGTCATAGAGAATGAATGAAGAGACAACGATTGTTAAGGCTGTTGTTATTATGGTCATAAACCTTTCTACATTATAGATAAAACTACTTGGAGGAATGTAAATAGAATCTCCGGGGTTTATGATCTCCGATTTTTTTTTAGATTTATTTTCACTATCTCTAATTTTAACTTCACCATCATTCCTTGTATTATCTATACCACCGGCAAGGTTTATGTAATACGAATATGTTTTTCCGGGAAAGTAGGGATATTCACCCGGAGTAGAGACTGCTCCGGAAACAATAACAGATGCGTGTTTCACAAATATAGTATCACTCAACTCAATATCATCTTCAAAATCTTTTATATTTCCATTATATCCGGTAATAAGGATTGTATTTACTTCAAGATTCCCATTTATGGTACCGCCTGCGAGTCGAATATAATACTTATATTTTTTTTGGGGAATATAATGATAATTTCCCGGATTTCTTACATCGCCATTTACTATAACAAACATGGCTTTTGTAGGAATTATTATTCTGTCAAAAGATTCTATGACTTGGTCGTATGAAAAATTACTATTATAAAGAAGTTCTTGAAGATTTAATGGAATTATCTCTTGCTCAGTATTTTTTACTAAATATGAATTTACCAGGTCTGCATTGGATGTAATTGAATCTTTTATTTTATTCATCACATCATAAAGAGTATCTCCGATAAGAAATGGCTGGATAATAAGATTATGCATGCCAGTTACTGCTTCATCTTCTCCTGTAGGACCAACCGTTTCTTCACCTATTTCACGTATAGCTCCTTCTATATAGAGGACAGGTGTTGTTTTTTTTTCCTGTTCTATAATGATAACATCTCCATCTAAAACATAAGAATCAGCTTGTTTTTCTGCTATTTCTTTATAATCGAATAACTGAACTGTACTGTTTACTGTTTTTTCTATTCGTAATTGATTCCTATTAGCATTTTCTGTAAAATCACCTCCATATTGTTGAATAATACCTGAAATAGTATCATCTTTTAATATCTGATAATTGCCCGGACGATATATTTCTCCACGTAATTCTATTTTTTTGCCCCTTTTGGAAATAATAATTGTATCTCCCGGCCTTACATACGGATTTTGATCTATATTCCCTTGGAAAATTCCTTCGAAAAGATCATATGTTTTAATTTTTCCTTTTTTATCTTTTATTTTAATATCACGAATTGATGAATAAGGCCCAATATTATTAAAAATAATTTCATTTAGCCGGGAAAGACCCCATGCTGTTGCCATTCGTATTTGTGGAACTTCTCCGGTTATTAAAACTTGAAATCTACCTAAGGAATTAATAGTGAGAGATGGAGTACCTTGTGGATATGCAGACGAGAATTTTTGTTCAATTTTTTGTTTAAGTTGAGGAAAGGTAAGCCCATCCCCATTTACTTTTCCAATAATACCGAGATTTAAAGAATAATCTGTTTCTACTGGTAT
>JAFGRV010000401.1 GCA_016934975.1 Spirochaetales bacterium | reverse complement strand
TTTTTGCGGTGAATTATATTTTTCTGTTGATGATACATTACGCAGGTTATGCCCACAACCCAAAAAATATTAAAAATATATGTTGATTTAACGGAAATACTATGTGAATAAAATCCTTCCTTTACAACGAAGCGAGCTTAATCCGTTGGTTCAAAGATTATTCTGCGGTAATCACTAAGGTTATGAATCCCATCATCCGTCACCTCGCATATCACATGAAAATTTTTTCCTGCCGAATCGAAGGGTATATGGACCTTTACTGTACTTGAGTTACTATTCGAGATACTGACATCCTCAGTATAAGTACCTGCTTCAGATAATAACCACCAGTTGAATGTTAATTTGTCTCCATCCGGGTCAAAGGTCTCCGATGCGTCGAGGGTAATCACTGCTCCCCGGGGGGGAGTTTTTGTCATTATATTAATACTTGCATCGCCATCAATGACAATAATAGGATTCCGGTTACCTTTTCCTTCTTTTGCCCAGTCCATCCGGGCGGCAAAATTGTTAAAGGTTGCCGGGTAAAAATGTTTTTGATATTTCATGGAAATTTTGTAAGCTATACCTCTGTTGTTTGTATATGCATACGTTGCGTTGTCTGCGCCTATGCCCCATTCAAAATATCCACCCCACCCGGCCTGGTTTGGAATATCCGGGTTATTGAGTCCTGTAGGCATAATATGAAGAAAAGAAGGTGTATCGCCTTCAACACCATATTTGTATTTAGGATATTGGCTGCCCAGGCTACCATGATTTTGGATATGGGTTTCATATTCCTCCCACTTATTTCTCCCGGTATCATTCTGGAATTTCCAGGCGCATTCATCCCAGATAAATAAAAGATCCTCTGAAAATTCCCGGCGCATCCATTGATGTGAACTGACTTCATATCCTTCAGATCCGTCGTAGTGGCGGTCCTGATCTGTTATTGTATATACATGGATTTTATGCAGGAAAGCCTTCAGATCAGCGTCACTCCGTGTGTGCTGCACCTGCCAGATTGCCTGAGCCAGTGTATTTCCTCCTCCCCATATGGTTACCCAGACCGGACGATCATCATTTTCATCGGCCTGTCCAATTATCAAATTACTCCCATCGGAATTATTATCAGCACCAATATATTTCATTCCTCTGTACTTGCTTCCCATCATAGTACGTTTTCTTAAATAATCCGGACTCGGCCAGTATCCGATATATTGCTGTCCCTTATCGTGTGAATGCCCCTTCTGTTTGGAGCGTTTAAGCAGGTTCGGTAAATCTTTTTCATATGCATCAATTGCTCTATGCTCTTATTCCGGATATTCTTGTTTTTTAACAAGAATATCCGGAATAAGAGCGAAACGCAGGTTCGCGTGAAATCATTAAGCTTTCACAACTGCAACCTTGTCATAAATTGATTATTTAGGCTGCGGGCGTAGCCTGCGTAATAAATAAGGTCCAAAAATTTTTTAAGATTACCAGCCTTATCTACACTATAACCTGTTGAAAAAATAAGGCCCTCTATTTCGAACATGTCGGCCTGGACAAGCAGCCGGATCAAGGATTCATTGTCATCGGTTTCCCATGTGGAAATGTCTGTAATGACAACTATACGTGGCTTAAGCTGAGGTTCCTGTGTTACTATGGGCGAAAATCGCAGGTTTTATTCAAAGATTTTCGGCCCGTAACACTTAGCGTTGGCCCGTACGTATGTCTTGACTCTTAGATAATTTCCGGGTGTCAAGAAAAATATAGATTTTTTGTATTGGGCCTAAGGGCCGTAGGCCAACGCTGTGAAATTGTCTGAGGGTGTGGTCTTGTACTCACACAGGAATTCATGACCATTATTATTAAAGTGACATATATTAATAAAGCAGCTAATCTTTGAAATAAATAATTTTTCATAATTTTATCCCTTTCTATTTGTATACTTAAAACCTTTGTGGTTTGGTTTTACTATCAAAAGAAAGCCGCCGCCGTTCTTTAGACGGATTTTGCAGGTGGTCTTTTTCTTACACACACATTATTGAAACTATCCCGCTGTTTACAAAGTTATGACTCCCAAGGCTTTCCCGATTTTTACCGGAAAGCTTTAAAATCCCATTCGAGATATCGAATTAATGCCTCTTCCACGATATCAAGCACATTACCGCGAACCATTGATACATGATGCTCGTAACCTTCTCTGCATACATGATTCATTACTTCATTAAGCTTAGGTATCCTGCATACGGCGATCCCGCCATCCATTTCGTATGTATCATCTGTAAATGTCCCAACCCCTCCATAAGCTTTGATCCGGCCCTTACAGTCATCGGTAGAAACTCTGAAATATGTTAAATCACCCGGTGCAACGTTACCTTTGATAGCGCCGAAACATTTATCCCGGCCGATTGTATTACCAAGAATATCGAGTTCCCCGATTTCCACTTTATTTCCCATGAAACTTGCAGGATAATTACTGCAATGTGTACAGACACACATTTCCTTATCGTAATTAAAATTATTGTTCCAGTCAAGGAAACCGGGGGCATTTTCCGAAGCAAGGCGGAGTATGTACATAGATACTGCCCCTGATATATCCATTTCGCATGCAGAGGGTTTTCCCGATTCTCCCATCATACTCATAGATAAACAGGTTGCACAGCCGTAGTTATTCTGAATGCTTTCCCAGCATTGAATTGCCGAAGCATCGAGTTCATTCTCCATCATAAACCTATCAATGACGACAGAGAGCTTTGCCTGTCTTATTATTGCATCATCTTTGATATGAGAAGCGATGTTACCATAGTTCTTAATGTGAGTAATTTTTTCTTTAACAGATTGTGCTTCGGAATCAAGCTCCCCTGCATTTGCAATAATTTCTGATAAATCTACGGGAATTATTGTAATTCCGGCTCTTTGAAAAAGCTTTTCGCTGAACCTTACCGTCTGAAAAGCAGCTGGTCGTGCACCGATTGCACCGATTCTGGCTTTTCTCACACCGGACACAACCCTGCATACACCCGCAAATTTTTCTATATCTTTTTTAAATGTTTTGGAATTAATATCACAGGTATGAAGTGATGTATTGGTAAATTTAATTCCAT
>JAFGRV010000400.1 GCA_016934975.1 Spirochaetales bacterium | reverse complement strand
ATTTTTTATAACCGGTTTTTTCTTTTCCGGTTCCGCTTTATGAAACAATCTCCTTAAATTACGAATAATATTGACGATACGAACCTCGAAATTCCGTTTAAAAGCCTTGAGTGAAAAAAACATATCAAAAAACCAGGCGAGCTTGATTTTACTTTTAAAATAAATTTTGCTTTCAGATCCATGATCATAAAGTTCCAGTGAAAGATTGGCCGAGGGAACGAGAATTGTCGGATTCGAGAGATCAAATTCTATGGTTCGTAATGTCCCTGCGGGTGAGTAGTGATAAATAATATCAAAATAAACCTTGTTCCCTTTGCTTCCGAAAGGCCAGAAGAGATTGATATCAAAAATAAGGATGAATTTCCCGGCTTCTTCCAAATAATCGACATCTGAAAGAATAAGATTAAATTTTTTAGAACGCGGATCTTTACCGTCTATTCCTTTTAGGGCCCAGTTCCGGTATCCGTTAAAATCAGTCAAAACTTCTGTTAATTCTTTCAGGGATAAATCAATAGAAGCCATTCCGGAAGTATTATAATATTGATCCCGGTCATAGACTGTTTCCGCATTAACTGCATAGATAAAATAAGGAATGAGAAGAAGAAATAAAATAAAAATCCATTTATTCATCCATTGCAAATATAATCCAATTTTTTAATTTTTCATTTCTTTTTTACGAGAACCTGAACAAAACCCATCGCCGTGAGTTCTTTTAAAATGGGTTGGAGATCATCCTGTTTTATATTATCGATAATGACGCGGTGCAAACCTTTTGTGGTTTTCTCTATAATAACCCCAAAATCCTTTTCCTTAAGCAAATTTTTGATCCGTTCCGCATTTTTCGGATCGGAATATGATCCGATCTGTATGGAGTAAAATAATTCATCTTCATCTTTTTGAGAAACAATCCGGATAAGTACTTTTGCAATACCGCTTTTAAGCATGCCGACTTCTTCCGCTGCTGCCCTGGATAAATCGATAATCCTTCCTTCTACAAAAGGCCCCCTGTCATTTATTTTTACAACAATACTCTTTCCGTTTTCAATATTAATCACTTTTACAAATGTTCCGAAGGGAAGTGTTTTATGGGCTGCGGTAAGCTTATTCATATCATATATCTCACCGCTTGCGGTATATCGTCCCTGAAATTTCCCGCCATACCAGGAAGCATACCCGGTTTCCAAAGACTGGCAGAGAAGAGGAGTAATAATAAGAAAAAGCAAAAGAATATATCTCATTATTATGTTTATCGACAATTCCCCCCACTTCTGTAAAATCATTTCGCATTAAAAGATTTTGGATCGATTCGGGATTTTTAAACCCGGTACTCTTGATCTATATGTTTGGTTCAAGTATACTCTCATGAAACTGGTTTAAACAGCATATAAAAGCAGAAAGCCTTCACAAAAGGAGAAAATACGACTTATGAACAATAAACCCGAGCATTGGGCAGATCAAATTGCAGACAAAATTATCCGTGCAAAAGGTGACAAAGAACCTTACGTGTGCGCATCCGGAATTACTCCCTCGGGAACAGTCCATATCGGAAATTTCAGAGAAATTATATCGGTAGACCTTATTGTCAGGGCTCTGCGTCACAGGGGAAAAAAAGTGCGTTTTATCTATTCCTGGGATGATTATGATGTGTTTCGTAAAATCCCCGCAAATATGCCGAATAAAGAAATGCTTGAAAATTACTTACGAAAACCGATCATCGAAACTCCGGATCCTTACGAAAAAGAGGCGAGTTATGCCCAAAGGAATGAAAAAGAAGTGGAGGAAGTACTCCCTATCGTTGGAATACATCCGGAATATCTTTATCAGGCAGACCGGTATAAAAAGTCTGCATATGTCGATGGGATAAAAAAAGCCCTTGAGAAAAAGACTATTATTATGGATATACTGAATAAATACCGTACAACCCCGTTGACAGACTCCTGGTGGCCTATTTCCATTTTCTGCGGAAATTGCAGAAAAGATACGACGGAAATTAACCTCTGGGATGGAAATGATAAGGTCAGCTACAATTGTTCTTCCTGTGGGCATAAAGAAGAGGTTGATTTAAAAACAACCCATAATGTGAAGTTACTCTGGCGAATTGACTGGCCCATGCGATGGGATTATGAAAAAGTAGATTTTGAACCCGCAGGCAAGGAGCATCACTCCAGCGGCGGATCCTTCGATACGGCAAAACATATAGCATCATCAGTCTATGGTTTTGATCCTCCCATCACCTTCAAATACGATTTTATCAGTATAAAAGGGAAAGGTGGCAAGATATCGTCATCCCTGGGGAATGTCATCAGCCTGAAAGATACCCTTGAAATTTATCAGCCCGAGATCGTACGTTTTCTTTTTGTCAGCACCAGGCCCGATACGGAGTTTGCAATATCCTTTGATCTTGATGTTATCAAGATTTATGAGGATTATGACAAATGCGAACGTATGTATTTTGGAAAAGAAACAGTCTCGGAAAAGAAAAAAGCAAAAATAATGAGAAATTATGAACTTTCGCAAATCCGGGAAGTTCCGAAGGAAATGCCTTATCAGATGCCTTTCAGACATCTCTGCAATCTGCTTCAAATCGCGAATGGGGACATTTCCTCTGTCATCGATGGTCTTGGTATGGAAAATGATGAAGACACCGGACATATCCGCCAAAGAGCGGAATGTGCCTGGAACTGGATACAAAAATATGCCCCGGAGAGCTTCCGTTTTACCCTGCGCCCGGGTGACGCAGAACCGATTCCTTTGTCACCGGATGAAAAAAAATATATAAATGAGTTTAAAGAGATTTTAGTGAAAGATTTTGATACCTTTTCCGAAACCACACTTGCGGAATTGTTTTATTCCCTGGCAGAACAAAATTCGATAGATACAAAAGTACTGTTTCAACTTATTTACAGAGTGCTTATCGGAAAAGAAATGGGACCGAGACTTGCTAATTTTATCCTGACCATAGGGAAAGAGAAGATACTGAAATTACTCAGTCTTTATTGATGAATCTTCGATGGGTTCTATTTTAATCATGCTCACGTCGTCGAGAAATTCAACATATTTGCTTTTGTCGTATAATCGGCGCATCATGTCGTTAAGGATATCATACCCATTATAGTCGGCAAGAAACTCTTCGATGCCATTGACACCGAAGGCTATATCACCTGTACATTCAGCTTCCATGAGTCCGTCTGAGGAGAGAAGGAGAAACTCGTCTTTTTCAAGCTTAAAATCAATCTCATGGTATTCGACATTTTCCTGAACTCCGATCATAATCGACCGGACATTTAAAACATTTCTAAGTGTATACCCCCTGTTATTTTTTTTAAAGATTAATCCCGGGGGATGACCTGCAGATGCCAGTTTCCCTATCCGGGTGATGGGATTAAACACAACAAGAATGGCGGTCAGATAATAACCTTCAATTTGCGTTGTCTGCAGGAAACCACGATTCACATTATGCAAAACCTCCGCCGGTTTATGGAGCTGGGAAAAAGAAGCATGAAGGAGTGTTTTATAAATAACAGTAAATAACGAGGCTGAAATTCCGTGGCCTGTGGCATCGGCGATGGTGGCGACAAGGTTTTTATCATCGAGAAAAAAGGCCTCCATAAAATCACCACCAATTTCTTCGACAGGTTTATAAAATGTATCGATTGAAATATTGTTTTTCCTTGTTTTTCCAAGGGTGATCATTTTTTTCTGAATTTCGCCGGCGAGTTTCATTTGCCGGTATTCATCAGTCATATCCCTGAACACACAGATTCCCCCGACAATTTTTCCATTGATATCATGTATGGGACCGACATTGATTGATGCAGGGAGTTCGTTCCCATCTTTTTTTTCCATAAAAACAAGATGAGGATAAATTCCGGATGTATTTGTCGAGAGAGCCCTCTCCAGCGGGCACATTCCCAGCTCACACAAATATAATCCTTTTTGATCGGTGTTACAAAGACCTTTAAAATTATAACAATATTCGCCGACAACCTCGTCACTCGTGAATCCGGTAAGTTCTTCCCCTCCCTGATTCCAATATACAATTTTCCGCTCCATATCCGTAATAAAAATACCATCCTTTATCTGGTTCAGTATTTTATGGTATGAAATATGAGGTAGAATCATTTTATCGCCAGTTTCTTTTTCCATAAACCTATCAATCTATTAAATTTTATATTGAATCAATCTAAAATCAGGTTATTCTCATAAAAACCGGAAATTCCAATAAAAACCTTTCACATAATATTATAGAACTCCTTTGCACTATTTTTCAACCGATTTCACTCTTTGTTATAAAAATTATTCTATTTACTCTTTTAACAGGAATTCGACGAAGTCGATGGTACTCAAATTTCGAAAAGGTCATACCCTTTCCTGAAAAATCAATGACGTAATAAATAAGAAATTCAGTGGGCATGCTATTATTTTTTCCGATAATATGCTATTATTCCTGATATTCTTGTTTTTTACAAGAATATCAGGAATAATAGCTAAAAGCAGGTTCTCGTGAAATCAAAAGTTTTCTCAACCGCAGCTTCGTCATGGAATATTTATTTGGGTTGCGGGCGCAGCCTGCGTCATGGTATGAATAATAAAAAAATTGTCAGTAAAGATATTAATGTGAACAGGAGTTATCCGAATGGACAAAAATGATATCAAAAAACAGCTGGGGATTGAAGTTGTCAATAAGCTGGTAAAGAGTGGAATGAAAATTGGATTGGGAACCGGTTCCACGGCAGTACACGCAATCCGGTGGATAAAAGAGCGTAAAAAACTCGGAGAACTGGAAAATTTACTTGTTGTTCCCACGAGCCTTCAGGCTGAATGGGAGTGTAAAAACTGTGATATCCCATTTAAGTGTCT
>JAFGRV010000044.1 GCA_016934975.1 Spirochaetales bacterium | reverse complement strand
TTTTGTAAACCAATTCTGCACTTTTCTTTTTCATAACTGCCGTAAAAATCTATCCATCTTTCGGGTTGTCCCCTTCCCGGTTGAACTTCATTCAAAAAGAGGCAAAATTGCCTGTTGGTCACCGGGTACTTATCCATATAAAACGCAGGAAGCTCAATCACCCGCTGGGGCTTTTCATCCTGCAGGGCCTCCTTATCATCCTCTTTGCTGCCGTATAAAAAAGGCCCTGCCGGGATAAGAACCATCTCCGAGGTGTCTTCTTCATGGATAATTTCCCGGGGAGCTTCGGTTTCCCCTGTTCCAGATATCTGTGCTTTCCCCTTCATAAGTGAATCGGCATAACCGGCAAGGTGCTTATCTCTGCCTTTTACTGTCTTCTTTAAAACATCCCGGGCGTTGTGCACTCCATCCTCTGCAAGCCCGTTGAGCAATCTAAGGATACTGTACTTTGCTGTCCGGGTTATTTCTTTGTCTGAAAGTCCCTGTTCCGTATCTCTTCTGCTGCCAGATATTCCTGAAAGCTTAAATGAATAAACCCGTATTCATCATGGCTGTACCCGGTAAATATCCCGCTCCGGTCCCGGATGTTTTTTAAGAGGGCTTCACAATCCACCCCGGATTTCCCGAGTTCTTCAAGGGGCTTTTGGAGCACCTTCATAATCTCTTGTAAGGGAGCAGACCGCCTTTCATCAACCTTATGAAGCCATAATGCAATGGGCTGGAGTATTTTCCGGGCCTCCCGTGCACGGATTGTGACATCCAGGCCCCTGGCCATGTCCCACTTTTCAAGGAGGATGGAGGTGCATTCTTCGTAGAGTTCCACCCGGCGTTCGGGTAAATGCCCCCTGTCCCTGTGCACCAGGGCAGTAATCTGTAAGAGGAGGGGATTTTTTACAAAAGACTTAAGCCTTTTGGAACCGACAATCTCATTATAGAGAATCTCCGCATCAGCCTCACCCTTTTTCTTTGCATCCTCGTCCCCGCCATGCAAAAAGCCCTCGACTGTCCTGTACCAGTTATAAAGAAACTCATGAATTTCTTCCGGGGTAAAATCATCCACAGCAAGTTCAAGGAGGTTCCCGTCCAGCCTGTATATTCCCGTGTAACCGGCAAACCGTGAAGTGATGATAAAATGGACATTATAATGAGTATTCCGTGCTTTTTCTATCCATTTTATCACTTCCAAACGCTTTCCTGTGGCAGCCACTTCATCAAGACCGTCCAGGAGGATGATTGCCTTCCCCTTTTCCAGGAGGTCTTTAAAATTCGTTATGTTGACACCACGATCATCAAAACAGCAGACACGGGAAATAAAGGAATAAAAATCTTCATGCCGCGGGTCTTTTAATTCCCGTAGCGGGGCAAAAAAGGGAATAAGCCGGCTGCCGAGACCGAGGATTTCCTTTCCCCTGTCTTCAATAAGGCTGATGGTAATGTATTTTAACAGCGTGGTTTTTCCTGCTCCCGGATCACCGAGGATGACCATGTCCTTGATTGTGTGTTTTTCCAGTATGCCAAAGGCCTGTTTCATATCCACAATACCAGTTTCTGTTCTCATGCTTCCGGTTTCAGAGAAATCAGCCGGGCCTGCGCCCTTTTTAGGGGATTCGGCATGTAAAAAGGCACGCATTTTTACATAAATTTGGGTGATAAGCACAGGCAATGTAAGGTCAAAGCCCTTGGCCGGTAAATGACGGTGTTCATTATGAGTGCAGGCAAGATATTTTTCAAACAAGGCGTCCTGTTTTACCTGGATTTCGATAGTTTGTGTGAGGGATTTATTTGTTGCCTTTTGTTCAAGAAAAAAATTATTATACACCTTTATCCCGTCATTCCCCTTATCCCCGTCCAAAACCCAGCGCCGGGAATCTTTGGAAAATTTCCGAAAATCAAGGCGCAGAGTATTGGCATCCTCATCAAAAGTAAGGTAGTGGTACTGGCAGGGCCATTCCGATTCGGATCCAAGGTACAGTCCCCCTGCCTGGAACTGGGAAACTCTGGTTTCATAATCAATAGACAGATACCCCGCGGAATCATGCAAATGCCCCACCAGACATACGGTGTTATGAAAATAGGTACGGCAGAGTTTTCTGTCCCTTGGCCAGAGCCATTCCAGGGGGTGGTGAAAAAGATTGATGATAAGCTTTACATCTCTTTCCTGCTTCACCCTTTCCAGGGCTTTTTTAAGCTGATATTCACCGATGGCGATCTCTTCCCTGTCCGGGGATTTTCTGCACATCCATGCAGAGTTCAGGCCCACAAGAGCGGTTGTGCCGGAAAGGGCTGTTTTGGGGAAATGGACAAACTCAAAGACAGATGCGTATATACATACTTCTATTGAGGATTGTAAAATATTTTTTTATAAAAAACAATTGTTTTCGTTCCTGGTTGAGCTGATGTACGGAGTGCTATGGGCTATCCGGATTATCCCTATATGTCAGGATAGTTGTGACTGATATTGATGAAAGAAGACAACTATCTTGACTTATAGGGCTTGGGAAGAGACTGTTTTAAAAATGATAAATTCGACAGTCCCGTTGTGTGTCGTTTTGTGTTGATGTATATTAAAATCGTTGATAAGCTAATTTAGAGTAGATATTTCTTTTATTCTAAATATTGTCAAGTTCACTATCAAAAGGAAGCCACCGCCATTCACAGAATGGACTTTGGGGGTGGTCCATGTTTACCAATATTTCATTGTTTTGAAGGCTTTGCCTTCTACATTTTCGACGTTGTCGAATTCCTATTGTTGTATATCAAAGGTGCATCTGTTGATTTGGAAAAAGCCACCTGCTTTGCAGGTGGTCTTTTACTTATTTTTCATTTCAGTTTCAGCAATATCATATTCAATAAAATTTGTTAAACCTGTGTTAATACATTTCTGAAAATAATCTTTAGCATTTTTTTTATCATCTTTTGCTAAATATGTAATACCAATATATGCATATGCTTCACAAAGTTTTTCATTATCGTCACCTGCAATTCGTAATAACTCATTTATATCAATATCACCTATAAAATAATAGGCAATATTCAATCGCCATGATTTCATTTTATTGATATTATCCCTTAATATTTTTATAGAATTATTGTATTGCTTATTTGATACTTTACAACTATAATAAATCAATTTAAAATATGAATAAATATCATTTGGATCGAGTTGGATAACTTTATGATAATCATTCATTGCTTTAGCATATTTAATCTTAGTTGCATAAATTTCTCCTCTTCTTTTATAGGCATCAATATACATCGGATCAAGATCAAGAACTATTGTATAATCTTGAATTGCTTCATCATACTCATCCTTTTTTTCTAGAATAATTCCCCTATTATAATAAGCAAAAATATAATTTGGATCGAGACTAAGGCATTTTTCATAATCACTCATTGCTCTATCATAATCACTTTTGTAAAAATAGATAAGCCCTCTATTGTTATATGCACTAGCATATTTAGGATTTAATTCAATAGCTTTTGTAAAATCTGTAATTGCATTCTCATACTCACGTTTATAAGCATAAGAAAGTCCCCTGTTACAATAACACTTAGAATTATCCGGATCAAGGCCAATAGCTTTATTATAATCTATAATTGCTTTTTCATACTCACCTTTTTTACTATAAGCATTTCCTCTATTATCAATAAATCCCGTCCCAGAGACCGGTAAAAAAATGCAGAGCATTGTTTCCGATATTCTTCGTATTGTAACCGCCTTCCTGAACCACTAAAACAGGTATTTTTAACAATCCGATGGTCAAACCGATTTCATTAAAATCCTTCTTATTCAGATCCCAGGTTCCGGTAGGATCACCTCGTGCCGTATCAAGACCAAGAAGAATAATGAGGAAATCCGGAGAAAATTTTCTGATTCTTTTTAATGCCCGTTCAATTGCTTCTTTGTACTCGGTGACAGGTATTGTTTCGGCGAGGGGAATATTGAGATTAAATCCTGTTCCTTTTCCCGTGCCTTTTTCGTTCTTAAACCCTGAAAAAAAAGGATACGCAAATTGCGGATGCCCATGTATGGAGATCGTCAGTACATCATCCCGGTCATAAAAAATATCCTGTTGTCCGTTCCCGTGATGATAATCAATATCAAGCATCGCAACTTTTCCAAATTTTGATAAATACTCGGCGGCAATTGCCGCGGAATTAAAATAGCAGAACCCCCCGAACACTTTCTTTTCCGAATGGTGTCCCGGGGGCCGGACCAGGGCATAGGCGAGTAAATATCCCTCGGCAACAAGCTCCGCCGCTGTCAGGGCGCTCTCGACAGCCCCTTTTGCCGCGGGATAAACATTACTGTTCAAGGGAGTAAAGGTGTCGATACAATAGTATCCTGCCCTGTAGAGCATATCCTTCGGGGGCTGGGCCTGATTACGGATAGGAAACACATAGGGGTAGATGGAAGTTCCCGGGGGAAGGGTCGAACATACGGTACGCAAGTATGCGACAAATCCTTTTTCATGAACCCCGGTAATATATTTTTCACTGAACCGTTTCGACGGGAACAGAGAAAACAAATCCGTCTGCTGCAATTTTTCCAGAATTTGTTTTATTCTTACAGGTGATTCGACATAACCCTTTTCCTTTACATGATGAATATAATGTTTATCATTTACCACCAGTGCTATACGCTTATCTTCGGGGACTATTTTATATAAGGGGATTATTTTATCAACCGTTTTGATGTATCGCGGTTCACGTACTTTTATCGGATCATCCTTAATGGAATCCAACACCATATTGATATACGACGGCGGACAAATACCTGCATATTTCCTTTCCAAAATGGCAGTAATTATAAATTTCGCAATATCCCGGCTTAATTTCTTCCCTTTCCCAAGATCGTCAAACATCAGGTACGGGGGATTATCATCTCCCGGTTCCAGGGGAGTTTCATATTTTGTGTTGATGATGGGAAATATTCCGTACCGTTCATAAAAACGCAGTCTTTTCTTATTCTGCTTGAGTATTTCCGGGTCCCGGCATAATGACGGATCATCCGGAAGACATTCAAAGAAGATACTCCACGCATTCAAGGACCGTGCTTCTTCCCGTACACGTTCATACAAGGCACTCCCTATCCCCCTTCCGGAGATAGTCTTTGCAGTGGAAATATAATTCAAAAAACAAAACTTTAAGTCCGGATAATACATGAGAAGCGCAAATCCCTTTACCGTCCGTCGGTTATCTTCGGCAACGAATATATTCGACTGGAAACGGTACCTCACGGGATTGATAAGATGATCTTCCAGTTCCGATACATCGGCATCGGAGATGTGAGAAAATTGTTGCTTTATGATGACTTTTATCTGCTCAAAAGCATTTTTATTCACAGGGAGTGTCGTATTATAAATTTTTCTGATTCTGAACATCTGATATTACCTTCTATAAAATAATTCGGGACTCACCAGCTATATATCCTCTTCATCCGATAATTCAGGATATAATTTTTTTAAACAATCGGGGCAGATGCTATGAGTAAACTCAATTTCCGAACGGCTCTTCAAATATTCTTCCACCTGATGCCAGAATCCGGCATCATCTCTGATTTTCTTACATGAAGCACAGATCGGGATAAATCCTTTGAGTACCCTGATATTATCCAGGGCGCTTCTTAATTTTGTGATAAGATTCTCACGTTCTATCTCGAGTTTTTTTCGTTTTGTTATTTCCATAAGGGAAATAACATACCCCACCATCTTCCCTTTATTATTTTTTATAAGCGAAGATGTTGCTTCTATAAAAAAGTCGGTATCATCATCTTTTTTTATACGAAATTCTTCCCTGCGTCCATTTGTTAAATTTATAAAAGCATTCAAATCGGTAATGGAATCGATTTCCCCTGCTCCCCAGATAGAAGCAAAATATTTTCCCGTGACCTCGGAAGAATCCTTATATTTGAATATTCGTAAAAATGAATTGTTTACATAGGTAATCTCACCATCCAGTGTCGTTATCATAAGCCCGCCGATGGTAGCATTAAGTGCATCAAACATAATCTTTGAAGCAGAAAGTAATCTTTTAAACTCGACTTTTGATGTATCCGGGGTATTAATTCCCTTAAAGATCAGGTTGATATCGTTTAAAACATCCATTTTTTTATGTTCCATACTATTGCTTTGACCGCCTTTCTTTTAATCATTAAATGTTTTTCAAAATTTCAAGCTTCATTAATATTCCGGTCATAGCTTAAGTGTTTTGACACTTTTTCTATTATAAATAAACTGCTATACTTTTAAAATGTATTTAAAATAACACGGTCAAAACACTACTTCCCGTTTCATTTAAGATGCAACTGAATGATAAACTTTTTTATAAAAAAGTCAATAAAGATACAAAAAAGAAATTGCAGATTATATGGTCCCTAACCAAATTCCCTTTTTTTTGTCTTGTTATTATTTATCAAGACAGCTACAGTAAGACTATTGATCGGGAGGTTATATGGGAAGTACTCAAAAAATCTACCTGGGGCTTAACCCTGTGGCACAAAAGAAAGGGCATGTCAGGGGAGATTTTATTTTTCTCGACGACGATTTGTATTACAAAATTGAAAATGTACGGGAAATGGATGAGTTTTTTATAACACTTGTCAGTGATGCGGATCATTGGATGTTTATCTCGAGCAAAGGAGCCCTGACTGCAGGAAGAATCAATCCGGACCAGGCACTTTTCCCTTATGACACCGTCGACAGGATTTACGCCTATAAAAACAGGACCGGTGTAAAAACCGCGCTGCGAGTAACAAAAGAGGATAAAACATTTTTATGGGAGCCCTGGTCGGATATCTCGGGAAAAATATATGATATAACCGGGAATATCTATAAACATACGACCGGGTGTGAACTTATCTTTGAAGAAATAAATCACACTCTCGGCCTTTCTGTTTCATATTCATGGTCCTTTGGCAGAAACTATGGGTTTATAAAAAAAAATAAGATTTCAAATCTCTTACATCAGCCTGTTTCGATCACCCTTGCAGACGGTTTTACCAATATGATGAGTCCCGGAATTACCCGGCAAATTCTTACCTCTTTTAGTTGTTTAACTGATGCTTATAAATACAATGTAGTTCATCCCTGCGGACTGGCGGCATATAATCTTGCCTCCGGAATTACCGATAAAGCAGAACCGGAGGAAAGTCTCAGGGCGACAATATGTTGGAATGCAGGATTAAACAATTCACACATCTCTCTTTCATCCGAAGCCTTTCATTCTTTCTGTAACGGAAAGGAAACACCGGATTCTTCGATCTTAAAAGGACATCAAAATGATTATATCGTTACAGCTTCTTTTTTATTATCCGGTAAAGAAACAAAATCCTGGTATCTCATCGCCGACGTATCCTTAAGCCAAGTCCGGGTGGAAGATCTTATCGACAATGTCATCACCTCCCCGCAGGTCCTCCGGAGTATAGAAAGAGAACGGAAAAATACCTGTGACAATCTCCAAAAAATAATCGGCCGCTCAGACGGACTACAACTAACAGAGGACAAACGATTCTGTTCCCATCATTACGCCAATACTCTTTTTAATGTCATGAGAGGCGGGATCATTCACGGCGATAAAATAAATCTGGATAATTTTCTTTCATATTTAAAAGCAAGAAATACATTTTTGTATAAAAAATATCTTGATAAATTTACACCTTTGGATCCCGAAATCCCGAGGGAAGATCTTTTATGTGTCATGGAAAAGGAAAAGGATCCTTCGTTAAAACGTCATATTCTCGAATATCTCCCCTTACGTTTCAGCCGAAGGCATGGAGATCCCTCCAGACCCTGGAACAACTTTTCAATTAATACGGAAGATAAAGACGGCAGACCCGTCTTACATTATGAAGGCAACTGGCGGGATATTTTTCAGAATTGGGAGGCGTTAGGTTTAAGCTTTCCTCTCTATTACAGGCATTTTATCGCTAAATTTCTTAATGCGATCACAATGGATGGTTATAATCCGTATCGTATTACACAGAATGGTTTTGAGTGGGAAAAAATCGAACCCGGGAATCCCTGGTCAAATATCGGGTACTGGAAAGACCATCAAATAATCTATGTACAAAAATTCTTCGAATGGCAGGAGATTTTCTTTCCGGGTTCACTTATCCGGGATATGACGGAGGAACTGTACTCTTATGCACATATACCATACCGGATCAGGGCATATGAAAAAATGCTCGAGAATCCCCGTTCAACAATCGATTTCGACGACGCTCTGGACAATTCGATAAAGCAGAGAACAAAAACCCTTGGAACCGATGCGGCACTCGTACACGATCAGGAGGGGAATATCTACCATGCATCTTTGATAGAAAAGGTGCTTATTCTCTTTCTCGCAAAACTAAGCAGTTTTGTGCCTGACGGGGGAATCTGGCTTAATACACAAAGACCGGAGTGGAATGACGCGAATAATGCCCTCGCCGGTTACGGACTTTCTATGGTAACCCTCTATTATGTGCGTCGTTTTACTTATTTCTGGCTAAACCTCTGGGACAACTGCACAATAAACGAGATTACTCTCTCCCGGGAAATAATTACTTATGCTGAAAATATTTATTTGCTTCTTACACAATTTAGTTTACAGCTGGAAAACAAATTTGATCCCGGTTCACGAAAGGCTTTTATGGATGGGGCGGGAAATGTTGCAACCGCCTATTGTCAGATTGTG
>JAFGRV010000399.1 GCA_016934975.1 Spirochaetales bacterium | reverse complement strand
GTTCCACAAACCACCAAGAATCGGAACCTTTACAATTTGACCTTCCGGCTGTTGTATATAACCTGCCGGAGTCTGCTGTTCTATACCCTGGTGAGGACGTAAATTGTAATAATAGAAAATATATTTCCGGAATAGCCGGAAGAGTTGATCATATGAAAAGATAATAAAATGATCCAGTAATTCTCTTCTTACGGAACCGATGCTCTTTGATAAGCTTTTTATACCAGTTTAAAATAGTACGCGGTTGTACCAGATGTAGACACCCGCTTTAATTCCCAGAAAACAAACCCTGAATAAACCTAAAAACCCGCCTTATTTTCTTTCCTTTCTATTAATCTGATATTATTATTTCGGGTTTTTTCTGCTTTTTATTTATTTGTAGAGCGGGTGCTTAGAAACGGTAAAATTTTTTATTTTTGTAAAAGTCTCTTCTATATAAATTTATTGCGTAAAAGAGATCATTGTTTTATGCTATAAACTATGGGATACTTATTTTAAAACAAGTACCTGATAGTTTATAGGGAATTGATAAAACCTTTTACAGGAATATGACAGGGGAGGAAAAAGGTGCAAAAAAAAAGGAAAGACAGGAAGCAGGAAGTAAAGTATCTGAAGTCATTAAAATTAAACCTTGATCTGCTCTATGTTTTTTTAGGAGAAAAAAAAGGAACTGAACTGGAAAAGGAACAATTAGAAAAATATATAGAGGAAATGCAAAATGAAATATATATAGAAGCGGTTTATCTCCTTACACACACCTATCCTCAGAATCAGGGAGAGGCAAAAAAAATAGTCGTTGATATTATTAAGCACAGAAACAGGATGGTTGATCTTTTACAAAGGAATGTCAGCATTCAGGTCGCGACTCTGGATTATCAGGAAAATATCCGTAATATTCTGTTGGAACCTAAAATTATTAAAATTGATAATTTCAAAGAACTCGCCAAAGTATCGATTGTGGATACATCAACCCTTGCATACGATAAAAGACTTTTTTTGATCGATCTTGAAAAAGAGGTAGATCGGACAAAACGGTTAAACGCATATATCTCTTTAATGTTTATTGATATCGAGGATATAAATATATCGGGAAAAACGTATGAAAAAGCTGACGGATTAGATCTTTTAAAGTATGTCAGCGGTTGTATTCATGCGAGTCTGCGAAAATATGATTCCGTCTATGGGTATGGTAGAAATAAGTTCGTTATTCTGCTGCCCCTGACAAATACACACGAAGTAGAGGGTGTTGCGGAACGTATCCTTAAAAGTATCAGATCTAAAGAAAGTGATGATCCGCAAGGAACTCCTGATATTAATATCGGAATTACTTCGTTCAAGGGAGACGACTTAAGAAACGGGAAAGAAGTGGTGATTGCCGCGGAAAATGCCCTGGCGGAGGCTAAAAAGAATGGAAAGAATCAAATATATGTAAGCAGAAATAATTCAATCTACCGGTGTAAACTGTCATCTCAGGAATTTGATGTATATATGAGCGTTACTATAAAAGGAAGACCCTTAGTCGGGGGATATGCTCTGGGGAATGTATTCCATTATCATGATATTGAAAGCCGTCATATAGAAGTCCGGGATATTAATAAAGATGAAATTCCTAAAGAAATGGAAAGAATCCGGGACGCTTTGAAGAAAATGAATACAGATTATAAGGATTTACAATTAAAAGTGAATAAAACCAAAAATATCTATGATACGGAAATATTTGATGTTTATATTTCTCTCCTGGAAGATATTATGCTCCCGGAAGAACTCGAAAAAAAACTTAACGAGGACATGGTTAACGCGGAACAGGTAGTAAAAAGTGTCTTTCATCAGCTCGTAAGGAAGTTTAGATCCTCTGAAAGTCTTCTTATCCGGGAAAAAGCGGGTGATATTGAGGATATTGGAAAAAGATTATTGAATAAATTAACAGGTATGGAGGAAAATGTACTCTCCATGATTCCTGAGAATTCCATTATTTTTACCAAAAGACTCCTTCCCTCGGATATCGTCCATCTTAAACAGAAGAATACGAAGGCAATTATTACGGAGCAGGGTGGTGATGCCTCCCACGCGGCGATTATGGCCCGGAATCTCGGCATTCCCTCGATTACGGATATTGCTATAAATCATAAAGATATACCCGAAGGAGCGCAGGTTCTCATAAATGGATATGAAGGAGTGGTTATTATAAATCCCCCCCAAGCCTTGAAAAATGAAGTAATGAAGGAAATTGAAAAAGTCAAACTTGAATCTATCCGGTTGTTTAAGGCAACAAAGAATAAGGATTTGAGAATAGGCGATGAACGAATTTATGTTGATGCAAATGTTCCTGCAAATCCGGAGATTCTTAATGAATATTCCGGTGTATCAGATACTATCGGCTTATTCCGTATTGAACCGATATACATGCAGACCTCTTCATTACCCTCTGAAACCGGGATTTTTAAAGAATTGTACAGATTATTTAAACATTTAAAGAAGAAGCATATAACAATCCGGTTAACGGATTTCGGTGATAATAAAATTCCCGCATATATAACGTCGAGTGACGAACATAAATCTTCACTGGGATTTATGGGGATACGATTTCTTTTTGAGTATCCGGAAATTCTTACGGATCAATTGAGGGTTTGTCTCCAATTAAGTGCTCATTTTAAAATAAGAATCCTCATTCCACGGGTAACCCTTGTGGATGATATGATTATTGTCAGAGATTTACTTGAAACACAGATGGAGCTTTTCTCTAAAAAGCGGATTAAATTTGATAAGGAGATACAACTTGGAGCGTTGATTGAGCTCCCTTCTGCTTACTTCGCTGTCCGGGAAATTGCAGATCACTCCGATTTTTTAAGTATCGGGACAAATAATCTTATTCAATACACTATGGCTGCGGATCGTCAGCTCCTGGGGGTTTCGTCATATTACGAGAGGGGAAATCTGCTCATCATATCACTCATAAAAACACTCGTCGATGAGGCAAAAGAAACTCACACTCCTGTTGATATATGCGGTGAACTTGCCGGGAATACGCGGTTTACGGAATACTTACTCAATGCAGGGCTTCGGAGGTTTAGTGTCGCTCCGTTTCTTATTCCCCAGGTAAAGAATAAGATCTATTCAATTATCACCGCAAAAAAACCATAGAACCCCTTGTTATTTTTTTTCTTTTTTCTTTTTTTCCATGGCTTGTTTCAAAAGATCACCAAGGGAATGTGTCTCTTTTGAATGATCACTGTATTGGTCAATAAGTTTTTTATTAATATACTGCTCCTTTTTTGATTTTTTAAACCATTCTCCCCTGGTTTCTTTCTCTGAAGTACGGTATCCGCAATTTCTATCGGGGCAGACGAGCATCATTCCTTTTTTTCCTTTAAAAGTGAGCATTTTTTTTCCACAGACCGGACAGGGTGTGTTCGACACATTATCAGGAGTATAAGAAGCCTGGTTTTCCCTGATTTCTCCCACAAGTTCCCGGGCATTCTTCCGTATATCTCTTAAAAATTCCGACTTGTTTTCCAGCCCCTGTTCAATGTTTGCAAGCCGTAATTCCCATTCTGCGGTAAGTCTCGGGGATTTCAGTTTTTCAGGGACCAGGGAAATAAGTTTCATTCCTTTTGTTGTGGGGAAAATGAGTTTCCCGTGACGTTCGATATAGTTATTATAAAAGAGTTTTTCTATAATATCCGCCCTGGTTGCAGGGGTTCCGATTCCTCCCTGCTTTATCGATTCTTTAAGCTTTTTATCTGCTAAAAACCTCCCCGCATCCTCCATCGCGGTGAGGAGCGTTGCCTCGGTATACCGGGAAGGGGGTTGTGTTTTTAATCTTTCCGTCGTACAATCCCGAACCGCCCGTTTATCACCCTTTTTTAAACTCATAATCTTCTGTTCCGGGAGGTCATCAGTCTGATCCTCCGTATCGGTTTGGGTATATAGTTTTGAACTCACAACTTTAAACCCCGGATCTATGATTTCTTTTCCTTTTGTATGAAAACATTCTCCTGCAACCTGTGTGACGAGGTGTGTCTGTATGTAGCTGCACGGAGGGTACAGTACCTCGATAAACCGTTTCACAATGAGTTCATGAATTCTTCTTTCCTCACCTGATAATCTGTCAAGGTGAACAGGTTCCTCTGTCGGAATAATCGCGTGATGGTCACTCACCTTTGCATTGTCTACAAATTGTTTACCCGGGGAGAGGGTTTGCCGAAGAAGAGGTTTGACAAAAGAAGAAAAAGGAGAAATATTTATTGCTTTTAATCGATCGTTGAGGGTCGGTACCATGTCTTCCGTTATATGTCTTGAATCAGTTCTCGGATAGGTCGTGAGTTTATGCCGTTCATAGAGTGTCTGAAGTATTGATAGGGTCTGTTTTGCCGAGTATCCGAACCGCCTGTTTCCTTCTCTCTGAAGTTCGGCGAGATTATAAGCGAGGGGAGGGTATTCCTTTTTTTTATCTGCCTTAAGCGTTACGATTTCTCCGGTCTGTCCTTTTACTTTCCCGACAATCTGTCCGGCTTTATCTTCGGAAAAAAAACGGGCATTTCCCTTTTCATCTTTCCAAAGACCTTTATAATCGCCAAAGTCCGCTGTAATGATCCAATAATCTTTTGAGACAAAGTTTTTAATTTCATTATCACGTTCGGTAATCATCGCGAGGGTCGGGGTTTGAACTCGTCCCGCGGTAAATTGGGTATCGAATTTACATGTCAGTGCCCTTGTGACATTAAGACCGATAAGCCAGTCTGCTTCCGAACGGCAGACCGCCGCCTCGAAAAGGTTAAGATAGTCTTTTCCGGGTTTCAGATGTGCAAATCCATCGAGGATTGCCTTTTTTGTTTGAGAAGATATCCAGAGACGTTCGATAGAATATCTGTTCCCGGCGAGTTTTAACAGCCATCGTGCAACAAGTTCACCCTCTCTTCCCGCGTCTGTCGCTATGATGACATTATTTATATCCCCGCGTTTGATAAGATTTTTTATCACGTTAAATTGATGATATGTTTTTTTTATTACTTTTAATTTCATTTTTTCCGGAAGCATCGGAAGGTCTTCCATCCGCCATTCCTTGTACCTCTCTTCGTAGTCATGAGGATCCGCAAGGGTGACAAGGTGTCCCAAAGCCCAGGTAACAACGCTTTTGTTACCTTCGACAAAACCTTTTTGCATTTTAGTGCATCCTAATACTTTTGCTATTTCTTTTCCTACGGAAGGTTTTTCTGCAAGTATGAGTGATTTCATTTTTTATTTTCCTCCATTTTCAGTTTGTGCCGGTGAGGGGAATGGTTATTTTAAAAAGTACTCCCTCTCCTGATCTGCTTATGCATGTAATTGTTCCTTTAAGGGTTTGCGTTACAATATTATAAACAAGGTGAAGCCCCAGTCCTGTCCCGCCTTTATTGCGTTTTGTCGTATAAAAGGGATTGAAAATTCTCTTAAGATCTTCTTTTTTTATTCCTGAACCATTATCATAGTATTTAAACAACAGCTTGTCTTTATGTCTCTGAATTTTTATTGTTATCTTTCCCGCCTCAATAAACTCGAATCCGTGGATAAGAGAGTTTATGATAAGGTTTGTCACTATCTGATAAAAAGCACCCGGGTTGCTCACAATGATAATATCCCGACTGCAAAGTATTTTAATGGTATGTTTTGTTTTTTTTAATTTGGGTTGTAAGCTCAAGATGATTTCGTCTAAGTAATCCTTGATATTTATTTCCCGTCTTTCTTCGTTGGACTGATCAACGGCGATCTTCTTAAAATTACTAATTAATTTATAAGCCCGTTTTAAATTGGCAAGAACAAGGCTGGAAGCTTCTTTTGATGTAATAAAATATTTCTCGAGATCCGAACGTCTGAGATTATTTATCTCATAGAGATGTAAGATATTTTCCGCCATGGAGTCCATATGTGATGCGGCTGTCACACTGATACCCAGGGGTGTATTAATTTCATGGGCAATTCCGGCGACAAGGCTCCCTAAGGCAGCCATTTTTTCTACTTCTATCAATTTTGCCTGAGTTGTTTTAAGCCGGTTGAGAGTTTCAAGGAGCTGTGTATTCGAATCTTCCAATTCACTGGTTCTTTCCTGTACCCTTTTTCCCAGCTCCTCATTCAATTGTCGTACTTTTGCTTCCGCTATTTTCTGAGCATTATAGAGCCGGGTGAGAGATTCATTTGCCTTTGAAAGTGCCTCGGTCCGGTTCGTTACCTCTTTTTCATATTGAGCAGTATATAATTGTACCTTTTGGACATAGAATGCCGCTTTGAGCGCCATGGCAATAAATATTCTTGTTACTGAATACCACGAGGTTTCTCCGGAGTATTTATATTCGAATACACAAAATCCCAGTTTTGTCTGTCCAAAGAATAATGGTTCGACATAGAGCGAGAATTTTCTATTTTCCGGAACCGTATAATGAGGACAAAGTATGTTTGTTGGAAAAAGAATTCTCGTCCTGGGATGATATATTTCCCCGTCTTCCGTGAATTTAAAAATAAGTTGTGAGACAGATAGGCTCTTGTCGGATTCCGGGTTTTCGTAGAGAGATAAATAGAAATTATGAATGCCGAATCTTGGTAATATGCTTTTTAAAAGTTTCGCCAGGTTTTCCAGATCAATGGTGGCAACAAGTTCTTCTATTGTCCGAAGTA
Organism: Spirochaetales bacterium; assembly: GCA_016934975.1. GTDB lineage: Bacteria > Spirochaetota > Spirochaetia > SZUA-6 > JAFGRV01 > JAFGRV01. The sequence goes on along the minus strand of JAFGRV010000399.1, from coordinate 9,417 downwards.
GTCCGTCTATTTCACGTTCTTCGATCTTTCGTCTGTATTCTGTGTTCCGGTGTTGTTTGTCCGCCTGTCTGGCGGCGGCGATACCCAATAGATGATCGATAAATTTCCTTCTTTCATTAGTGCTGATATAAGGAATTATCGCGTCCCGTATAATAGTGTAAAGATCGTTTATTGAGTGGTGGGTTAATGTGAAAGATTCGGAAAGAGAAAATAGTTTTTCCATTGCGTTTAGAAAATCGTCTTTTGAGTCTGATTTTATCGATTTTATAATTCCGGTAATTGCGGATGCTGCAAGGTTTTCATGAATCTTACTATCAAGATATTTTTGTGTTTTTAAGCTGATTATAATCCTTTGCACTTCTGTTTTGATATCATATTCTTTTTCTTTATTGTCCTGAGTTTCATTATAATTATAATGATTAATGTGGGGAAATAAAGAACAGCCGCATGAATGTCTCCTGACAAAACAAGAGGGGAGAAGAATGCTTTTATCGATTTTTTCACCATTTATAATTGAAATACATGATTCCGCGGCAACAAATCCCTGCATTTGAACTTGCTGGGAAACAGTCGTAAGAGGTGCGGATAAAAATTGTGTAATCTCCTGATCGTCGAATCCGACAACCGCGATATCCCGGGGTACGGATATGTGACGTTCTTGTAGAACAGAAAGAACGCCGATTGCCATATCATCATTCGCACAGACAATAACATCAAAATCATTTTTTCTGTTGTCAAGGAGCTCTCTCGTTATCCGGACTGCGTGTTCATACATAAAATAGCCGTTAAAGATATGCTCCTGTGAAAAATGTATGCCGTGCTCTAATAACGATTTTTTATAGACTTCACACCGTTCTTCCGAATCCCGGTTTCCGTCGGGACCTTTTAAAAAAACAAATTTCCTGTAGTTATGTACATTGATGAGATGATCCATCAATTCCTGCATTCCAATCGTATTATCCGTGCCGACAAAATGAATATCCGGGACAGCCTGGCCGATGGTAACCAATGGAAAAGAAGTCAAACCTTGACAAAATTCTGAAAGTGTCGTTATATCACTGGTTCTCATCAAGGATGCAGCGGAGATGATAAGACCGTCGATCTGGTACGGATCGGCGATTGAATAGACGATATTTCTGTTTACTTCAGAGGTAAACGGGGAATTGAGAGTGCCTCCGACATAAATGATCAGGTTTGTATCATGTTTTGAGAGTGCTTCACGTATTCCTCTGATCATTGCAAGGTGATATGGATTGTTTGTCCATTCGATAAACAGTCCGATCGTTGTTCCTGAATTTGCAAGTTTACTCATGGTTACTGTCTTAATATGATGCTCTTTGGCATAAATGTCAATATTCCCGTAATAAACTCTATAAAAGAGCGGATTCGGTTGTTTTGGAATTTTTTCTTGACAAAACTCTGTTTGTAATGGTACAATACCTCAGCATAATATGAAAAACAAACGTTTTCAGGAATATGTAACACAGGCTTTTGTCTGTCTCTCTACATGTCAGTATAAAGAAGCAATTACCTGTCTTGAGAGTGCCCTTGACATCGATGATCGTGATATTACAGTGTGGCTGGAAAAAGCCAGAGTCTTGCGTTTACTTAACCGGGAAGAAGAATCCCTTGAATGCTATGATAATGCTTTAAAAATAGATCCCTCAAATCCGGTGATCTGGTACAAAAGAGGATTGCTGCTATATGAATTAAACCGGTTAAAGGATGCAATCTGGAGTTATAATCAGGCATTGAAAAATAATCCGGAGTATATTGAAGCACTTGAAAGCAAAAATCTTGCACTCTCCAATCTTGAACAGTACGATGAAATCTCCTATGATTTTTGTCATCCCACGGGAGATGATGATGACTATAACGACACCTACAAGGATGTGAAGACGGCGATAAGTGTGTGGGATCACCTATCGGAGTACACCGGTTTTATTTCCAATAAGGGAAGTGAGCCGAAAGATTATAAAAGTGAATGGTATAAAGATGGCATGGATTTGCTGAATTCCGGAAGATATGAGGATGCCTTAAGCTGCTTTGATTCGGTGTTGGATGATAAAAAATTATACGAACCGGCCCTTTTTGAAAAGGGGCGGTGTCATCTTTTTTTAAAAGAATATAAAAAAGCGATAAATGTTTTTAGTGATGTTATTAAAATAAATAAATCGCATAAACAAGCCCTGCATCTTAAAGGATTCGCCCACTCTCAACTCGCTGAATACCAGTATGCCCTTGATTGTTTTAATACGCTCCTTTCTTCTCCGCATAAAGATGAAGAAGTATTGTTTCATAAAGCATATGTGCTTTTTCATCTTAAGCAATACGATGAATGTATTCTTTGTTGTAAAGAAATAATTAAAAAAGACGGAAAGTGTTACAGCGAAGCCAGGGATTTAAAGAATAAAGTATTAATGAAATGCGGCAGATATGATGATATTATTCAAAGTTACGACCGCCGTTTATCGCAAGATAGATATGACACCACCTTATGGTATGAAAAAGGGGTGTTTCTTAATAAAATAGAAAAGTACAGTGAAGCTATTGATTGCTTTAATCATGTTATAGAGATCGATCAGAAGGATGATGCTTCCTATTATCAGAAAGCATTTGCGCTTTTTAAGATGGGGTTATATAAAAAGGCATTGTTTGCGATCGTCCGTGCGATTGAGTTATACGGCAATGATAAATCATATCACCGTTTAAAACAAAAAATACTTATTAAAATAAAAAATCTGTGACACCGGCAGCCTGATTATTACACCGGCGATTTTATTAATTATCAGAATAATGCAGCTATACTTTCGATTAATTCAGCTTTTTTTTGTTCAAGGTTTTTGCTGCTCCATATCATCACACCTGAACCTAAAATGTTCGCTTCTTTATTTTTACAGGCTTTATTCATCCATGCAATTGCCTGACTACCGCCTGTCCAAATAAAGGGAAGTTTCTTGGCTGCTAAAAAAGCAACTTTTTTGTTTTTTAATGTTGTGATTTGATTAAGATATTCTTTCATTACCGGGCAAAGAGAAAAAGCCATGACAGGTGAAGCGAAAACAATACCCTCGTAGGGATCGGTTTTGGGAATTACTTTGAATTTGATATTTTTTACACCCGGATTTATTTTACCTTCCGTTACTATTGACTCCACCGTTACTTTGTGCCCGGCAGTTGTCAGTTTTTCTTTGAGTTTTTGAGCTACCTTTTCTGTGTTACCTCTTTGCGAATATACAATAATACCTATCTTCATCTATTATCTCCTTAAAAATTATTCTTATTTGTATTATAATGGAAATTTCTAACTTCTGACAACTACAGCATGATAATATTTTTCATCCGCATGAATGGTTATCGTATCCCATCGGGCCATCATAAAAAAACACAGAATGAGAAGATCAACAAAAATAAACGATGTATAACCCTTGCGTGAAATGATAAAACGAATTACTATAAGAGGTTCATGCAAGAATACCTGGTGGGTACTCTCACCATGTATTCTTGCATGAAGATAATAAATCTAAACTAGTGTTTTGACAGGTAAATTACAACTTAAATATTGGAAAAAACACAAACATCTATATCACGATGTATGGATTGTAATTCTTTATTTCAAAACACATAAGCTTTGACAATTATACTGAAGTGATATTTATTGCTGAAAAAGTAATAATTAATAATTTAGTTGTCAAAGCACTAGTAAGAAGGTTATGGGGAATTATTATGTATTCAAATGTAATGGATCATATTACATTTCTGATGCAGTTGCCGGAAAATGAGCAAAAATTTATCTGTCTCACCCTTGGGGCTTGTATCTTCTTTCTCGCAAGTTGCGCCGCTCTTCAGCCTTCCGGTGGAGCAGCAAGCACTTACCCACTCATCCCGATACCTCAATATCTTATGGCCGGGGAGGGATTTTTTTTCTTAACAAAAAACTCATCAATAGCCATTTCCGAAGAGGGTGAAAAGGTCGGTGAGTATTTTCTGCATATTTTGGGCAGATCGACGGGTTATCTTTTTACTGCTTCTAAAAATACACAAGGAAAAGCAGATATCAACCTTGTGATCGATCCGGGATCGGATTTCCCGGGTCCCGAGGGATATGGGCTGGAAGTAAATGAAAAAAATATAAAAATTATTGCGGCGACTCCGGCGGGGCTTTTTTACGGGTGTCAAACCCTGCTCCAGCTTTTTCCCCCGGAAATTTACAGCACCCGGATCATTTCAACCGTAAAATGGAAAGTCCCGGTTGTCACTATCCGGGATAAACCTCGTTTTACCTGGCGCGGGGCCATGCTTGATGTCGCAAGGCACTTTTTTAATGTTCAGGACATAAAACGATTTATCGATCTGATGGCCTTCCATAAGCTTAATCGTCTGCATATGCATCTTTCCGATGACCAGGGCTGGCGCATCGAAATAAAGTCCCGGCCTGCTTTGGCTCTCCATGGCGGGAGCAGTCAGGTCGGTGAGGGACAAGGCGGATATTATACTCAGGAAGAATTTAAAGAGATTGTTCAGTATGGACTGGACCGGTTTATAACAATAATTCCGGAGATCGATATGCCGGGACATACGAACGCAGCCCTGTCATCATATCCTGAACTTAACATAGACAACATTGCACCGGAATTGTATAGAGGAACAAACGTCGGTTTTAGTTGTCTTGATATTTATAATGAGAGTGTGTATGAATTCATCAATGATGTGATGAGGGAGCTGAGTACTATCTCACCGGGTCCTTATATTCATATCGGGGGGGACGAGGTTGATAAAGCAAAAAAGACAGATTATATTTATTTTATCAACAAAGTGCAGGATATTGTATATTCACATAACAAGGAAATGATCGGATGGGAAGAAGTGAGTCAGGCGGATTTGAATCAATCTGCAATCGTGCAATACTGGAAGAAACTTACGTTAGCAAAGCAAGGGATAAAAAAAGGGAACAGGATCATCGTGTCTCTGGCGAAAAAAATGTATCTTGATATGAAGTATAATGAATCGACACCCATCGGACAGAATTGGGCCGGAATTATTAATCTGAAAGATGCATATCTATGGGATCCTGCTATTCCGGGGCTGCATGAGCAACATATACTTGGGATTGAGGCGCCTCTCTGGACAGAATCGGTACAGACGATGAAAGATATCGAGTACCTCTGTTTTCCGAGACTGGCAGGGTATGCCGAATTGGCCTGGTCGGATGAGAATGACAGGGACTGGAAGGATTATAAAGCCCGGCTGGCACACCATGGAAAGCGGTTGGATGCGCAAGGTGTGAATTACTACAAATCACCTCTCATCGATTGGTAAGAACTGTGATGCAGATAACAATCTTTGAAACCTTTGTTGCCTTTTCAGAAACAAAAAATAGTGTTTTAATAAAAGAAAAGCGATTCAGTCCGGAGGGTAGTGAGGTACTCAGCTTTATTATCATTGATTGTGAGAATAAACAATATAAGCGATTCGAATTATCACATAATTTCGGGAATGAAAACAAAGGAGTATCCGAAGAAATACCGGAAAAAAAGTTCAAAGCTATAACAGAGGAGCTCTCCGCTTCTCTTCTCCTTTACGGATTTACCGGTATTGATGTTTGTACCGATGCATGTAAAACAGAAAACCGGGAAAAATGTCTTTCCATATCGCCTCACGTTCTGAATATCAATAAACAAGCATTTTTTGGAACTGAAAAGCAAAAACTTGTACGGCATCCTTTTTATATCCGGATCCACGGTCAGGACCTTGCATTGTATAAAGATTCAAAAAAGAAATTCACCTGGAGACCGGAATACGTTTTGAATATAAAACAGATGCAGGCATGGATTTCTCCGGATAATCGTCTCATCGTGTTATTTTCCTTTTTCAATTTTAATCACCACCGTATCATTGCCATACTCGTTTCGGATAAGAGTACAACCTATGAGAGATATGATCTGCGTGATATGAAAGGAATATAAAGAGATTATTTTGCGGGATGATAATGGATGTATATCGTACGGACCAATTCAAGGTGCGTATACAGAACCTGCTCGACTCGTGTTGCTATGTCATCACCCTCACTGACTGTCAAATCCCCATTCACCCCGATTATAAGATTTATCATAATATACGGACCGAACCGGTGCGCAGCGATATGTTCAACCGCGATGACACCATCAATAGGTTGTAGTAATTCATGTATCTGTTTTGCCAGTTCTTTCGAAGGAACAGCATCCATGAGGTCTTGTGATGATTCCTGTATAATTTTGATACCGGTTCTTATAATTATAATTGCAACAATACAACTTGCCAGGGGATCAAACCATGGCAGCCCGATTCGTCCGATAATTATTCCCAGAGTCGCGGCAGAGGTTGCCAGAATATCATTTCCGTGATCATACGCGAGTGCCGTAAGAGCCGCGTTTTGAGTTTTTTTTGCTGTTTTTTTTGTATAAATATATAATGCAATTTTTAAAAAGATTGAAAAGCCGGCGATGAAAAGGGCGATCCAGTTTGATCCGGGAAAAGTTATTGTACCTGTAACAAGCTCAAAAACAGTATTAATGGATGTCCAGAAAATAGCGATTCCTGTGGTCATGACAAATGCTCCGACCACAACAGCAGCAATACTCTCCAATTGGTGGTGGCCATAAGGATGCTCTTTATCAGGCGGGTTACCTGACAGAACCATAAATATTTTTATTATGATATAATATGCCACATCCGAGGTTGAGTTGATACCATCCGAGAGGAGTGCCGGGCTGTGGCCGATGATCCCAAAAAGGGTTTTGAGTATGGCAAGAAGGATGTTTCCTCCCAGTCCAAGATTTACAACATAGTTGCTCTTTTTTATCCTCTCTGTTGCATTCATGATTGTAAGTAAATCAGAAAAGAGGGGCTTTGTCTAATACTTTTAACACCTTCAAAGGGAATCCCTGATTTTTTGACCGGGGAGTATCTTTCCGCCTCCGGAGAAATGTCAAATTCTGAACAGGTGCGTATATTTTCGAAATAACATAATTTTTATAAAATATACCAAAAGGAATAGAGACAAAAAGTTTAAAACTGGTATATTTGCAGCTAAGATTATATATGCTATTATTCCTAATATTCTTGTTTTTAAACAAGAATATTAGGGATAATAGCTAAACGCAGGTTTGCATGAAATCGAAAGTTTTCACAACCGCAACCTCGTAATAGCATATTTATTTGGGTTGCGGGCGAAGCCTGCGTAATGAAAGGAGTATATGTATGCAAAAAGGAATTATCACAACAAAAAAAGTAACAGGCGATATATACTTTTTTAACAGAAACGGAAAAACGGTTCTTCACCCCTCGATAGGGGTAGAAGTTTTTATTATGGAGAATTTTTTCGGTACCACGCTGCGGGAAGCAATAGATTCTGCAAAAAAGTATGCGGCAGGGGCACTCAAAGCCAGAGTTTCGCAAAAAGTACGAGGGCATAATTGCGTTACTGTCGTGCGGAATATCCGGATAAGCTATGTCATTAAATCAGAGTTTCCCAAACAGGGATTATACGAGCGAATACTTTTTTATCATGTTGGGGATCAGATTCTAAAAAAAGGTGATCACGGGTCGGAATTTTTCTGGGTAATTGACGGACTGGTTGATATTGATGGGGTTGATTATGGCCCCGGGAGCATCTTCGGACGTGCCGCATTCAGTGATGGTATTAGAAAAATGGATGTCTTTGCAAAGACAGAGGTATCTTTGGTAGCGATTGAGCGGGATCACCCTAATATTGATAATAAACTGGAAGTTATTAAAATGCAGTTCGATGAAGAAAAGAAAAAAATTAAAAGTGCCAGGCCAAAGGCAAAGGTGGAAACTGTATTAGTAAATTCATAAAGCGAGTGGAAGCTCCAAATTTATATCCTCCTTATTTTTAAATTTATCAGTTTCTCTTACGTGGCAGCTTCCAATAATTTTATAGAAATTGATAAACTTCCTGCAATAGAAAATACTGCCAATGACATCAGTTGGCAGTATTTTCCGTGATAATATCAGAATTTGTATATTAATTGAGAGTAACGCCGCTTTATGAGTTATAGCTTATTGTTACCTCCGGATTATTTTAGGGGAGGTTCCTTTTTTGCCGGATTCTTTTTTTGTATGGTTTTTTTCTTTCCACCCTTGTTGAGTGGTATTTCTTCTTCGATAAAACCAAGGTCGACTTTGCCCTCGTCGACAATGTCTTCGACATCTTTTTTAAGCTGCATCACTTCCCGTTTAAGCCGGTTCATTTCATTAAAAAATTGACCGATTTTTTTCATTACCTTCGGTAATTCCTTTGGAGATATAAGAAAGACGATGAGTATAACGACAAAAATCTCTCCGATTCCTATTCCAAACACAGGTTATCCTTTTTTTGTAGTAAGTTCATTCCGCACATTACAGGTTCTGTAAAGAACTCATAATAATATATTATAAATTCGATGGGTAATGCAAGTGCTTTATAGCCATCATCCCTCTATTACACCCATTATGATTGAATATAAATTTGACTTTTTATGTTTTTTTTTTAACAATTAAAAGAAGAGATTTGAACAATTTGGGTTCTTTTAAAGGTGACGGATATGGCTGTAAAAGATAATTTCATCCTGAGCCGCAATACGATTAATCTATTCACCCTCTCGGTTTTAACCCTCCTCATTATTCTGGAAATCCTTAATTTTTGTACTATTCTCGATTGGGGCGATGTCTTTCTTTATATCACTTTTCCAACCCTTATTGTGACCCTTGTTATTGCGAATCTCTTAAACAGATTTAATAAACAGCGCGGGGCAATTCATATAATCTTAACTGTTTCTTTTGTATTCTCTACCGGCACCCTCCTTTTTAATGTCCATGATTTATACTCTGCTATTTTTGTCGCCGTCTTTATCTCGCTCTATCCTTTCATTATTTCGTTTACATTAAACCCTTCCGCGGGAGTACTGTGTGGTTTGGGGGAAATAATTCTTCTGCTTGTCGTTGTTCTGTATAAAGAACAACTATTCGGACATTTTTCCAAAATAGAATTAGAGCATGTTTTTGATATGATTTTTATAACACCCGCAATCCTTATCGCATGTATCAGTTTTTTTTCATATTATTTCGGGAGTAATTATATTCGTTCGATTACAAATATCTCGAATTCAGAACAAAATATCCTCACTATCGTCAATTCAATGATAGATTCGCTTATTATTATGGATCATAAAATGAAAATTATAAATGTGAATGCTTCTTTTCTTAAGCTCACCGGATACACACATGAGGAACTTATCAATAATTCCCCGGATACTCTTTTTACAAACCTGATCAGGCAGCCGGAAATAAAAAAGTTAATGAAAGATGGGAAAGTTCAGAATCTTGAAAAGGTAATTACAACAAAAGGGGGAGAATCAATTCCTGTTCTATTTTCAT
>JAFGRV010000043.1 GCA_016934975.1 Spirochaetales bacterium | reverse complement strand
TTACAATTTTTTTTAATTCAAATACCTCTATGAGGGAAAATGTGTTGCGAAAGTTATGAAATAATATATATAATAGTAGTGTGATGATTATATTCGTATTGTTTTACATTATACTGAAATGTAGATTATGAAGGTTTTTTAAAAAATTAGGAATGGGTGATAAGGATGCCGGCGGAGATAAGTAATGAAGAAATAAGAAGAGCCATAAGCAATTCCATACCAATTATAATTAAAACGTATAAACTTTCCCATGATACGGAGCTGTACATCGAAAAGATTCTGGGGAGATTTTTATCTGAATTAGGATTTGAAAAACTGAAAAATCCCCTTTCCTATTGTCTCAAAGAACTCGCGGTGAATGCAAAAAAAGCAAATACAAAACGTGTCTATTTTATGGAAAAGTCTCTTAAAATTGATAGTCGTGACGATTATGAAGAAGGTATGAAGAATTTTAAAGAAGATACGTTAAGTAATATCAACTATTATCTTGAAAAGCAAAAAGAGAGAGGTCTTTACATAAAAGTTGTTTTCCGGACAAAAAAAAGATCTTTTTATATTTCTGTTCATAATAACGTAGAAATTACAAAATCGGAGCATATGCGAATTTTTGACCGTATAGCCAGGGCCAGGGCGTATAGAAGTATCACAGATGCTTTCACAACCGTCATGGATGTGACTGAGGGCGCCGGCCTTGGAATAATTATTCTTATTCTTATGTTAAAAAAAATCGGTCTTACCGAGGATTCTTTTGAAATTGATGTGAGTGAAGGGGAAACGATTTCCCGTATTATTGTTCCTTTTTCCGAGATCCATATTGAAAAGATCGATTTACTCACGGAAGCTGTGGTAAATGAGATTAACTCTTTACCGCGTTTTCCGGATAATATACTTTACTTACAGAAACTTACTTCCGATCCTGATGCGGATTTTAATGAGATAGCAGGCAGGATTCAGGCAGATCCCGGACTGACGGCTGAAATACTAAAAATGGTCAATTCTCCGATCTACAGGGTTGCCAAGAAAATTGAGAAAATATCCTCTGCCATTAAACTTATTGGGATGCGGGCGCTCCGGAATATCCTCTACTCATATGGTACACAGCGAATTCTCGGAGAGAAATATGCGATGATGAAAGAGATGTGGGATCATGCCTTGAGGGTGGCAAATTACGCATACAATATCGCGCGGAATAATGGGAAAAAGGGTGACATCCTTGATGATGTTTTTATCGGCGGTATCCTCCATGATCTGGGTAAAATTGTACTTTCTTCACTTCATCCTCATGTTGTCGACAAAATCGTTAAGTTTTGTATTGAGAAGGGAATTTCCACAAATGTGGTTGAAGATATAACGGTCGGTCTTAATCATGCAGAAACCGGGGCAAAAATGGCTGAAAAATGGAATTTTCCGGATCAGTTGATAGCGGCTATTCGTGCTCATCATGAACCTTCTGCAAGTCCCGAACAGTTTAAGAGTGTTGTATACCCTGTATACCTGGCTAATTTTATATGCAGCTACGAGAAAGAAAAGGTTATTTTCGATCAGATGGATCCTGATGTAAAGCGGTATTTCAAATTAACATCAGATGAAATGTTCCAGGAACTTGTCGTACGACTGAGAAATAGATTTGATGTAGAAGAAAAAGAACAGAAAAATTCCGGAAAGAGGAGGTAATTATGGCTATTACTGTTTATTCCACCCCATCCTGTGGATTTTGCGTAAGGGTAAAAAATTATTTTAAAGAGAAAGGTGTGTCTTTTACCGATTATAATGTTGCGGATAATAGAGAAAAAGCAGAGGAAATGGTAAAGAAGAGTGGTCAAATGGGTGTTCCTGTCATTGATATAAATGGGAAGATCATTATCGGATTTAATAAACCGGAGATAGATAAAGCATTAGTTCAGATTGAATAGTACAATCGTATTGTATAAAATATTACTGAATATCTGATACCTTTGAGTATGGAAAAGGCTGTCGGGGAAGTAGTTCTCAGACAGCCTTTTTTTATCGGAAAGAAATTCTACCACTTAATTTCAAGCAATTTCTGATAGCCATAATGTGCAATCAGATGATCGAGAATGACGAGAGAAGTATAATTTTCAGCAACGGGCCAGATTCGTGCGACAATTGTCGGATCGCGTCGTGTAATCGCCCCCAGGTCTTTATTTTCCAGGGTATATTTATCGATTGTGTGTTGTTTCCTGTCAATTGTGGGAGTTGGTTTTACCGCAAGCCGTGCGATGATGGATTGACCCGTTGCGAGACCACCGGTGATACCTCCGGCATTGTTTGAGTCAAAAACTACCTTATTATTCTCGGAGTGCATCTGGTCATTGCATTCAAACCCCGTCATGTCTTTTACCTGAATTCCTGCTCCGATCTCCACAGCTTTCACGGCACCGATACCAAGCATCCGGCCTAATTCAGCATCAAGCTTATTAAAAACCGGTTCTCCAAGCCCTGCCGGGACCCCATTAATAATAATCTCGACAACACCACCGGAAGAATCTCCTGTTGCGGAGATTTTATTTACTGCTTTAACCATTTCATCTGCCGCATCTAAATCAGGACAATTCACAATATGATTTACTTTATATTGAGCGAGAATCTCTTCTCTGACCACTTTCGGAGCTTTTTCCCGGATCGCATCGATTTCATTTTCAATTTCAGCAAAAACTCTCATTTTTTCCAGGAACCGCATGTCCGGATGGATTCTTTCCTTCACATAGATTTCCTGATAAAAAGGATCATAATCCATGCGCATTTTTTTATATGCTTCAGTATAGGCAAACGCAGAGGTGAGGTCGATTTTTCCGCAATTGACTCCCGCTGCTTCTTTTATGTATGAAAAAACATTCACACCCAATTTCTTAAGAATTTTTTTTGCAACAGCCCCTGCTGCGACAATTGTACTTGTATATCTCCCGGAAAAAATACCGGCGCCGATCGCATCATCTGATAATCCATATTTCATAAAGGATGCATACGATGCATGACCGGGACGCGGGGTCCGGTTTGTATCCTGGTATTGTTTAATGTGAATAAAGTGTCTGTCAAGATTGGGGATAAGGATGCAAAGTGGTGTACCATTTGTTTTATTTTTATTTCCTGCATTTTCCACCGTATCAGCAGAGTTAAAACCGGAATAGAGAACAGGGAGATCCGGTTCTTTCCTTGGTGAGGAAAGTTCATCGGCTCCGGGTTTACGGAGGAGAAGATCCCCGTAAATTTCTTTTTCCGTAATATTCATTCCCGCGGGTACACCCTGTAAAATAGCACTCAAGCCTTCCTGGTATGATCCTCCTGCCACAGTAACCTGAAAACATCGTCCAAGATGACATCCTATCATAAATTTTCTCCTTATTTTTTTTTAAAACAATAAAATGTGATTGTAAAAGAGTCAAGAGGTTATCGAAATTTCCGGATAATGAATCAGATAGTCTGAAAGGATGAAATAAGGTCGGGAACAGAAACTTTTTGTTCATAAATAGCTTTACCGATGATGATTCCGGTAATAAGGGGACATTCTGTTTTTACAACCTTCGCTATATCTTCTTTATTGCTGATACCCCCGGAAAGAATAACCGGCATATCGGATTGTTCCGCAATCATTATTGTTCGTTCAATGTCGGGTCCGGTAAGTGCCCCGTCATTTGATATATTTGTATAAATTATTTCTTTAAGTCCTATCTCTTTTGCTTTTTTTGCCAGGACTATATCATCGACTCCCGAATCGGTTTCCCAACCGGTGATTTTTACTTTACCATTCAGTGCGTCGATCCCGGCGATGAAATGTGCATCAAATATATCAATCCACTCTTTTACTTTTTCCGGATGCTTTGCAAACACAGTCCCTAGAATGAGGTGATTGATACCCAGGGTTGTCAGTTCTTTAATGTCTTCTTTCGACCGTATCCCTCCTCCTATTTCGAGTGTACACGACACGGCTTCGCGCATTTTTTTTATAATGTTACGGTTATTTTTTCCTTGTCCCTTTGCACCGTCAAGATCGACAATATGAATTCTCGTTGCACCGGCTTGTTCGTATGATTTTATGATTTCCACCGGATCTTGTGAATAGACTGTGACGTCTGAATACTTGCCCTGGTAAAGGCGGACACATTTACTATCGAGAATATCTATGGCTGGTATAATAATCAAAAATATATCTCCATATGAATGAATATAATCTAATCTTCCGGAAGTTCCAGATCTCTGAATTCGGATTTGTGTGATTTATCAATCTCTTCATACATCTGACCATATTCAATCAGCTTATTTAATCTATTTAATGTTTCAGGGGTTGTTGTAAAACTCTCTTTTAAAGCTGTTTCAGTATCTATACTAATATCCTCGTCATCATCCATACAGAAACTCAACTTCATAATCTCGCCTTTTTCTCCTGTTCCTTTGACTAATTTTAGGTAAATAGGCATCTTGATCTCACCTCCTCAGGTCTTTTATATAAATATACTCAGCTGTTTTGAGTTTGTTATTTTAATCAAGGTAACCATGCAACCATCATAACCATAAGTACATGAAATAAATGATCTTGATTCCTCATGATAATAATAAATGGAATACATCGTCGTTTAACTGCAATCGAAATATTGTCCCGATTAAAAAATCCGGGATTTAATTAATGTTCAGTATAGGCATAGAATAAGTAATTCAGGTTGTCCCGTCCTTCATAATGTATACACAACTGTTTTAAGGTTGACATTTCCTGTCATTACATAAGTATTCTCAACTACTTATTGTAATAAGACAACCCTTTATCAGACACTCATATTTATACTACAATATAAAATGATGACATATCATATGGTAAATGTCAAGTACGATTTATTTAAAATCAATGCTTTTGCTCCTGTTAAAATCATTTCTACAGAGGTTTATTCGTCTTCTTTAAGCCAGATATATTGATACGGCGAGAGATCAACACTGAAAGGGGCATCTTTATTCCCTTTTATCGTGAGTAAAGAAAGAAGACAGGTATATGTTTCCGGCCGGCCGAATGATTCGGGAGTCACGGTTATGGTGAGAGGGACGGAGCTCATATTGTGAATTACAATAAGAGAGGGTCCGTTTTTTTGTATCCGCTTAAAAGCGAATACTTTCTCATGTACGTGCAGTACCCTAAATGGTGTTTGGGGATGTAATGCCGGTTCATGAGTCCTGATACGCAGCATTTTCATATAGGGCTCATAGACATCTTTTCGTCTCCGTAATGTTTCTAATTCCCGCGTGAGGATATCAAGTTTGAGTTTCTCACGGTTTATGCTCCTTGGTATTCTTGTTTTTTTTAGGCTTTCACTGTCATTGATCGAGCCGATAAGAGAATGAAAGTAAATTCCCGGAACCCCGGGCATGGTAAGCATGATTGATTGGGAGACAAGAAACCGTTTAATAGATAAAGAATCATCTTCCCCCGGATGTGTTAACATACTTAAGTAGTTAATATTCAGTTCGTATGGACTATTTTTCCCATCTTTGTCTGTTTTATACGAAACTTCTCCTCCCCGTTGCCTTGTTATTTTTACAAGGGCATCTATATCAGCCTCCGGAACAAGTCCGGTGAGGGGCCGGACACCGATGCCATCGTGGGAGGCGGTGAAGTTAAAATATGTTGCCCCGGTTTCCGGAATACGTAAGGTTGATGCCCAGGATGTAAGATAGGAAGCGTTTTCATTAAGAAGTCCATGAATAACGAGAGGGGGGAGTGAAAATTGATAGACCATCTGTGCTTCATCAACCCCTGAACCAAAATAGCTTATATTTTCTTTATGGGGTACATTTGTCTCGGTAATGAGCACGACCCGGGGGTACAGGTTGTCCAAAATCTTTCGAAAGAGTTTCACGATGGCGTGGACCTCGGGACGGTGAATACATGTTGTTCCTAATTCTTTCCAGATATAGGCAATGGCATCGAGTCTCACGATCCGGGCGCCTTTCCGGACGTAGGTGAGAAGTATTTTAATCATTTCCAGGAGAACTTTTGGTTCCTTAAAATTAAGGTCTATCTGATCTTCACTAAAAGTGGTCCAGAGCCATTTTTTTCGTTCACCACAAGCAAATGGTGTGAGGAGGGGATAAGGCCTCGGTCTCGTTACTTCGGTGAGATCCGTATCAGGATCACAAGTAATAAAGTAATTTTTGTATTCCGCCTCATTATTAAGAAATCCCCTGAACCACCTGCTCTTTGCGGAAATGTGGTTAAGGACCAGGTCGCACATGAGATTGTAGTGAGTACATATGTCTTTAATTCCCTGCCAGCCGCCGTAATGGGGATCTGCTTCATAAAAATCGATGATAGAAAAGCCGTCATCGGAAGAATAGGGAAAAAACGGGAGGATGTGTATTGTGTTGATAGTATCCTGAACAAAGGTTTTAAGAAATGTGAGGAGAACCGAAAGCGGGGAGTCCTGGTTGTTTATCACCTGATCGGGATAGGTGATAAGGACAATGTCTTTTTCCGTAAATGTGTAGCGCCCGGGATTTCCCGACTGACCGGATGGAGTGTTATCCCGGAATAAATCGATGAGTGCATGTATTTCCTTGAGAATCCCGGGGGCCTGATTTTTTCCGTATAATTGCGTGAGTAGTTCCAGCATAGGTGACCTCCTGTTTTTTAATTCACAATAGTGAGAATCTGGGATAGCTCTGTTATAATTGCATCCGGTCTTGTTTCCGGTGATTCCGGATTTATGTCATGGAGGCGCAGTGAGCGCCGGTCTCCGGCAAATAATATTGTCTTAAATCCCGTTGTTTTTGCCGGTATAATATCTTTTTGCATATCATTTCCCACAAAGAGAATCTGCTCCGGTGAGAGGGGTATCCTGGAAAGGGATTCCTTTGCTTTTTCAAAGAGAAAGGTATCAGGTTTTCCCCGGAGATACTGATATGAAAAAAATAAATTCTTGTTTGAAAAGAGATGTATGCCCCCGGAATCAACAATTGTACCGGTAAGAAAATAATTGAGTAAGATCGGGGTATAGAATTGGGCATTTGAAATGATACCAAGGATAAGGTTTTTTTCGGATAACGAAGTAAGTATTTCTTTCATTTCAGGCATGGGACATACAGGATTATTAAATAATTCAAATATGAACGCAAAGTCCCTGTAATTAAAGGTATCGGGGATTTTCATCACATCTTTTACTTTTTGTGATTCGAGGACTTCCTGCCACACATGGATAATATTTATTTCCGGAAAAGGGATTCCATTTTTTTTTCTTTCTTCATGTATACGGGTTATTGTTTCAAAAAGAAGTGTTCGTATCAACATTACTATCCTGGTTTTATCCGGATGCAGTAATTGTATATGAGCTTTGTTGAGTGCCGCAAGTACATTTGCTTCGGAGATTGCATCAATATCGACATCCCCGGAAGATGAGATGAGGAGGGTCCCGTAAATATCAAAAAGAACCGCTTTTATCCCGGGAAGCGGATGAAGGTCCGGATTAATGTCCGTTGGAATGGGAACCCTCGGTTTCCTGTTTCCCAGATAATTTTCTGTAAATTGTATCAAGCTTTTTTCCATACTTTTCAAAAGAATAGTTCTCCTCTATGATTTTTAAATTATCCCGGATTATAGATTCCGCAACAGGTGCAAAGATAATTTTTTCTATTGAGGTTGATATTAAAAAGGTCTCTTTCATTTTTCTGTCTGTAAGTATTTTTTCTATAATATTCATTTGAGTTTTCACAGGAAAATCCGGAAAGTCTTTTGTCTCTCCTTTCCAGGTCACCGGCAACGTGTCATACAGATTTGGGAATTGTAATGAGTCTTTTCGGAAATCCGAAAGCACGTAAGGAATCGATCTTCCGGAAACAGGGGTGCCGAAGGTCCATGGTTCGAGAAAACACATGCCGAATCCTTCTCGCACACTTGTTGTGATGACCCGGAAAGCAGCATGCATGAGGGTGTTAAATTCCATTCTATCGCCTGCCTCAAAAATAACAGGTGATTCAATTTTTTTCGCAAAGGCTTTCCATTTTACGTACGCAGTTATCTCTGTTGGATTTTTAGGGGGCATAGTCACCATCCATGATGCTCTGTCCCTGAACAAAGACGCGAGGAGGAGATATTCACCGATATTTTTACGCTGTATAACCCGGACCGGATAAAGCATAAGAGGCTTTGCAGGATTGAGAGAGAAATGAGAACATACTGCCTGGAAGGCTTGTTCTTTGGTCTCCCAAACCAGGCTATTTTTTGTGTTTACCGGATTGGGGAGGTAATGTATCCGCTTTTCCTCTATATTATTATCGAGAAGCCTTGTTCTATCAAAAGAATTAAGAACACCAAAGAGGGTTCGGGGAGTGTCAGGATAAAGAGTGCTGTTCAGGTCTTCGTGGAAAAAGCCACTAATTACCTGTTTCAGGAATCTAAAATTATCCGGTCTGTCTTCCGCAAAGTCATGGCAGTGATAAAAAATAGCGTATCCTTCCATTGCCAACCGGTACAGTACATGGGTGAACAAGGGGTTTTTCCCCAGGGAAGAATTGTGGGCATGTATGATATCATCTTTCATGACAGTTTTCTTGAAAAACCTGTACAAGGCTTCTTCTTTTTCCTTGTAGTCTTTACGAGTGAAATCAAAGGAAAGATAATCGAGTAATTCCTGTATAATAATTCCGGTCGTATCTAGTGTATTGTTTTTCGGAAGCCTTCCGCTTATAATATTAATCCTCTCAAAAAGGGGACTATTTTTCAGGGAATCGATTTGGGATGAGATGATTCGACTGACACCGCCACGGTGAAGATGGTAGTGGACTATAAAAAGGTTCATGTGAACCCTTTTTCCTTTTTCTTTATGTAGGCTTCCAGCTCAATTATCGGTGCACGCTCTTTTTCTTCCATATATAATTCCGTTAATTTCTGGACCTGGTCGTCTGTTATATAAATTTGCCGCAGCAGGTATGAATCCGGTTTTAAATCACGGATAGATGAGTATTTTTCAAGGCGGTTCCAGAAAGTCTGGAGAATACCAAAAGCCATTTTCCCAAGAGAAGTAATTCCCTGGTTCCTGTGAACCCGGAGATCCAGATCGGTCTGGGCCATGATCTCTATACCCCATTTCTTATAAATATCAATAAGCATCCCGGTTTCAACACCATATCCGATAGGAAAGGATATCTTTTCAAATATCTCTCTGTAGCCGGCATATTCTCCCGAGAGTGGCTGGATAATGGCGGTAAGATCGGGAAAGAATTGGGAGAAAAGCGGACGGATAAGAATCTCCGTGACTCTTCCCCCTCCGGTGGATTGGAATTTCTGACCATCATGAACCGGTCTTTTGTAAAATGCTTTGACAAATTTGATTTTGGGATATAAAAGAAGGGGCCCGAGAAGACCGTACACGAAACGGTGATGGATATTCCGGATATCGGCATCCAGATAGACAATAATATCACCCTTTAATAAATACAGTGCCTTCCAGAGATTTTCACCCTTGCCCTTGCTTATTCCCTCTTCTTTCAGATAATCAGAGGCAATATATGTGTCCGCCCCAAAATTCTGGGCGATTTCACAGGTTTTATCATCCGATCCTGAATCAATCACGGCGATTTCATCGATAAGGGGAAATCTGTCCATAAGCTCGGCTTTGGTAATAACTATGGATTGACCGATTGTTTTTTCTTCGTTGAGGGTCGGAAAACAAAGGCTGATTGTAAGGTTTTGTTTCTCTTTTTCTCTTACAAGTTGCTGAATGTCCCGGAAATCAGAATGATGAAATTTATTTTCATCCAACCACTTTTGAATATCAGGCATCACAATACCCCCCGTCGATGGCATAGAGAAGCATGATAAGTTGAAGAATGCCTTTGGGGATAGGATCAATATTGATATAGCCCTGGTCGCTGCTGCTGAACACACCTGTTGTTATTCCTACTGCGATAGAGGGAATCGAATAGGTGAGGGGGATGGCGAGTTCCGAATTATTATAGGTAATAATCGGTCTGTAGCCGAGGAGATTCACGATTTTTACCGCGGACTTAACAAAAGGATGAGAATAGGTAAGTCCTCCCGCCCTGTGTCTTCCGAAAAAATCGCAATCGATTGTGACATCATATTTTGCCCCGATATCTACACAATTATCATGAATATCTTCTATTACTTTTGTCATTATACTGTCATCTTCACTTAATAGTTCTATTTTAAGTACGGTCTTGGTACTGATACTGCTTGCCCTGTCTCCCCCTGAAATTTTACCCAGATTTATTACTGTTTTCGGATGGAGGGGCAGGGGAATGCTGCAAAGCCTGTTGATGATTTCATTCATCACAAATATTGCGCTTGTGTTGATTGTTTTACCCCATGGAGTTGTCTGTTCAACATCAATGTCACAGGTAATATCACACCGTGTCCGGCTTAAAGAAGAATAATTGACCGTACCTATGGGTGTTCCCACAAGATTTATTGCATAATCGAATTTACCCTTGTTTTTTTTTAAAAAATGCCTTATTCCCTCCAGCTCTCCCCTGTCATGGTACCGGGCAGATGCGAGAAGAATAATATTGTTATCGAAGGATAGGTTTAGGCGCTTTATGACATCCGGCAGGGTGATCATTGTTGCCAAAGCGATCGTATCTTCCGGCACACCCTGGCCGATGACCCTGTCTTTTGTTATGGTAAGAGCATTGGTTGTATTTATATCTGCGCGATGGTCTATGTGAGAGAAAATAATGATATTTTTTTCACCTGTTCTCCCGGGGATTTCACCGATTGCATTATTCATATCATCGATGTGCGGCTCCGGGATTCCTCCGGCGATATAACGCTCAATAAGGGTCGCTGCCATCTTGCCCTCTTTAAATGCAAGGGCGGGTATGTGGGAGATCATCGCAAGATTTGAAAGTACCAGTTCTCTTGTTTTTATAATACCATCAAGCCAATTATCTTTTTCTGTTTCTAATTGTTTAATTAATTTACCTGTTCTGTCTGACATATTATGGGATACGGTAATCTCCTTATTAATTTTAATCTTCTTTTTTGACAACAGCATTTTACCTACAATTCTAATTAAAATTGTATGATAATGAACCCATTTCATGTTTCTATCAGAGATTCATTTTTTTGTCAAGCTCCGGCAATTGTCTATTTTAGAAAATGTATGAAAAAAGATACGTATTGCAGAGTAATTTAGATATCTTCAATTATTTCCGCAATAAGCAGGGTGATATCATCGGGAAAACGGTTTTCTTTCATATGAAGGATTACTTTCGTTAAAATAAAATTAGAAAGTTGAATGATATCACTTTGGTTTTCATCTTTCAGATATGTTTTTAATCTTTTTAATCCGAATTTTTCGTCTTTTTGATTTCTTGCATCAGTCAACCCGTCCGTATAAAAAACTATTCTATCTCCCGGTGTGAGGGATATAATGCGTTCTTCTAATATTATATTCCGGAACATACCTATAAAAAATCCGCTTGTTTTAAGTTCATCAATTTTCCCGTCCTTATGTAACAGGAGTTGTTTCGGATGACCGGCATTACAATAGATGCAACGCATCGCTGCAATATCAATTATTGCGTAAAAAGCCGTAATATAATGGTCCCGGATATTGTTATAAAATTCTTCGTTTAATCTCGATAATAAACAGGCAGGGGAGGCTTCTTCCTGAGAACAATGATTCAATGCGCTTTTTAACATGGCCGTGATAAATGCCGCCGCCGCTCCATGCCCGGATACATCTGCAATTATTATCCCGATTTTATTTTTATTGAATTTAATAATGTCATAAAAATCACCCCCGATATATGCCTGGGGCAGATATTTATGTGCAAAATTAATAGGGAGATCATGTAAAATATCCCTTGGAAGCAGGCTTTTTTGGAGCTTATTTGCCAAA
Source organism: Spirochaetales bacterium (assembly GCA_016934975.1). Taxonomy (GTDB): domain Bacteria; phylum Spirochaetota; class Spirochaetia; order SZUA-6; family JAFGRV01; genus JAFGRV01. Next base: position 5,061 of record JAFGRV010000043.1, on the reverse strand, counting down.
TTAAGTTCATTTATCCATTCTTCATTCCTGTTTTGCAGTTCTTCCCTGAATCTTTGTAATTTCAATTCCTGTTTTTTCATGGATAATGCTAAGAGTAAAATATCTTTAATGATATTTATATTGCTTACAGACGGTAACAGTAATAGATTTTTTCTATAATCATTATTATTTATAGCAGCTTTAAAAAGGATGATTATAAATGTATTTGATTCTATCAATTTTTTTAATATTTTTTTTTCCGCGCTGGTAACGGGAGGTGAATATATTACATAAATACCCTCTTTCTCTATAATTATTTTTCCCCAGGGAATTATTTCACATTTTAAAAATTCCGGTTTCAGTGCTTCCTGTAACAGAATCTGCTTTCTTTTCTTTTTTCCGATAAGAAAAACCGGAGAAATATTTAAACTGTCGTCTATGTGGTTCATTAATTCCATTTATATGGTATCATTTATTAGTGCTTTGACCGATAAATTTTTAGTTTATTATTGGCTTGCTCAATTCTCATAATCACTAAAAATAGGGTCAAAACACTATTTTACAGACAATGTTATACATTGTCTGCATCTCCGGTTATAGATTTAAAAATGTGATTGTCATTTCATTTTACCATAAATATTTATGGATGCTGATAGAATGACAGAATATGATAAACTCCAAACAGTTGAGTATAATTAAGGTTGTCCGGTGACATACGACTGCTCGATGGCGAGTTATTGGACAGCCTGAATCTCTTATTGTAAATCATAGTCAATGAAAATAGAATTTTCAAAATATATTTACCTTAATAGTAAGTCTTGTTGTATCCCGGGGGGAGCCCTGTATGGATTTATTCCCATAAAGTGACTTTTCTTTCGTTCCACAATTAAATGTAAAAGGCAACCTTTTAGAAAAAAACTTGAACTTTTGATGGAAACATATTACAATTAATTTTGTTCGTATTTATGAAGGAGTTTATACAAATGAATATTGATTTAAACACAGAAGACATGAAAGCATTTGTTACAATTAATGGAAATATTGATTTAAAAGGAGGGGAGAAGCTTGCTGAAATATTACATGAAATTACTTATATGAATAATATAGATCATGTGGTCTTTAATATGACTGAGGTAAATACAATTACGTCTTCCGGAATCGGTAAACTTCTTAATTTTTTTAAGCATATTAATAGTAAAAGCGGAACTATGGAGATAAAAGGAATTTCAGATAGCTTGTATGAACAGTTTCTGGATATTCATCTTCACAGGATTTTTCCTATAGAAAAATCATAATGCCGGAGATTTTTGCTTTTGTTTCAGTATAATTTCATTCATTAAAAATGATCAGATTCCCCATCCTAAGAAAGATGAAAACAATTCATGCTACTCAAGTGCTCGCGTCTGTTCTCACTCCACTTATTAATAACAGACTTATCCCTTATCCATATATAATGATATTTGTCCTTACAAGAAAATGTAATTGCAGATGTAAAATGTGCGGAATTTGGAAGACAGAATCCCATCCCATGTCATTATCAGTTATCAAGACACTATTTGAGCGGAATGATTTCTCCTTTATAAAAAGTCTTACCCTTACCGGGGGGGAACCTTTTTTAAGGCCGGATCTTACGGAAATAGCAAAGATCTGCTTTTCAAAAATGCCATTTCTTGAACATGTACTGGTGGCAACAAATGGACTGTTAGAAAATAAAATTATAAATGATGTAAAAGAAATATGTATGTACATCGCTTCGGAGCGAAATCATATTCATTCCTTCGATGTCCAGGTTTCCCTTGATGGAGTCGGAGAAATTCACGATCACATACGGGGTGTCCCCGGGGCATATATTCGGGTTACCCGGAGTCTTTCGGCCTTGTTGGAACTGAGTAAAGAATATCCTTTCCTCAATATAAGGATGAGTACTATGGTTCTCCCGGCTAATCTCTCTTGTCTTGAGGAATTACATCAATTTGCAGAGAGAGAAAAAATTCTGATTCATTATAGCCCTGTTGTTTTGTCTCCGGATTATTATAATAATGAGCATTGTGCCGATTCTCTCCTGTTTTATAATCAACAGATGAAAGAGGAGGCTGCGCGTTTTTTTCGGAAACGGGGACTTGAAAATTCCGGTTTCCGTACATTTTATCGGGACATGATTTCCATGTTGTTTGGGGATGTCCGCAGGCGGGTTTGCATGTTTGGTTTTTACGGATGTGTTGTCGAAGAAAATGGTGATCTATATCCTTGTTTGAATTGCGAGAAGGTAAAAATGGGAAATCTCATTCATTCTTCATTTGAGGAGATTTGGTTTCATAGGCACTCACAACATGTCCGGAGAAATCTCAGGAAAGAGTGCTGCCCTGATTGCACTTCCCTTTGTTATACTCATCCTGCCAATTTTTTAGAACTACTGGAAGAAATTATGAGGAGAAAGTATACATGGGAAAATTAATCCGGGTTGATTCCAAACCGGAAACTCCTTGGCGAGTATTTTAGTCTTCGTTATCTTACTTTCAGAATAAGAGGGTCATTAAGGCTGTACTGCAACCCTGAACAAAGCCGGAATCCTTATAAAAACAAAATCCATGGTTATTTCTGCATTTGCAATTACCGGTCTCACTTGTACCGGGTGTCCGCCATTTCATTGCCGTGAAGATTGTGTTTTTACTTATGCAGATACTTGTTCTTCCGGGTGTGCAGGAGGAAGTACCTGGGTGATATGTGAGTGAAGATACCTGTTGTTATTTTTTCCTGATTTGTTTATTATATGTCCATGGTTATGAAAACACCATATTATCAATTACCGGTACGAAAACAGAATCCTCAGTGGGAAGCCTGGGAGCTTGGCCGTGTGAATACGATTTTTTTTATGCTCACACGAGCCTGCCAGCTCAGGTGCAAATATTGCTATATTCATGAGAAAAATATTCCTCAACATATGGATTTTGATATTGTGAAGCGTTCGGTCGATTATATTATAAAAGACAGGGATTTTTTTTCAATGCCCTCGGGGATATTTTACCTCTTTGGGGGCGAGGTGTTTTTGAATATTGACCTTCTGGACCAGGTAAGCGGCTATATAACCAGAAGACTGGAGGAAGAACATCATCCCTGGGCAAAGAGTTTTAAACTCAAAATCTCCACAAACGGACTCCTCTACAGCAGTGAAAAGGCTCAGCACTATATAAAAAAATACCATCAGAACCTCATGATCTCAATCACCATTGATGGAACCAAAGTAAAACATGATTCCCAGCGTATCTATGCGGATGGGAAGGGTTCGTACGAAGACACGGTAAAACAGATACCCCTCTGGCTCTCACAATTCCCGCATGCCAATACTAAAATAACCGTGGGGCGTGGAGACATTCCCCATATCATGGAAAGTGTTCTGCATATCTGGTCTTTGGGAATAAGAGATGTAAATATCATCCTTGCATATGAAAATTACTGGGAAGAGGGAGATGATGTACTCCTGGAAGAGCAACTTATAAAGTTGGCGGATTATATCATCTCCCATGATCTTTATAAGGACCACTTTTGTCTCTTTTATAATCCGATGATGGGAACTCCCTTAACTCCCGATGCAAAAGGCTGCGGAACAGGGAGAAGAATGATCGCCATAGACCATAAAGGAGGATTTTATCCCTGTCTCCGGTTTCTTCCTTCATCGATGGAAAGTAAAAAACCTCCCAGGGAGATCGGAAATTGCTATGATGGAATTGATAAAAATAAATTAAGACCCTTTCAGGCACTTACCCTCATCAATTACAGTCCTTCCCAATGTTGTGAATGTGACATTGCAACAGGATGCCTCTCCTGTCTGGGGCAAAATTATGATGAAGCAGATACCGAGACCATGCTTCAGCGTCTTGTTTTTCGTTGTAAAATGCATAAAGCACATGTCCGGGCTAATGAATATTATTGGAAACAGTTATCCAGGCACCTGGGAAAAGAATAAAGAGTGTGAGAAATGAATAGCTCTCGTCCCGGAATCAGTATTGTATGTGTGAGTTATAACGGTGAGCAGTTCATTTCCGGGGCTCTTGCGTCATTAGAGCGGGAATTTTCTACTTCGGGACTCTCCTATGAATACTTGATTTTCGATAATGCTTCTACGGATGATTCATGTAGTGTCATTGAATCTTTTTTTTCCAAACAGAATCTGTCCGGGTTTATATTTAAAAAAAGTCAGGTTAATCTTGGATTTACCAAAGCCGTTAATATACTTGTTTCTCTTGCCCGGTATGATACTCTTTTATTCATAAATAATGATACGGAAATACTTGATCTTTCAGAGACCATTGACCATGTGAAAACAGGGAAATTACGGGATGATGAAATCCTTACGGGAAATATCTTAAATAAAGACCTGACACCTCAAAGAAATTATTTTTTTTATCCTTCGTTACGTGTTTATATTGCAGAACTCTTTTTGTTTAAGTCGTTTCTGGAAAAGTATCTCTATTATAGATCCCTCGGTAAATTAAAAAAACCGCGTTTCTTAAAAAAAGTGTATTTTAGCGGCTGTTTTCTTGTTATGAAAAAATCTCTTTTTTTAACTCCCGGCGGTTTTGACGAGACATATGTCTTATATCATGAAGAAGGCGATCTTTTATATACCCTCGAAAACGAGGGCCTTAAAAAAACAATACTGAAAGACAGAATCATTCATTACGGTAATGGGGGAAATCATATATCGGAATTCGCCTTCCTCCATTATTTTAGGGGTTTTTATATTTTCCTCAGAAAACATTCGAAGGTTCCTGAAATTTTATTGCGCATGCTTTTTTTTCTCGGATTCACCTTCCGTATTTTACTCCTGCGTATCGGGATCCGGATTCATTACTCACCCTTTGCGTCTTTTTATCCGATTTACGGGAAAAAGATGGAAATGAGCACATGTATCGCCCTTCACCGGCGGGTGCTCCGGGCAGTTTGGGATGAGTAGGAATTCATAGAGCAGGATTTATCGGAAGTATTCTCCGGAAATTAGAAATAATAACCTTAAGAAGCTTCCTGGGCAGCTTTTGCTTTTTTAGCTTTATATTGCAGCTTATTTTTTTGTCGTATTTTTGC
>JAFGRV010000398.1 GCA_016934975.1 Spirochaetales bacterium | reverse complement strand
TTTGTCTGATCTGTCAAATCGTCATTAAAATCATAGGGTGTGTCCCGGCCAAGTTCGGTGTATGCGACCGATCCGTATTCTTTTCGAATTGCATAATTATGGAATTCCGAATCAGGATCATATGGTCTTGTCCAGGGTTTAATAATACATTGTTGGCCATGATAGGGACCTGCTTCATCTATTATTTTATCGTTATCCACGTCTTCCCAGTCTTTATCCCATTCGTTTCTCTCCGCATCAGCCCATCGCCATCTGTGTTCATTATTCCAGTCGATTACCCCGGGAATAACAGCCCCTGTCGCGGGATTTTTTGTTTCGTCTATGTATTGCTGGGCACGCCAAACTAATTTTTTGTCGTAGACCGCCATAAAATCTCCTTCAGACACAGTTACATTAAATTCCGGGTAATATACCACGCCAAACCGCAGCCGCAAATCGTCCCCGGGCCGGATTGTACCGGCTCCTGTCCGGATATTAATGAAAAAATAATCATAAATCATACCATCTTTATCATAATAGAGATACCCGTCGTTTCGAACTTTTAAAAAATGCCCGGTTGCCGAATATATTGTTTTGTACCTCTCCGCGCTATTTATTATAGCACTATCCAATTCAAATATCTTTAACAATTGAATGGGTTGAATATTATATTTCGCGTAGACATAATACCGGCATGTACCTTTATTATTTCTGATATTGTCATTCCCTGTATCACCGGGATCAAAATTATCATCCAGGGGAGATAAAATGTCAATATAGGTAAAATCACCGGTAAAAATAAAATTTCCCCCATCCGTATTTTCCGCCGTGGCTTTAAAACGTAAGGGACCGAAGTCTTCTCCTGTATTCGGTATCCAGTGATTTATACCACCCCAGGAATCTGATATGGGTAGTTCAACATCCATGGATAGTTTCGTCGGTTCCGGTGTCGGTGTAAGAGGCAGCGCGGGGATTTCTCCCGTAAGATAATTATAAATAAGCATCGCATCAACTGCATTAATATATCTATCCAGGTTCACATCCCCATATTCCGGATAAAATCCGGGAACAACAATATTCACAGAATAATCAATAACCATAAAAACATCATAAAGACTGATATAACCATCTCTGTCCACATCCCCTAATCCCGTGTGCGGTATGGGGGATGGTCCTGTAATCGAAAAAGCAGGCCCCTCCCCATAATATCTGGGATTATCTACACTTGTTATTTTTATAAAGTATGCTGCTCCCGGGCGAAGTATTCCTCCGTATTCCAATGTATGATAGCCATCATTCGGTGTTGATTCTATGTTAGCACAAGTTGTGACAGGCAGCAAAGGATTATAAAGAGTTATCTCCACGGGACCGGTTATATTAAAGCTTGTCCATCCAACCGGAATCGGATTCCCCGACACTATTTCATCTCCCGGACCGGGGTGTATGACAGTAATACTTTTTGAGGGTGTGGGAGAGGGTGCTATTGTCGGGACTGATGTCGGAACAGGTGTTGCTGTCGGGACTGATGTGGGAGCCGGGGTTAAATTTCCGACTATTGTAAAATAATCACTTTCCAGACTCCCGTATCCTTTTTTATCCACTACCTTGACAGTATAATCCGATCCGCTATGCAAAATTGTATCCGCCGATGTGGAAGTATCTGTATCCGAGCCGACCAGCCATGTATACCTGCCTGAATTAATAACATCATCGGCAATAATGCACAATCTGGAATTGTTTTTGTGCAGTTCTATCCGTTTCGGATGATCCCTCGGGTCGCCGGAATCGGGAAATTGTGTATAGAGAATTGTATAGGAGCTGTCAATGTTCCATTCGCACATTGTGTTTGGTGTAATCATCCGGAATCCGATGTTCCATATTCTTATCTCATCAACCCGTACATAATTTGTATTAAGATTATTGCCGTCATTACCGTAAAAATAAATACGGAAGTACCGGGCTTCTATTTGTGAATCAAGGTAATAAGATACATAAGGATTTCCGGTTATTAAAGCAGACCACTCCGTATCCCTCGCGACATAATAAGCCCCATTTGGATTGTTTGTAGTAGTATTGTACGTTATCTTGAACCTGTATCTCCGCAGGTGCTGTTCGAAAAATATAATCCGGAAGCAGTTCACCTGGCGCTTTGTCCCCAGATCAAACTGTAAATAACAATCCCCCTTCGCAGAATTCCCCTGCCAGTACAATCCGTCACCCTCGGAAATAATATGTGCTAAATCCGCCGCCCAATCGGGGTCCGGGGGATTTGGTTCGGCGCCCATTTCCTCCATATCATTTTCATTTATATATTGGGTATATTCTGTATCCGCGTATAAACCCGGATAGGTAAAACAGACGAGAAAAAACAGGAGAACTATCCCTTGTATGAATAGGCAGGTAAACCGTATCTGAATCTAAATAAATAGAAATTTATCTGCTTATACATCGTGTATACTTTTCTATGTACACATTTATCACTTTTAATGATATATTGTGAAAAATATTTTTTTCCGTAATTTTATTTAAATACAATTGCAGCTATACTATCATATATTTAGGTGATTGTCAAGTTTTACAAAAAACAAAAAACGGTCAGCAATTCTCAAAGGAAAAAATTTTAAAGAACCACGGAAGACTCCGGGGAGCCTTGAAGAAAGACGATGTCTTTCTTCTTGGACACGGAAGCCTACGCACAAATCCATGCACACGGATAAATACTTAACAGATATCTATTATTAATCGAGGCTGTCTCGCAGATTCCTTTGAATACAAAGATTAAATAAGGTTGGCCAATAACCTCATTGCACTAAAAAAAGGACACATGCCCGGGGATGAGAACCGTCATGTGCAAAACAACCTTACGGGAGGTAAGAACCATTACATCTACCGGGTAGTATCCGTAAGGAAATATAATGTGATTATAGATCAATATTGTTATAATTGGGTTTATTGAAACAACCGAAACGCTTGGTCTCATTTAAAAATAATCATGTTATTCCTGAAACAGCAGTTAATATTATTTCCGTGTGCGTCGGCCTCTTTGCGTAGGCTCCGTGTTCAGACGCCCAGGCGTCTCCGTGGTAAAAATTTTTTATACATTGAGAATTGCCGAAAAACGGTCTTCTCTTTCATTTCCCCGTAATATTCACTACTCCGCCGATTCCATTTGGAGTTCCGATAGTATTTGTCAAATCATCAACAAGCTGATCTATAGTTATGTTTATTTCAGAATACGGACCGTTTATCGCTTTAAAGGTAAGTACTAATACCTGGAGGTCGGTCCCGGGACCGGTACCCGCGGTATCAAATCCCGATGTAACGGTTATTCCCGGGGTGATAGTATTGGCAGCAGCTAAGAAGCCATCCGTACCCTCATCAACATCCTGTATAGTAAGCATAACTGCGTCATATGTGATAGTAAATCCATAAGCAGCGAGTTTTTGCGTCCCTGAGTTTACATGAATTTCCAGGTCAAATGAATCACCGATTGCGACAGTCGAGAATTCCGGTACAAGCCAGACATCACCTGCCACTTTGGCGTCCGGGTAGGCAGTCGGTGCTGCTCCCGTTGGAGTTGGTATTAAAGTTGGTCCGGGAGTGGGTGATGCTGTGGGACCCGGGTCATCCGCTGGGGGACAGGCCGAAAGTATAAAAGTTAATGATATGATAAAGATTAATATAATTGTATGGTTTTTGTTCATTTTCGACCTCTCTTTAAAATAATAGTTAAAACTACTTATGGTTATATCATAACTACATTATAAATGTACCACAGGTTGTGCGTAATTTCAAGGGTATAATTATCTATCAAAGTCACTCCGTGCCTTTGATTTGGAGTTTTTTTAAAAACTCCACTCAGCAAAATTGAGTTATAAGTCCTACGTAAAATTGGGCTATCAAAAGTGCGTCCACGATGTCTCTGTTTCCATCGCAATTGGTGTCCGCTGCGCCGGGGTTAAAATTCGGGGGATTTAAGCCCACGTAGTACTGGGCAATAAGCAGGGCATCAACTATATCGATACTATTGTCGCTGTTTACATCACCTAAATTCAGGGTATTGGTCGGAGCAGGTGTAAGAGTGGCAACAGGTGTGGGGTCCGGGGTTGTTTGATTTTCGGACCTTACGGAGAATTCGTAGTGGGATGCCCAGCGTCCGGAGGCGAGACCTGTGTAGGTGATCCGGATATACCTGGCCCGGGTGTTTACCCCGTGCGTCCGCACCTGGGCAGTGGAGCCGGAGCTTCGCTGGTCGATGATTACCGACCAGTTGTTATTATCTGTCGATGCTTCTACGATGTATTGATACTGGTCGGCAAACTCAAAACGGATGCTCACCTCGGTAATGGTGTATTCCTGCTGAAGATCCACACGCCACCATTGTCCGGTGTCTCCGTTTGTGGCGCACCACCTGGTCCCTGTTATGCCGTCGTTGCCATTGGATGCCGGGTTCCCCGGTTCCTCTGAGGATGCGGCCGCCGGTTTATTGTACGCGACATTTGCCGGGTCTATTATCACTTCTCCGTTCGTGATAATGCCTGTGTCCGTATCAATGGAGATGGTATCGGAATAAGAAATGGAGATACTCGAAGATGATTGCAGGTTGATGGGAAGCCATACGTATTTGGAGTCATTTACCGGTCCGCCCCAGGCACCTGCCCACCGGTCGCCTAAATAGAGATAAGATGTCTTTTGGGAGCCCTGTATCGGCTGGATGTATGTGGGCTGTGATTCGAATGTTGTTCCGTTGCCGAAGTTCTGCCACCCCGACCATGGTCCGGAGAGGTTTTGTGCAGTGCTGTATTTCCCCTGGTTCGGATCCCACCCTGTTGCGCCGGAAGTGACAAGAAAATAGGTACCGTTATATTTGAAGATCGCGGGGGCTTCACGGTGGTCGCCGTCAAAAATATAAAGAAGAGCTTCGATATCGAGGAAATCGGAGGTAAGCCTGTAGATATGGAGATCATAATTTTCATTTGCCGCCGATATAAAATATGCTCTGCCGTCATCGTCGATAAAAAGGGTACAATCCCTGGACATGTGGTTTAAGGGCCGGAAACTTCTTTGCCAGGTGTAGTTGCCGTCTATTGTATCGCACACGGCAACGGCCGCCCTTGCCTGTCCGTAATCCGATGTAAGTTCTTTATGTGCCCACATGATAAATTTGTTGGTTTGGGGATTGTAGACAACTTTGGGCCGTTCAATATTCGCGTTGGCGAGTTCGGAGTGAAAAGAGCGCCGTAAAATATGATTCCGGAATTCCCAGTCTTTAAAATTGGTCGAGCGGTAACAGGACACGAGGATATCCCCGCTTCTATTCTCGCCGATCCAATAGTAATATCCGTTATAATAGCAAATGCCCCCGCCGTGGGCCTGGAGCAGATTCCCGCTTGTATCATAGAATTGTTCTCCAACGGGTATGACTTCCGGATTTGCAAAAAGTGCTGTAGAAAGAAAAAAGAATAAAATCGTGCTTATTATAAGGGATTGACGCTTCATATGTGTTTCTCCTTTTTGTATTTCGTTTTAATGTTTTTTTATCGTTACTTTCATTTTGTATTTTATGATATGTCTATTAAGGTCAAAAGTCAAGAAAAAAGTAATGTGAGGTATTCGGCTGATGGTACCACCATTCTATTTACCGTAACTACGACAATTGTTCCCGGGGAAAGGTATTCGGAACCACTCTGTACATGGCAATCTTTTACATTTATGAAAAATATTGTATAATCTTTTAAGAAATGAAACGTAATATTTAACAGGAGATAGTATGTCAAATAATGAAATTAATATTATAAAAGAATATTATAATCAGTTTGATGAAGAAAATAGATTAACCGGTACATGGGGCCGGATTGAATTCGTACGTTCTCAAATAATAATTCAAAAATATCTGAAAAAACCTCCCGCAGTTATTCTTGACATCGGTGGAGCTGCGGGAATCTATTCCTGCTGGTTATCCCGATTGGACGATTATGAAGTCCACTTGATTGATCCTGTTCCCAAACATGTAGAAGCTGCAAGAAAAGCATCGTCCCTGCAAAAAGACCGGCCCCTTACATCCTGTACCATCGGTAATGCTCTGGACCTTCAATTTGAAGATAATTTTGCCGATATCATTTTATTAATGGATCCGTTATATCATTTACAGAATAAACAGGACCGGATAAAAGCGTTACAAGAAGCATACCGGGTACTACAAAAAGGGGGAATTATATTTGCCGTGGGGATTTCCAAATTTGCCTCTATTATTGACGGTTTTTGCAGCGGCAATTTTACAGATAAAGATTTTTTACCTATCATGATGCAGGATCTTAAAAACGGAAAACATAAAAATACTACTGACAATCAATACTTTTTTACCGATTCCTATTTTCATTTTCCCGGTGAAATAAAAGAAGAGATGGAGCAGGCCGGATTTAATTTTGAATCCATGATCGGGATAGAAGGAATTGCCTATACAATTAAAGATCTGGAGAAACATTGGGAAAATAGTGAAACCCGTTCACTAATATTGCAATTATTATCGAAACTGGAATCCGAACCGGCTTTAATTGGGGCCAGTCCCCATATCATGTATATCGGAAAAAAAATATAACCGGATATTAAGGAGAGCTATTCCTCGAAAAAAAAGCTGAACTTTTTTACATTTTTCACCGGTTTGACCCCGGACTTTGCATAAACAACATCCCCGTCAACATAATAGCTTGGCTTTTTCGAATCCATAAATTCCGATTTACTCCCCAGGTGGTCCAGGGATGAGGAAAAAATCCAAAACGAATTGATCTTCACCTTACTTGGGGTTCGTTTATCAGTAAATAATATGACAATGTTATCTCTTCTTGTTATTTCACCCGGATACTTACCCCGGGTTTTATCGATTGTTACATCAATCCTGTTTTTATTTTTTTTCTGGGATACCAGGGTTGTTCTGTATTTATAGAGCGGTTTTTTATTTTTATCATAATGAAGTGTGATACCATCATCTTCGTATAAGGTAAAAGTATCCTTCTTATTATTTTCTTTCGATTCGTACACCTTTAGGATCAGTTCATTATGCAGGCTTTCATCGGTCCTGTTTCCGAAAACATCCTTCGTGTACTCATCCACGTACATGAGGGGCAGAATTGCTCCGGCCCGGACAAATACGGGAAGTCTGAAGATGTTATCGTTATTTTTATCCTTTCCGTAAACAGGTATATCATTTATAAAAGCACCAGCGGAAGTGTAACGCTGGTTTGTATGATAATTTATCCAGGTCCCTGCCGGAAGATACACATTCCTCTGTTTTTCATTAATATCCGCAACAATTGCTACGAGAATGTCTTTTCCGATGAGTTTTTCATGTCCCATATCCCGAACATTTTTATCATTCTGATAATAAAAAACAAGGGGAGGGATGACAGGTTCGGAGAAAAGATAAGCACGGTATGCTAATGAATAGTAATAGGGAATCAATTCATAACGTTGCCGCAGATTATAAAGGTTGCTTTTTACATCGCCCACCAGGTTGGGTGCGGTATTATATTTTTTACTGGTCTGAAAGGTATTATCCGTATGGGGCCGGACAGGAGTATCAAACCAGCATCCGTTCGCAAACCACTGTGTATACATCACATTTTCATATTTTTTTCTTTCTTCATCATTGCTTCCTTCAACGCCTTCTCTTCTAAAACCACCAATGTCTGCTCCGTAATAATCGACTCCGGAAAACGACATATGCATCTGACAGTTAAGATGTGTAGCCAGGAGTTTTAGGTTTGATCCGATATCTCCGGACCACATGGCAGTCCCAAACCTGTGAATTCCCGAGGCTCCCGACCGTGTCAGAATAAATGACCTGGTATTTATTTCTTTTCTTTTGTTATAATAGCCCTCATAGATTGATTTGTTCCATAAAAGATTATATATATTATGAATATCCGCATGTTTATTTTTCTTTCCATGCTTCGTTTCCTCGATCCCGTCGTATATGCCTTCCTTATCATATTTTTCCGGTTCTCCAAGATCTGTCCAGTGTACGGTAACTCCTTTTTTTATCAAGTTTTCATATCGTTTGTTATTGTGAATCCATGCAGCGCCTTCCATGTCTGACCAGTCTAACATCCCTCCTTTTCCGAACCATTCTGTCAATAGAGCCGGTTTTTCCGGATCTCCTTTGCTTTTTACGAGGTAATCTTGCACGTCTTCATATGTATCGGTGTCTTCACAGATATAAGATTCTTCGATTGCCGCGATACCGATATTGTCCAGTGAATATGATTTGATTTTTTCTTTCGTCCCGGGGAAATAATAGTCATTACCATCCTCATTATTAATATCCCAGTCCAGCCTTCCCATCGGACTTTCCGGTTTTTTGCCCAGTATTCCCCCGAACCAGAATAGATCAAGAACAAAACCGTCTATGGGGAAATTATCTTTTCGTAATCCTCTTAAGATCGTATCTATCTGATCCCAATTTTTATATCCGAACTCGGAAACCCATAAACCGAATGCTTTCTTTGGGGGTACGGGCGGATTCCCGACCAGTTCCATATAATCTTTCCTTAGATCGGGAAAATCTTCCCCTGTCATAAAATAAAATCGTACTTGATCGCCATACATATTCACCCGCCACCAGAATGTGGAAAAATCCCAGTTTTGCTTGTAAATATTATCCAGAAATAAAACGTAATTGCTTCCATCATCACCTGTGGCGTAAAGTACAGGCATTTGAACGTTTCCTTCCATACCGGCTATAGAACCAAATGATTCGAATACATTCCCGAACTCCCCGGATGTCCGTACTTTATGATCTATCCAGTCACCCTCGGTTGACCCCAGGATTTTAAACTGCTGACCCAAGCCATATGTATCCCTTATGTTTCCCGGATCAATATCCATTCTTTTATAGGTGTTCTTATAATCTGCCATGACAATGGATGTAAGGTATTTATTCTTTTTTTTATCAAAAAATTTTACACCTAGATTCGTTTCATCAATTTCCAGCTTTATTTCCTTCGTTTCAAGGCTGTGTGAATTATCCTTATAAGCAGCAGGTCCGTTATAATCTTTATTATCGATCATCGGAGAAGTATAAAACGGATCATAATTGCCCGGTTCATTATCTTTTGTGTAATATTCACAATGAATCAAGTCATCATCCAGAACATGGATATGTAATACCAGATCGGCAGCTAAAAAAGTTTTTTCTTTTATTTCAGGATATAGAAACTGTCCCGAAAATGTGACTGTAATAACTATAATAAAGAAGAGTATTATATGGTTTTTCAATGGTAATTCCCCTTTCTCCGTTATGAAAATAAAGGGGACCTCTAAAAACTACTGTTTTTAAAGATGCCCATAATAAAGAAAGTATAAGCGATGGAATTTTATAAAGCAAGTCATTATTTTGTTGGTAATAATTTATTTTTATACTATCAGCCTTAATGAGCCTCCTATGGACCAGTTCCTCTTTTCTTCCATTAAATAGGTTTCGCAGTTATTTCTCATTATCTATCCCGGATTTTCACACTCTTGTCCTTAAATAAGAAGCTGTTTATAAGCCCAATTTTTTGAATTGTCGATTTTATTATAGCCATAATCGGGTATTTCATTTATACTATGGAAATATTTTGATTATGTTAAGTGAGGAAGAAATATGCCAGTACTTGATATGCCTTTAGAGCAATTGAAGCACTACCGGGGAACAAATCCCCGCCCCGGGGACTTTGATGCGTATTGGGAGAAGGCTCTTTATGACGTGAAACAGGTGAATCCTGATGTGGAGATTGTTAAAGCGGATTTTGAGACTGAATTCGCAGATTGTTTTCATTTATATTTTACCGGAACCCATAATGCCAGGATCCACGCGA
>JAFGRV010000397.1 GCA_016934975.1 Spirochaetales bacterium | reverse complement strand
TAATATAAATATCTCAAAAAAAAAATAAAATGGCAATCCTTTTTTCACAAATTCCGGATAATTATGTTTATTAAGTATTACATCAAGTTAAAGAAAGAAAATAGTCTTTTACTCATTCTTCTTACCGCTTTATGCCCGCAACATTTTATATTGATAGGAAACCTGTGTTTGTCGATAAGACAATGATATTTCAAAAACATTGTTTTGCTTTTTATTTAATGCAGTCGTAATCAGGTATGATATACAATAATTTAATACAGCGAGTTTGACAGAATAATTATATATTGAAATCGATCCTGGATGTGTCATATTCTTTTATAACTATTAGGTTTACCCCTGGCAACCGGACGACTTTTCCCCATTGCAGCGCTGACATTTGTCCGGAATACTCTTCGGGGCAGGATATGGTCATTATCGGGACCACCACAACGGATGAGGCTAAGGTGTTCATTGAGTTATCCCTGGATTTCCCGAACCCCTGTATTCCGGATCATGAGTTACAGCGAACACGAAGGAAGAAGTCACAGGAATAGGGAGTGGACAAAGGTACGACAATTGTAGATAATCTGCTAATCAGATATATAGGTAAAATTAATGGAATTTCTTTCAACCTTCATTTATACTATTAATATAATTTTTTAAAGACTTCGTGTTAAGATCAGTGGTGTTGGAGAAAATAATGAAAACTAAGCTATTATGTTGTTTCTTTCTCTTTTTACTTTTATTATCCTGCGGCAATTCCGGAAGCAAACCAACCGGCAGTAAAGCACAAAAGATTACGATGAATGATACCCAGGTGAAGTCATATATCAAGGTAATAAAAGAATTCAATCACCTTGCGCCGGAACTCCCGGAAAAAGTGCAAGCCCAGGTTCCGATTGATTTATCTCCCTATAATGATATTATTGTGAATAACGGATTTAAAAATCAGGAAGAGTTCAGCAATACCAGTCTGGTCATCTCCATATGTATGAACGTGATTCTCCAGGCAGAACATATGGATCAAATTCAGGGAAAGACAAAAGAAGAATATATAAGTGAGTTTACCCAAGGGCTTGATGTGGAGGATGAATTTGACAGGCTTTTTAAGGAAAAAATGGAAAATCAACTGGGAGAGACCTTGTCAGAAATGGAAACAGAAGGATTAATCGGACAAAACACAAACTCCACAGGTACCTTTATTCATTTATTAAAGAAAAAGGTAGGAGAAAAAAATACCATGTTAGTGTTGAATAATCTGGAAGAATTAAAGAACCTCTGGGTATTCAAATTCTAAAAAAATATTCAACCCTATTTCAGCCTTGTTACTCCGGATCTCCGGTTGCCCGGAGGAGGAATGGAGTGCATGAAAACAGCAATGCTTATTCGTTTGTCCCTACCTACACAGGCGGGGTATTTCGTTTTGTATTTTTCGGATAATTGTTATTTTTTTATATTAACGTTTTGTCCATAGGTATAGGACCGGTTAACGAATTATTATAGCAATAATCCATATTACTCACGACCTTATTCACTGCCGGTATAATTCTCCATTCCCCTCCTTTTGTTACAACCGTCTTAAAACTAAAAAATCCTCACAACACCTTGCAATACATCTGACTCGTATTTAATCCTCATTGGTTTAAATGTAACATACTACTTAACATATGTAAAGTAATATTTCTATTAATTTCATAAAATTTTATTATTGTGCAATTGTTGATGCAAGGGGTTGATAGAAAATATACGACAATTGTTTTCAACAGGAATGATAGAGAGAATGCGACAATTGTATTTGGCAGAATTGATGAAGAGGTTACGACATACGATCGCATTACGTAGTAATAGAAAAGTAAGTAAAACACTACACTGTCACAACATTCAGAGGTGTTCCCGCAATAAATGCTTTCACATTCTTCACCGCAGTATCAATAAGCCGCTGTCTGGAAGCAGTTGTCGCCCACCCGATATGGGGGGTGATGATGCAATTTTTAGCAGTCAGAAGTGGATTCTTCGGATCCGGGGGTTCTGTGGAAAGAACATCCAGACCGGCACCGGATATAGTTTCTTCGTTCAAGGCCAGGGCAAGATCATTTTCATTTACCACAGGTCCTCTGCTTGTATTAATTATAAAAGCTTCCTTTTTCATCAGCCCAAGGATCTCTTTGTTCACCATCCCCCGGGTCTCGTTGGTGAGGGGGCAATGGAGGGTGACAATATCACTCCGTTCAAAGATTTCTTTTAAGGGCATAAATTCCACTGAGCTCTTTTCGATTCCGGTTTTCGGCTTCCTGTAAGCAATGATTTTCATACCGAAAGCCTGAGCGATCCGGGCAACAGCCTGTCCGATCCTGCCAAAACCAATAATCCCGAGAACTTTCCCGTCTAATTCACCCAGGGGATAATCCCAGAAACAAAAATCCTTACTCACAGACCACTTTCCCTCGTGGACCATCCGGTTATGATGATTTATTTTCATATTTAATTCCAGGATAAATCCGAATACCAGCTGCGCAACGGATTGTGTACTATATGCCGGAACATTCGTAACGACAATCCCTCTCTCAATGGCTGCGTTTATATCAACATTATTATACCCTGTTGCAAGAACGCCAATATACGAAAGGTGATTCAGCGAATAAATTGTAGCCCGGTCAAAGACAACCTTGTTTGTCAGAATTATCTGCACATCTTTTGAACGTTCATAAACAAGATGAGCCGGAGTTCTCTCATAAAAAGTACAAATCCCGGATTTCGTCAGTTCATCAAAACTCACATCTCCATGATCTACGGAATGAGCATCCATGACAACAATATTCACGATTATTTTCCTCCCTGCATTATATTATATAGGTTTACTATGATGATGTTCATAAAAAACTGCAAGTATGAGTTGATTTTTCCGGACGACTTTGATAACAAAACTATTCCGGTGATTCCTCGATTCCTTCCACATAATAAAGCCGGTCCATCTCAAAGTCCAGGACTTTATTTACGCGGTGGACTATAATATCAGTCTCTATCTAAAGAGTATCAATTGTATTCAAGACAAACATAACGATAAAATATAAAGCCCTCTTATGAAAGGGGTAGGCTTTGGGATTGGTCTCTGACAGGGGAATTTCTTGTATCTCTTCGAAAGGATCCTGTTTCTTTATTAATAAAATCGCATCTGAAGATTGTATAAGGTCTTTAAGCGTTATAAATTGATAATTTATTTGTGACATAAACACTATTCCCGGTATAAAGATCATGAGACTGATGAAAAGTCGTAGCCGGTGTTTCATGAGCATAGTACTTACTTATAATAATTATTATTTCATCTATCCTGTCAATGGGTATGATTTTCCGACAATGTGTTTGGAACAATTATAATATAAAAATGTGAATATAAAATGCAGTTATGATTAACACTTCCTTCTGTGCCTGAAATTCCTGCTTTTATTATCTATTTTTCATCTTCTTTCTGTTAATATTTACCATTACAATAAATCCCTCTTTTCCTTAATCCGTTTTAAGAATGCCTTCATGATACGGAAACATTGAATTCAAAAGGGCAGCATCACAACTCAAAACAAGAAAACTGATAATTTAATAAATTATCACTTATTTGAATTAACAGATATATTCTATTTTTTCTATACATATACGAATAAAGTGTTTTTTGTTTTTTATGTATTATATACGATTCCCATTAAAATCCAATAAATATATCTCTCCTTCTATAATCGGAATGCAATAAGAATTAGCCGTATATCGGTCATGTAAATCCTTTGTATAAAGACTGAATTCCATATTGTCTAATGAAGTAAGCTGGACATCATTCCATTTTTTATAACCCTGGTCATCAGTGGGGTTAAAGATAAAAACATTATTACGCTTAATAAACCGGCTGATCGCCGGGGTTAATCGAATTCGAACTTTCTTAAGCTCAATTGTCGTAATCGGTGTCGTTTGTCCGGAGACCTGAGTAACAGTGATTTTTTCCTTTCTCACAAAAATTCGAAGAAAAAGGGTAACCGCTTGCCCTTCATAGCGTGAGTGAATGTATCCTTTAGGTAATCCGACTTTCATCCTGATCCCCCGGAGAGAATACCGGGGTGCTGTGTTTTCATCAACCAGGAATTCTTCCATAACAATATAATCGGAAGAATTCACTATTCTCCATTCCTTTGCTTTCAGCTCTTTATTATTATTGTAAAGACTGTTATCAGCGGCATTATATGAAATAATTTGTTGAATAGTTTTATCCGGTTTTGCCTGCGGGAAACTTACGGTAACAGAAATTTCATCCGGTTGGTAATCTTTACTAATTTCTCCTAACTGAAATCGAACAATATGGCCGATAAGGTGTTTTTCTACTGATAAATTATTGTTATATTCACGAGTATCACCACCCTGAGCATTATGACAATATAAATGAAATTTTACCGGAAGGCTATCAAGATCCCTGGAAAAATTCCCTATCCACAATGACCCCGTTACATTGTATTGCATATAGGGTACGGTCATGCCCGGGTAATCCGTAGAGATGAGTCCAAAATTAATTAAATACGGCTTATGTGTAAATTTTACTTTAATCGTATCCTGAGCTTGAAATACCGTGAGGGTAAGTAATCTGCCATCCTTTGTTTTTGTAAGCTGGAGGGCATAAGAATAATAATTATAAGTGGGAGTAGCTCCCGCAATCCTGATTTCTTCTGTTTTTTTCTTTATCGGAAATATAAATTCATTTTTTTCATCAAAGCCGATTCTCCAGTCCACCCGTTTGGAAAGGTCAGTTCCTAAATCATACAATGCTCTGTTTGATGGTCGATTATTCCATTCTGTATAATCATATACCCCCTCGGTGGAATCATCATCCCAGATAATAAGTCTGAAAGAACTCCCTTCAGGAATTGTGTAAGAATTACTCGGCCCTGTAATCCGAAAGGAGACAGGATCCCCGATCTTAGCGTCTGACAATTCTCCGGTCGTCACTTCCAGCGTGCAGGAAACATCTGCAATAATACGAAACTCTTCTCCATCAAGAGGATTTATCCCTTCATTCCCGGAAAAGGAATTTTCCAAAACAAGTTCGATAAATCCACTGCTATTATTCGCGTTATGATCGAGTAATAGTTCAAAAAGATCTGACTGGATCTGCTGGCCCGCCTTCATGGAAAACCGGTATTGAATTGCATTTTGCAATTCTCTATGTACCGAAGTGGTAATATTAATCGCATTTTCCATATATGCTTTTATCGGAGTATCACTATTAAGGAGGGTGATTTTCCAATAAGCCTTCAGAGAATCCGGCAGTTTCTCCCGGTGACATGAACTGACAAACGAACCGGAAAAATCTTTTAGTGTGATCATATTTTTTTTATTATCATCAAATTCGAGAGTGTAGGTACAATCAAGATATTCCAGAAATGGAGTTAAAATTATTTTATATTCATTATGAAAGCCAATCCCGGTTTCACCTTTTGCTACTGCCATTCTTCATTCCTTATTACTCACGACTTAATTATGAAAAACCTGAATTTTTTCATAATTTCCTTATACTATTATATCTTACGGACATATCCGCTAAAACACCACGCAATATCCCCATTTTCTTTTTCTATTTTATACCAGATTTTTGTCGTAAAACCCTCAATATTATAGAGATATTCTCGCTCTTTCAATTTTTTAAATCGATGATTTGTAGTTAATCTCTGAGCATACTCATTACTGAATGAAAAATTATCATTTACATCTTTAAAATTCCGTAAGCAATCAATAGTTGAAGTATAAAGCTCCTCTTCTACATAGGCATTATTATAGAGAAGGGTAAGAAATGCAGAAGCACACCAGATAATACCATGACCTTCCCAAAACATCTGGTAATATTTATAACTCCCACTTACGGTTTCCCCTGTTAATTTACGCAGGAGATCACCATTCTTTAAATATCCACTTTGAAGGCTGCCTTTTGCATTATTATTATCACTAAAATAATGCAAATCATTACAGTTGGGAGTGTAATACACACCGGTTGGTTTATTTTTTATTATTAATGGGATAAAATCCTTATCCGGATCCCAGGTATCAATTCCCGTATTACCGCAACAAAGCAAATCATAATAGGCAGATCCATTTTTCTCAATTTTTGTATCATTAATAAAAGATTCGAAAGTTTTTTCAATTGGTTCTGTATTAATCTTCTCCGGGATTATCTCATCTTTATAGCACAGAAACCCTCCATTAGGACAAAAAAACGCAATACGTACATCTATAAATTGATTTTCATCCTGTTCTGCAGGGAAATGTTCCTGTCTGAATTCTGTTAAATCGCACTTTATAACTATAAATGAATCACCATCCCGTACTCTCTTTGCTTTTACCGGAAAAGCATTATCAAGAGTTTCCCATTGGATAGTTTTTTCATTTGTTTCACCCGGTTCCGGAGTTGCTTCACTGTTTGCTGCCGGGGATTCTTCTCCCTCTTCTGCCGGGGATTCTGTATACTGATGAATCTGAAAAAAAAGAAATCCTTCCATACACTCCGGTACAGAACCGGTATCCCCACGGAATTGAAGATAGATAGTGAGAAATTCTCTCTTTTCCTCTTCTTCATTTTCATTTTTAACAGTCTCTTCTATGAGCATATAAACAGGAAACCCGAGTAATTGAGGTTTGTTTACTTGTATTTGAATCAAATCCTTATTTGTATTTTCATTATCAATATTTGGTAATCGCCAGACACCCCACAAACAGGGAGCAATTGGGTGGATGCAAATACCATCGGTATTGTAAAGTAATTTTGTTACTTTTAAGCTTTTTCCAATCCCCGGATTAAAAATCGATATATCCGATTCATCCCCTTTCCTGTAATTTTCGCCAATCGCCAGAAGGAACCCTTCCTGTCCGAAATTCGGGAGTAAAGTGAGCATACTATCCGCGAATCGTGAAGGAAAAACCCATGCAAAATCTATTACCGGATTACTCCCATCATTCTCAACCTGATCCCACCTCTCTTTGAACCGGATCTTATTCACGCTTGTCAGAAGTTGAAGCATCCAGAGGGTTGTGACCGGGTGCAGGTGCTCAACATCACCTTCGGTCCCTAAAAAATCATCACTGAATAATGACTTTTCCGAGTCCTCGTTTCCTACAATAGGGACCTCCCCAAAAGGATCTGCTTCATTTTTTATATTCGTATCATCCTTCAAGGGACGATCCCACCACACAAGGGGATAAAGCGCCTTAAAATGTCGATCTATGGTAGCCTGATCGCTTTCATCTTTTTTTTCGACACCCTCTTCAATATAATGACTATCTAAATATTTTTTTTCTTTCAATGTATTAAGCAGATTATCCATCGCCTGCTGAGTCCATTCTGATGTATGTACAAGTCTGATATTCCGGAGCCGCTGGTTAACAATTTGATTAAAAAGATCAGCTTGTTTCCCACAGACTTCTATATATACATTCCCGATAACACAGGAAGCTTCAATAAGTTCAGCCTCCAGAGGTATAGTCACTTCTTTCCCAGCCTTAAGTTCACCGATTGTAAATGGAACAGTCTCATTTAATAATAATTCTCTCCCCTTTATCCCATTCACAAGTATATATTTATAAAAATTAATATATACATGGTGTTCATCAAAATAACTGTCAATTCTTTCATTGTCTACTTTTAAAGTAATTCTATAAGTAAAATCCTGATCGGTAAACAGATGGATTAATTTATTCCTATAATTCCCGATCATAAAATTATCCAGATTCAGGTTATCGGAGGGAAGGGTCTGAGTAAGCATTTCAAGAGCTTCCGAATTATCTTTTTCTGCCTGGGATGCATCCAAAGAGCTGTAATCATTTAACATCTTCTCTAATTCTTTTTTCTGTAGATAATTATCATTATTATCCTTATCCGAGAAAGTTTTAAAAATACCGGAATCAATATCCAGATCTCCCAGTGCTGATATGAGTTTATCCAGTGTATCGGTTCCTTTAAGGCTGAATAATTCCCAATGAAGGTATCCTCTGGAAATCCCCTTCTCGCCTTTTATAAAACCGATAGTCTCGCCCAGGCTCACGGGAATAAAGGCTTCAGTAAAAGTCATGAGTGTTCCGAAGGGAAGTTCGGAAATCGCTTCTCCTGCATCTTCCGGAGGTTCCTTTAAAAATGCGGTCCTTCGATATTCAGTCTTATCATCCGGAGTCCGAACAGGGGCATCAAGAGAGAAAATATCTTCTTTACCAATACATCTGAACTGAAAATGGTTGTCAAATGAAGTAATATGATCAGTCAAATAATACGTATCAAAAAGTTCGGCGGCAGTCATTTTATCTTTTGGTTTAATTTTTAATAATCTTTGTTTTCTTAGCTTTACGATCCTGCGAATCCATCCCACTTTCCAATAATCGGCGGCCGTATCATATATCTCATCACCGGGAAGGGAAAGAGGTGCCAGGTGCATGTAAAGGCTATATAGAGGGACATCATCTTCCTCTTCTTTGATTGTAATATCGTGACGGATTAATACAAACCCGGAGTAATTATTTACAAACTTCCTGAAAATATCATTTTCCGGATCTGTTTCTTCCAATTTTGTATGTTCGGAAGCAAAACGGGCAGCAATTATATATCCAGGGGCGATGGCTGTCACAGGAATCATGCCGGTAGAGACAGTTTCTTCGAACATCGCAGTATCGCTGCCGAGATCACCTATTCTTTCATAGTAGGCATCGGAAAAAATATGTATTCCACCATGAAGAGTGCGGCTTAATCCAAAGGGGTAATACCCTTCCCGTGCGACTTCCGCTTTATAAAAATAATAAAGCGGGGATTTTATCATGGCATTTTCCATGGGAAAAACAACCTGAATGATAGTATAATACCACTCAACAAGGCTTCCCAGGGGATTAATAAATTTTCCAAGGCCAATAAAATCATTTCCGGGTATGGGAAAAAACACATCTTCTTCTAATACATCTTTACCATCCTTCTTTACTTTTTTTAACTTGCGAATTTCAAAATGCAGATGAGGTCCGCTGGAATATCCGGTATTCCCCGATTCACCGATAACCTGCCCGGTATATATATCGTCACCTTCATCAACAAACATACGATCATGTGATAAATGACCGTACCGTGTTTCTATAAGCATTTCTTCGTTCCGGATAGCGATAAATGATCCATAGCCATATGCCTCGCCGTTTCGACTTTCCTCATTTTTTTTGGATACTTTTCCGGGATGTGCCGCACGAATGGGCGTTTTCAACTCAACATGTAAATCAATGCCCATATGATATCCGCATGTATACCAGTGTTTTTTTGGAGTATACCCAAACCCCTGAGTTAATGGACGAATACATCTATGCTCTTTGTCCGTAATATTCTCACGATAATGAGAGACAAGTTCCTGAAATTTCGCATCTGAAAATGTTACATCCGGAAGTGCGGGGAGTATTTTATAAAGATAGATTTTTTCCGAATCCTGAATACGGGAATGAATATGCTCAATTTCATCCCCCTTGGATTCAAGATGTATCATGACCGGTTCTTCCTCTTCCGCAGGTTCAGATTCCGGAGGAGCAGAGTCGGGATTTTTTTTATTGATAATAAGAATTCGTGGATTGATGGGTATTACTTTTTTAAAATCATTTATTGGAATTTTTGAGAATAATTCACATCTGTTTTCATCGGTAATTTCCGGATTTATTTCTTTATAAACCAGGTTCTCACTGCGACCATACGGGTCGTTCACATAAACATAACCATCTTCTTCATCATCAATCCCGATTATTATCGCATAGTGACCGGTCTCAACAATGCCTTTATTTCTGCACGTGTTATATAACCCGTTCTGGAAAAGAATAGGGAGCCCCTGGTGAAGAATTTCCCTGATTTTATTAATAAAATCATCTTTACTCGTTGCACCAAGATTATGGCCTGCCCTGGACTCGGCGTTATATAATACCCTGGCAAATGTATCCAGGTTGTTTATATTTTCGATAATCCTGAATTGCTGACATATTTTATTCCCATAGTCTGCTGTCGTTTTTTCCGTGGATACATTCCGGGCACGTGCCATACTTTTATATTGAGACCAAAAACCATTAGCAAAAATATCCTGCACTATTTTCCCGGGTCCCCCACGGGCAGGAACAAAATAGCCAAGATAATCAAGAATCATCGCCAAGCTGGTGATATTACATGCACCTAGGTAAATCTTTAGTCTCCAAGGCTGATTAGGGGAAAATATGACATTATCCCATGTATAAGGTATATCCGGCCAAATATCCTTTCCTAAAATACTCTGATTTCTTTCATCATTGCTATTAAGTATTCTTTGTTTTGTGGTATTACAGATATATTCAGATGTTAATTCCCTGATTATTTCTTTATTATGTAAAAAAGGAAGTTCCGGGGGAGAATTATCAGATAGTCTTATATCTCGTAATGGATATTCCAGAACTTGATTACCATTTGAGTCTTTTTCATGTTGTGAATAATAGGGTACCGGTAATATCATCTTCCCAAGCACAAAGATATTCCTTTATACGAAGTAAAGGAATTCTCATAACAGTAGATATCTTTTCTTAAAAGTAATCACTCATTATATAACTGAATAATATGATCACGAAGTACT
>JAFGRV010000396.1 GCA_016934975.1 Spirochaetales bacterium | reverse complement strand
CTTGGGAAAGTGGCAATTATTAGGAAAGAAGATTTACCTTTAATGCTAAACACTAGCGTAATTAGATTTCGCTCATATCATAAAGACACTTTGTTACAGAATTTCATAAAGCACTTTCTTACTTCTGATAATTATTATTCTCAAATAATTGCACATAAAACTGGTAGTGCAATATTTAATTATGGCCCATCACATTTAAAATTGATGTCTTTCCCTCTCCCACCCCTCAACGAACAAAAACGCATCGTCGCCAAGCTGGATGCCATTATGCCCCGCATTGATTCGGTGAAAGCCCGGCTGGATAAGGTACCGGTCATTATCAAACGCTTTCGCCAATCGGTGCTGACTGCCGCGGTTACGGGGAAACTGACCGAGAAGTGGCGGGAGGAGCATAACTCAAACCTTTTGGAATGCAAACTAGAAGATGTTATAATTGGTAAACCTCGCAATGGCTATTCTCCAAAATCTGTAAAATATAAAACATCTGTAAAATCATTGACTTTAACAGCAACTACAACAGGGATATTTAATGAAAAATGTTTTAAATATATAGATGAAGAAATTCCCAAAGATTCTCATTTGTGGTTAGAAACAAATGATATACTAATTCAAAGAAGTAATTCAATTAATTATGTAGGTATATCTGCTATTTATCCTGGTAAAAGTTATAACTTTATTTACCCCGATTTAATGATGAAAGTTAAAGCAAATATAGAAAAAGTATTACCTAAATTTCTTTTATTATCTCTCCAAAGCTACAATACTTTAGATTATTTTAGGTCTAATGCTACAGGAACTGCTGGGAGTATGCCAAAAATTAATCAATCCCTTGTTATGAGAACACCATTAATGCTCCCCCCCCTCGAAGAACAAAAAGAAATCGTCCGACAGGTAGACAAACTCTTCGCCCTTGCCGACAAGCTGGAAGCTCACTATCAAAGGGCCAAAGCCAAAGTCGATAAGCTTTCCCAATCAGTACTTGCAAAAGCCTTCCGGGGAGAACTGGTTCCTCAAGATCCCAATGACGAACCGGCGGAAAAACTGCTGGAACGGATAATGGAAGAGAAAGATAAGTTAGTGGGCAGTGTGCAGAAGGTAGTGAGCAGAAGAAAGTGAGCAGTGGGCAGTTGCAAACTGCTGACTCCCACTTGCAGACTGCCCACTGAAAACTGCCGACTAAAAAAGGTATGAGTATGAAAAAAATTAAAGATATTCCCCAAAGTGAGCGTCCCAGGGAAAAGCTCCTTAAAAATGGAGCAGCTTATCTTTCAGATCAGGAGCTTTTGGCAATTATTTTGGGAAAGGGTACACAAAAAGACGATGTCCTCTCATTGGCAGGAAAGATAGTGAAAATCATCGATGATAAAGGGTTGTTGTTTACAGCTCATGATATTACGAATATTCCCGGGATAGGGAATGCAAAAGCAGCGGCAATCTCGGCAGCTTTTGAATTTGTTCGCCGGCGTATAAAACCTGAGGGATTAAAAATAAAATTTCCCCCGGATATTCTCCCTCTTATACAACACTATGCAGACAGAAAACAGGAGCATTTTATTTGTATTTCAATTAATGGAGCCAATGAAGTAATGAGTGTCCGGGTGGTGAGTATCGGACTCATTAATAAAACTCATGTACATCCCCGGGAGGTATTTGCCGATGTCATATCTGAAAGAGCATCTGCAGTAATTGTTGCACACAATCATCCGCAAGGAGATTTAACTCCAAGCAAAGAAGATGTTAACATAACGAAACAGCTAAAAGCTGCCGCGGAAATATTGGGATTGAGTCTACTGGATCATATAATATTTAATACAAAAGGATATTATTCCTTTGTGGAAGGAAATGAGCTGTAACAGAAGAACCTTCGCGGCATCTTCAGGTACTCCGGCGGTATTACTCAACGCGTTTTGCCCCCTTTGCTTGCAGTATATTTTTCGCCTTTCCTGAAAATCCGTTTTCAACCGGAGTAAAAAATTCTTCCTCCTCTCCTTATTGACTTTCTTTTCTCACGCGGCTATTATGAAGTCCTGATATAAGAATTCTAATTTTGAATAAGAAAGGCTCCCATGACAGAGAAAACAGTTCCTTTTACTAAAGAACAATTAACAGCCATTATAAATAAATTTCCCACTCCCTTTCATATTTATGATGAAAGGGCGATACGTGAGAATGCGGGAAAGCTGAAGAAAGCTTTTGAATGGGTGCCGGGGTTTAAGGAGTTTTTTGCGGTAAAGGCAACACCCAATCCATACATATTGAAAATTCTAAGGGAAGAAGGTTTTGGTGCGGATTGCAGTTCTTATGCCGAATTGCTGCTCGCAGAGAAATCCTCGATTATTGGCGAGGAGATCATGTTTTCCTCGAATGATACGCCGGCAGATGAGTATGCGAAAGCAAAGGAACTGGGAGCTATTATCAACCTTGATGATATTTCACATATTCCGTTTCTTGAGAAACATGTTGGTTTGCCGGAGCTTGTTTGTTTTCGATATAATCCCGGGCCGCTAAAGGCGGGGAATGCAATAATCGGACATCCCGAGGAAGCTAAATACGGATTTACCAGGGAACAGCTTTTTGATGGATATAAATTGTTAAGAGATAAGGGGGTCCGGCGGTTCGGGCTTCATACAATGGTCGCTTCCAATGAACTGGATCCGAATTATTTTGTTGATACGGTTATCATGCTTTATGATCTGATTTTAGAGCTTTCCGGGGCACTTGATATTAATTTTGAGTTTATCAATATGGGAGGGGGTATCGGTATTCCCTATCGTCCGGATCAGGATGCGGTGGATCTTGATGTGGTTTCCCGGGGTATCAGGAAAGCATATGATGAGAAAATCAGACCTTCCGGAATTCATCCGGTAAAACTTTTTATGGAAAACGGCAGGATGATAACAGGTCCCTATGGCTATCTGGTCTCCCGGGTTCTTCACAAAAAAAATACCTATAAACAGTATGTGGGATTGGACGCGTGTATGGCAAATTTAATGCGCCCTGCGTTATATGGAGCATATCATCATATAACCGTACCCGGCAAAGAAAAGATGGATCGGAATTGTGTCTATGATGTCACAGGTTCTTTGTGTGAAAATAATGATAAGTTCGCGATAGATAGAAACCTTCCCGGGATTGAGGTCGGGGATATTGTGGTAATCCATGATGCGGGAGCACATGGATATTCCATGGGTTTTAATTATAACGGTAAATTACGTTCGGCAGAACTTCTTTTACAATCTGATGGAAGTGTCAGGCAGATAAGAAGAGCCGAGACAGTTGACGATTATTTCGCGACCCTGGATTTTCCGGATTAATGAGTTTATATTGAAAATAGTAATTTTCGATATAAACTCCGGAAGTTTCAATTCTATTTCTTTATATTAAAAAGAAATAATTGAAATTTCACATTTGTTAAGATTGGTTTATACAAAAATAAAATTCTTATCTCTCTAACTATTGACTTTTAGCCTTTTTTTATATTATAGTGAAATAATAATACTATGAAAAAAATTGCTGTTCTTAATTCGGACGAGAGTCTGAACCACAGGATTCTTACCTTTTGCGATGAATTGGGGAGAGAATTTGAACCAATATTTTTACGTGAAAAAGCAAAATGCCTTGAATATTTGAATTATGAACTTCCCGAGATCAGTGTCTTTAATTTTATGGACAAGTCAATAGATATCTATTCCGTATTGGATAGGATAACGGCTGATCCCTGGCTTCATTATGGCGGTATTATTGGAATTTTTGATAATGAATCCGAAAAAGAGATCGTTGAAAAAGTAAAAGATACGAATATTGTGAGTCTTATCCAAAAAGCACGATTCGATTTTTCATTTCCCCGGGTACTCCGGATTGTAAAACAGAACAGACAGATTCTTTTTCAGCGGCATATTCAGAATCAATTCCTGTCAAATATTTCAGGGGCGTTTATTATTGATAATGATCCCTTCGATGTCGTAACCTATGCACATCTTGTATCAAATTATCTCTTTAATTCAAATTACATCAACCTCGAAAAAAAAGAATGTCTTAATGTCGCCTTAAGTGAATTACTTATTAATTCCATTGAGCATGGTAATTGTAAAATTTCATTTCAGGAGAAAAGCGAATGGCTTGATTCGGGTAGAGAAATCTTTGACCTGATTCGCCGTAAAAATCAGGACGCTGCCATTAATAAAAAGAAGGTCTTTTTTGAGTATCGTATTTCTCAGTCCGAGTCGACTTTTATTATTCGTGATGAAGGAGACGGATTTAAGTGGAGAGACCGGAAAAAACAAATTCAGTCGGGAGATCCTCTTGCGTTGTGCGGCCGCGGGATTATGATGGCTGAAATATATGTTTCGGATCTTGAATATAATGCCAAAGGAAATGAAGTCCGATTTAAGCTTTATCATCAGCAGAATGAAAGTAATGTGGTCCCCGAAGTCTTTATCGAGCAGGAGGAAGTGGTTTTCCAGAAAGATGAGATAGTCTTTCAGGAGGGTGAGGAATCTAATTTCCTCTATTATATTGTTTCCGGAATGCTCAATATTATCGCGAACGGAAAGGTCATCTCTTATCTGACACCTGCGGATATTTTTCTCGGGGAGATGTCTTTTTTGCTCAATAATAAACGATCTGCAACAGTACGTTCGGAAGGGAAGAGTGTTTTGCTAAAAATATCAAAGGAAGCTTTTTTGGATGCTATTAAAAAGAACCCTCACTATGGTATTTTTCTTGCCAGACTCCTGGCCCAACGTATCAATAGATTAAATCAACAATCTTCAAGTTTTATTTCGTAAATATATGCCTGATGTAAGAAGAATTCGCAATGAAGGTAATTATCTCCTCGAAAGCATCCAGAAAGCCATGGATCTCGTTCATTGGGAGTTTTTTATCGACCTTGCCAATATTCTTCCCCGGATGAAGAGAACTTTTGTGACAGGTGCCGGAAGAAGCGGGCTTGTCGCCCGCAGTTTTGGGATGAGGTTGATGCATGCAGGGCTTACGGCTTATATCCCGGGTGAAACGATTACACCGGCTGCCCAAAAAGGCGATTGTCTTGTTGCCCTGAGTTGTACCGGACATACGGGATATACTGAATATTTAGCACGAAGGGCGAAATCTCTCGGTGCCATGGTTGTGGTTATCACCGCGGAAGCGGAATCACCGATTGCAGAGGTCTCGGATAGAATTCTTGTTATCCCGGTCTCCGAATCTCATATCGTATTAAAAGCGGCGGTCTTTGAACATACGGTAAGTCTTTGCCTTGATGCGTTATTTAATGTGCTTTCCAGTCAATTAAAGCTCGATCTGGAAGAATTCAGACAGCGTCATGCTAATCTTGAGTAAATTTTACTCCCGATTGGGTGGATTTCATAACCCATTCAAAGAGTAAGTTTGATCTCTTTTCCAAAATGTCATTGACATGGCCATTGTCTATCACTATACTAACCCGGAAGATTATCTAATTATCCTGATGCTCTACATTTGTTTAGCATTATGAGGAGGAATTGTTTTATGCCATGTTGTCCATCATGTGGGTTGGATGTGAAAAAGCCCGGGTTGTGTGCCGAGTGTGCGGGAGATACGAACAAAGAAAATGCAGGTATCACCAAGATAGCAAAGACTCGAAAAAGTGTTCATAAAAATATTATATTTTTATTGATAAGTCATACTCTTATGGCTGTTATCGGATTATTAGTCGGTTATTTACTCTTTCATTCACAATCATCAAAAAGAAAAGACTTGTTGGAAGCGAATGCGGGAGAAAATAAGGAATGGAGTGAGAATGTCCTTATTCCTTTGGGTGAGGATGTCCCTCGTTACGATATTACAAACCGTGCAATTCTTCCGGCTATGGTTAATAAGGAAGAATTTGTAAAATATATGCTTGCCAATACGAATGAAAAGCAAAGATTTATTGACTGGCGGTGGGACTGTGTTCAGGATCTTCTCCAATGGCGAAGTATCCGGGATGAACGGATAAAGGAAGCATTCCTCCGGACACCGAGAGAGAATTTTATACGTAAGAGGAACTTGAATCGTGCATATGAGCACGCCTATATGCCTATCGGGTATGGTGCGACAATCACGGATCCATGGATTGTTTCTTTAATGACACAGACAATTGCCCCGCAGCCGTATCATAAGGTGCTGGAGATCGGGACCGGGTCGGGATACCAATCGGCGCTTCTTTCGGAATTATCAAATTTTGTTTTTACAATAGAAATTATAGAAGAACTTGCCGCGGAAACAAATCAGCTTTATCAGGAATATGTAAAAAATTATCCGGAATATGGAAATATCAGGAGAGTGACCGGGGATGGTTATTACGGTTGGCCGGAAAAAGAACCCTTTGACCGGATAATCGTGACCTGTTCCATCGATCATATTCCCCCTCCCTTATTAAAACAACTTGCACCCGAGGGTATTATGGTCATCCCCGTGGGACCCCCGTCGGGGCAGCAACTGTTAAAAGTGACAAAACATGTTGATGAAGACGGCATCTACTTTGACCGGGAGAATCTTCTTCCCAGAACCGTTCACTTTATCTCTTTCAGAGATCAAAAAGGTGAAAGGCACTCGACGAATGATGATAAACCGGAGATGAATACTCAAGATGGGAATGGCGATACTTCCGAAGACGAGATGAACACCCCCCCGGAAGATACGGATAGTTCATATTAAAATATTTTTTCGCTTATCTGTTTGAAATAACAGGCTGAGGTGCTCACTAAACAAAGCCAGTATGGCCAAAGGCAAAATAAAGTTCATTTGTTTGACATTTACCAATAACAGTGATATTATAAATATATATTAGCTTCTTGCAAAAAGACAATAATAGGTGGCGAAAGTACTCGCCAATTTGCAGCAAGGACTTTGTATAAAAGAAAAATGAAACTTAAAAAATGGCTTTGTATTAATATTCTATTTATGCTCATTCTTATCAATGTTAATCCTGTTTCTTTTTATGTTTCCGATGCCGGCTCGGATACCAATCCCGGTACCCCCGGGAGTATTTTCAGGACTTTTTCCGGGGCGCGGACGAAGGTGCGGGAATATATTGCAAATAACGGGATGTCCGAAGATATCAGAGTAATTTTCAGTGCGGGAACTTATTATAATGCCGGAACTGTCGTGTTTTCGGAAGCAGATTCGGGAATAAACGGCTACCGGGTTATTTATGGAAGTGGTGAAACCAATCCTAATAACAAGGTTATTATAGCCGGTGGAAGCCGAATAACAGGCTGGGTCAGTTATAACGGATCAATTTATCGAAAAAATATTCCTTTATCAAAGCCCCGGGACCTTTTTGAAAACAGACGAAAAGGGATAGAAGTTTCAAATCTGATGGGTTTGACAACTCCTGAAATTCTCCTCCAGGTAAACATGCCGGGTGAATATTATTATGATGAGGGGACTCAGGACCTGTATTATTATCCGGGAAACTCCGTGATTGCCAATCAGGAGATATTCATTCCCGGGGCAGATAATATCATTGCATTACAAGGCGCATCGGATAATTTCCGTGTTGAAAACATCAGTTTTATCAATCTGGTGATTATGGGAAGCAGAGAGAAGGCTTCCGGGCTTACTAATTTTGATGAGGAGTCCGGGCTTATTTATATGGAAAACGCACGGTCAATTATAATTGAGTCATGTGAACTTTTATATGCCGGGGTTTCGGGCATTGTTGCGAATAAGTATGCTCAAAATATCATTATAAGAGATAGCAGGGTGGATAATTTTAATCTGAATGGCATCTCTTTGCGCGGGTATATGCCCGGGACCGGTGGTTACGCGGATCCTGATGATGCCGATGTGAACCATAATAACATTGTTCAGAACAATTTTATCGTAAACGGGAGTTATAAATCGGACTCCGGGTCCGGTATCAGGATAATTCAGAGCGGTAATAATTCAATCGTGAATAACAGAATACGGAGTATTTCAGGGAATGGAATTATGATTCATGGTCCTGATAATGATATTCTCGGTAGTACGTATTACGGAATAATCGTGACCTGGGGGAATAAATGGAGTTTTATCCATGCAAGAAATAATAGTCTCCGCCGGAACGAAATATCAAGGATTACACCGAAATCAACAGGGGGCGGTGGAATTTATCTGGCGCAGCATGGTCCCGGAACTACAATAGAAAATAATTGTATCCATGATTTTTCTATAGAATCTTCCGGAGCAAAACCCAGTGGTATATATATTGGGAGTTTATCTGAAAATGCCGCAATCAGGTCTAATATTATCTATAATATTGATTCGGCAGGCGGTTTGGGAAGGCCAATGCACATATCCGGAAATAACAGTACTATAGAAAAAAATGTTTTTTCAGGGTATGGTGCAAATTCAGGTATGGGTTTTTATTCCACGGACAATAATGCTCAAAACCTGACGATACGGAACAATGTATTTTACCGGGACAAGGGACAATATATTTATAACTTCGATGAATTCGATAATCCGGATTTTAACGGGTGTAACAATAATCTCTTTTATCATGCGGATGGGATGTATCAGGTAAAAACACCCGGCGATATATATGATTTTATTGCCTGGCAAAAGCTCGGGGGCAGCGGATATGATAAGCAATCCGATACAGCCCTGAACCCCTTATTTGAAGAGCCGGAATCACATTATTATGATGTTAAAAGCGGGTCGCCTGCATTAAGTAATGGTTTTTCAAATATCAATCAGGAGGAGATCGGCCTTGATCCCGGATTTAAATATCAGTATGCCGGGGATCTTATCGAAGCGGAAAAGTGCCTTTCACCTTCCAATATACTCGACCGGGTCACGACAATACGTTCCGCATCACCGGGAGGGCGTGCAAGATACCCGAGTATTTATTTTGAAGATACCCTGACAAACGTGGAATTAAAATACTCCTGCAATGCTCCCTCAGAATCAGCCACAGGGAGACAAATTGAGATTCGTCTGGATAGTATCGGCGGTGCACTTCTCAAGACCATCGATATTACAGGAACCGGAGATCTTTCTACTTATAGAATCCACAGGACCGGGATAACCGGTGTGTCCGGAGTCCATGATGTGTTTATTGTGTTTACCGGGAGTTCACCGGGTATACAACTCGATTGGTTTCATTTTTATGATGTTGTTATAGAACCGGTGCCATCCTCGAATCTTGCCCCGGATGTTACAATTATTT
>JAFGRV010000395.1 GCA_016934975.1 Spirochaetales bacterium | reverse complement strand
CCGGAAGGGAACATACAACATATTTTTGAACCCTATTTTACAACAAAAGATGTGGGGAAAGGAACGGGATTGGGGCTTTCTTTATCAAATGACATTGTGAAAGAACATCAGGGCTGGATTGAGGTTTTTAATAACAAGGACAAAGGATGCAGTTTTATAATATACTTACCATGCAGCAAGGCGGAGGAATCAGTATCATGAGATTGATTATCAGGACATGCGGTTGTTGTTGTGTAAGTCATTTACCGGGACCGGGATGTACGAACGAAAATAAGGTAAAAAAAGTGTCGATTGTATTATTTTATAAGGAGCAAACATGCGAGGAAAAATAATGATTGTTGATGATGATAAGGCGATGTGCGATATGTTGGCCGCGACATTGGCAAAGCAGGAATTTTCTCCGGTTATTTTTACCTCTGCAGAAGAAGCTTTTAAAACCATCATGAAGGAGGACTTTGATGTTCTTCTCACGGATCTGAATATGAAGGGTTTGAATGGGATCCAGCTCTGCGACCGGGTTGTCGCGAACCGTCCGAATCTCCCGGTTATCATTATTACCGCCTTCGGGAGTATGGAAACGGCGATTTCCGCGATCAGAGCCGGGGCATATGATTTCATCAATAAACCCTTTGATACGGATATTCTCGTTTTAATGCTCGACCGGGCAGTCGAGCATTCCAGGTTAAAAGAAAGAATCAGAATTCTCACGGAAACGGAAGATAAGGATTCGCAATTCGAAAATATAATCGGGAATAGCGGCGTCATGAAAAAAATGTTCGAGAGAATTTCCCGTGCAGCTGAAAGTGATGCGGCTATTCTGATTACCGGCGAAAGCGGAACGGGAAAGGAACTTGTGGCGAAGGCTTTACATCATAAAAGTAAAAGAGGGGATAAACCCTTTATTACTGTCAATTGTTCGGCGATCCCCGAAACACTCCTGGAGAGCGAACTCTTCGGCTATAAAAAAGGTGCATTTACAGATGCGAAGACTGATAAAAAGGGGCTTTTTTTACTCGCGGATACCGGAACTTTATTTCTGGATGAGATCGGTGAAATGCCGGTGCTGCTTCAGGCAAAACTTCTTCGCGCCCTGGAGGAAAATACCGTCAGACCATTAGGTGGGAATACGGAAGAACATTTCGATGTGCGCATCGTTTCTGCTACGAATCGTAATGTGGATCTGGCTGTCGAACAGGGGAAGTTTCGGGAAGACTTGTATTACAGACTAAATGTAGTCAATATCGAGGTGCCTCCACTACGGTCGCGGAGGAATGACATCATTTTAATAGCCGAACATTTTCTTCATTTGTTTACATCCCGCCGGGAAATAAATATAGAAAAAATATCAAAATCGGCTATTGAAAGGCTCCTCCTGTATGATTGGCCGGGAAACGTGAGAGAACTCAAAAATTGTATTGAAAGAGCTGTTGCATTGACAAATCATAACCAGATTATTGTCGAAGATCTGCCGGATAAAATCCGGAATTATTCGGAAAGTAACATATCCTTTGTCGAGAATGAATCGGGCGAACTTATGACAATGAGTGAGGTGGAAAGACGATATATCATCTATGTATTAAAAAAGACTAAATTTAATAAATCTCTTGCCGCACGAATTCTGGACTTTGACAGAAAAACTCTATATAATAAATTGGAATATTATAAGATTGATGTGCATTAGATCGTATGCGAATCCGTAAATTATTCTTCGCGTAAACATTTCTATTTTGATTTTTTAAAATTGTCCCGTCATGTAGAAGAAAACTACATTGTAGAAATAATCTACAATGTTATATACATCAATACTCCGTATAATCCATGATTTTTTTTCTTTGCAATAGCAGAAACCCTCCATTACCCGGTGAACGGAGACCATAAATGGCCTTGTGGGTGTTCATTCCCGCCGAAAAATCCTGAACTTCATCTATCCGGATATATTTCTCATGTATGGCATGATTCTTGCAAAATAATAAGCGGAGGTGATGAGATGAGAGTATATGATATACAGAATATGGCAGGAGAAATTAAAAGAAATAAAAAAGAACCGTGTATTGTTATCGCGGAAGATGACAAAGAAATGAGATCTTTACTTTATTATTATTTGAGTAAGTTCGGGTATGAAATAATATTATGTAAAGATGGAAACGAATTGATTTCGGTGATAGGAAAAAATCTTATTGATGAAGATAAATTTATCGATTTGATAATTACCGATATCAGGATGCCCCATGCTTCCGGATTAAAAATTTTGAAACAATTAAAACCGAATATTGTTCTTCCCCCGGTAATAGTGATTACTGCATTCGGGAGTGACGAAATTCATCAGGAAGCAAAAAAATACGGAGCATCGGAGGTTTTTGATAAACCTTTTGATATAGATTCGTTATTACTTAAAATCGAACAACTGGTACCTAGTTATCCGTTTAATGGAACTTATTAAAATAAATAAATTATGGAGGTGTTATATGAACAATATAAAACGTTTTTTTAAGACCCAAAAGGAGAAGATAATCATTTTCTCCCTGAGCTTGTTATGTCTTGGTATGTTAGGTGTATTCCTTTTTACGGATGCCGCGGAACAAATAAAACCGCATCACGTGTATGCACAGGAATATAAATCCGAACATGTAAATTACCCCGCGACAATAAATCCTGTTGACAGACAGACAATTATGGATGCGCTTCAGGATACCTACAGAAAAGTTGCCGCAGATACTTTGCCTGTTGTTGTGGAGTTAAATGTAGTGCAGGTTATTAAAGAGAAAGTTCCGCAAAACATGCTCTCTCCCTGGGATTTTTTCGGTAATGACTGGCCCTTTGGCGGGTCTTCCCCCTTTTCCAATCCGAATCAGAATAACAACCCGCCCCAGGAGAAAGAATTCCGTCAGCAGGCACTAGGCTCCGGTGTCATTGTCCGCCACAAGGATGATAATTTCTATGTTATTACCAATAATCATGTAGTCGGTAATGCGGATGAAATAAATGTCACCCTGAATGACGGAAGACAATTTGATGCAAAAATAGTGGGCAAAGACAGCAGGACGGATCTCGCGGTGGTCGTTTTTAAAAGTAAAGAAAATATTCCCGTAGCCACACTCGGGGATTCGGATGGGCTGATGATAGGTGATTTTGTATTTGCCATAGGAAACCCGTTAGGATTTGAATCCACCTTTACTTCCGGAATAGTCAGCGCCCTGGGGAGAAAAGCGGAGGCCGGGAGCAATATCGCCGCCTATACCGATTACATCCAGACAGATGCGGCAATCAATCCCGGGAATTCCGGGGGTGCCCTGGTCAATCACAATAGTGAAGTCATAGGGATCAATACCTGGATAGCTTCCCAGAGCGGCGGGAACGACGGCATTGGTTTCGCAATTCCCATCAACAATGTAAAGAAGGCGGTGGATGATTTCATACAATCCGGGAAAATAGTCTATGGATGGTTAGGTGTTTCTATTGCCGACATCACTCTGTCCCAATTCCATGATGTTGCGGCTGATCTTGATCTCACCGGTAAGGATGGAGCTCTCGTTCTCAACCTGTTTAAAAATTCACCCGCTGAAAAAGCCGGTCTTCTGCCAGGGGACTTTATCGTTAAAATAGATAATGTCTCGATTAAGGATTCCAATCAGCTGACAAGGGTGGTCGGAAGCGCCCTGCCCGGACAAACCAAAGAGGTGAGCATTATTCGATACGGAAAGGAAAAACAATTGGCGATTAAGTTCGACGCCCGGACAGATGAAGAGAGTATAAACACCAATACACAATTATGGCCCGGTCTGGTTGTTACGAAGATTACCGATGACATACGTAAAGGGAATCAAATCCCCAATAACATAACCGGTGTTATCGTCGGAAGTGTCGTTGAGGGAACTTCTTCCGCAATCGCCGGTTTCAGAGAAGGTGATATCATTACGACAATAAATAAAAAGAGTGTAAAGTCTGTTATGGATTTCTACAAAGAATTAAATTCATCGAAAAGCAGGGAAATCACTTTCAGAATAAACCGCGGGGGAAATGAGATTCTTCTTGGTTTACTCTCATAAAGTATAAATCGATTCCTGATTATGTAAGGCGGGAGGCAGATGCCCCCGCCTTTTTTATTTGTCCGTTGAATCGTGCACGTTTTCCGTTGATAGCGGCCGTAAATTATTAATTCTTCGGGAAAATAGATAAAAGCAGTTGACTTTAAACTTTCTCTTTGCTATGAGTGGAGACAGGTGATCGGAAAAGATAAGGTTAAGGTATTGATATGAAGCAATCGGAAACACGGTATAGAAAAATTATCTCTACTCTCTATGAAATACTTGAACTTTTACATGACACGGATAATCTTGTTACATTGCTTCCGTCACTTTTTAAGATAATGGAAGAACATATGGAACTGATCCGGGGGATGATTACGATTTTTAATCGTGAATCGAATGAAATCGTTATCAAAGAAAGTTTCGGATTGTCGGATGATGAAAAAGCCAAAGGACGATATTTATTGGGTGAGGGAGTCACCGGAAAAGTGGTGAGTTCGGGTGTACCGATTGTCGTACCCGAGATCAGTAAAGAACCGTATTTCCTTGACCGGACAGGATCTTCCGGCATGAGCAGTGAGTCCCCCGGATTGGCTTTTATCTGTGTCCCTATACTGTGGGATAAAGACGTCATCGGGACAATCAGTGCATTAAAAAAAGAAAAATTCATTTTTAGTCTTGAGGATGATCAAAAATTACTCTCCGTGATCGCCTCCATCATTGCCCAGGCTGTGAAAATACATCAGACCGTACATGAGGAAAACACACGGTTAAAAGCAGAGAATGAGTTTCTCCAAAAACGGCTCCAGGCAAATTTTACGCCCCCGAATATTATCGGCCGTTCAAATGCCATGCGTCAGGTTTATCAACTTGTCGCTAAAATATCTCAAACCCCTACGACTGTCCTGATCCTTGGGGAAAGCGGTGTGGGGAAAGAACTTGTCGCCGATGCGATTCATACTCAAAGTTCCCGGAAAGATAAACCCTTTGTGAAATTCAATTGTGCGGCCTTACCTGAAAATTTGATAGAAAGCGAGCTGTTCGGTTATGAAAAAGGTGCTTTTACAGGAGCCGTTCAATCAAGGATTGGAAAGTTTGTACAGGCGGCAGGGGGGTCAATTTTTTTGGATGAGGTGGGTGAACTCTCTTTAGCTGTTCAATCCAAACTCCTCCGGGTTCTACAGGAAAAAGAAGTGGAACCCCTGGGGGGGAATAAAACGATTAAGGTTGATGTCAGGATTATTGCAGCTACAAACAAAGATCTGGAAAAAGAGGTCGAAGACGGACGGTTCAGGACAGATCTTTTTTTCAGGCTTAATGTGTTCCCCATTGTTGTTCCTCCATTACGCCGGCGTAAAACAGATATTCTACTTTTAGCGGATTTTTTTATTGAAAAATATAATAAGCAATCGGGTAAAACCATAAAAAGAATATCTACTCCCGCCATTGATATGCTTGTCTCATATCATTGGCCCGGCAATATCCGCGAATTGGAGAATTGCATCGAACGGGCTGTTATTCTCGCTGAAAATGACGTGATCCATGCATACGATCTTCCACCCTCGCTTCAGCTTGTCGACTCTCATAATATCGGAAATGACAGAACACTCCGGTCCCAGCTGGAAATCCTGGAATATGAATTAATTATCGAGGCATTAAAAAAAGAACGCGGGAATATGTCGCAAGCCGCAAAAGAGCTCGGGTTGACACTCCGTCAAATCCGTTTACGGATTGAGCATTATAAGATTGATGTAAAGAGTTTACGTAAACCCAATTCCACAGGAAGGAGTCACAAATGATGTTTACCATAATTAAAGCAAAACCGGATGTCAAACAGCTTGAAGATATGATTATCGTACTCGAATCATACATGAAAGATCCCATGGGAGCTGCTTCGTCTTACACCGGGATAATGAAAGAACGGCTCATCCGTGATTTGCTGCAGTGTTCCAATCTCGCACTCTTTCTCGGATATTCAGGTTCGAATATCGCCGGAACAGCGGTCTGCTTTATTGTGTATTCCACTTTTCTGGCCAAACCTGCCCTTAATATTCATGATCTTGCGGTGCTCCCTGATTTCCGGAAAAAAGGACTCGGCAGACAGCTCTTACAGACTGTTGAAACCTTCTCTCTGTCGGAAAACATGGGAAGAATTACCTTGGAAGTACGCCGGGATAATACATATGCCCGGAATCTGTATCAGCAAATGGGATATCAGGCGGGGAATCCTCCACTGGATTTCTGGGTTAAACCCTTATAATTTGATGTGTTTCTTAATATTTAAATTAAAAAGTAAAAAAATAGCATTCCTCTCTTCGTCTCCAAATAATGGCTTGGGATCTCTGCGAACTTAACATCTCTGCGTTTGAACAGCCTTTCCGGATAATGTCTTTTTACCTCTTCACTCATTACCTATCTGGTCTATTCGCCTATCTGAAAAGATAATCACTGATTTTCCAAGGTTAATCCACAATTCAAGAATAATGGAAATCTAACGCAGAGATGCTAAGGATGCAGAGGTTGATAATAAAAAAAAATCAGAATACCCGGCAGAAATAAGAACAGATAGTTTCAGACCGGAAAAAAGCATATCCTCATAAGTGACATTAATGTCACTATTGTGATTACTCCTCCGGAAAAATTATCATTTATGTAAAATATATTACCTGTTATTCGATGATGAAACAAATGAATTATTCGTACCGTCTGTTACCCTGGGGAGAATAACCCTGTTTTAACGAATATCACGGGTATTAAAGGTGACAATTGTCTTATTTATGTATAAAAAGCAGTGTTTTAAGTGTCATTATCTATCACCTATCATCTTTTAAAAATATTTCTTATTAATTCCCGCCGAAACATTCCTGTTGGCATGTTTGTTGCAATACTACATGCAAATAGTAACTTCTATTAAGGAGGAAGTAAATGAGAAAGATAGCAATTTACGGAAAAGGTGGAATCGGAAAATCTACCACGACCCAAAATACAGTAGCAGGACTTGCGGAAATGGGTAAAAAGGTGATGGTCGTCGGCTGTGATCCCAAGGCGGACTCAACGCGGCTGCTGCTTCACGGTTTAAGCCAGAAGACGGTTCTGGACACACTGCGGGAAGAAGGCGAAGATGTTGCACTGGAAGACATAATGCGTGAAGGGTATGGTTCGACAGTGTGTGTCGAGTCAGGTGGTCCCGAGCCGGGAGTCGGCTGTGCGGGGCGGGGGATAATTACATCCATCAACCTGCTTGAACAGCTTGGCGCGTATGATCAGGAACTTGATTATTCATTTTATGATGTTCTCGGGGACGTTGTATGCGGCGGATTTGCCATGCCGATCCGGGAAGGAAAAGCAAAGGAGATTTATATCGTTGTCTCCGGAGAGATGATGGCCATGTATGCGGCAAATAACATCTGTAAGGGTATTGTCAAGTACGCCGATGCCGGCGGTGTGCGCCTCGGAGGACTTATTTGTAACAGCCGGAAAGTAGATAACGAAGATAAAATGATTACCGAGTTTGCAAAGCGTCTTGGAACTCAGATGATTCATTTTGTACCCCGGGATAATATGGTGCAGCGTGCAGAGATTAACCGGAAGACTGTTATTGAATTCGATCCGGATCACGCACAGGCAGATGAGTACCGGAAGCTGGCCATTAAGATCGATAAAAACGGGATGTTTGTAGTGCCGACTCCGCTTTCCATCGAGGAGCTGGAAAAACTTCTCATTGAATTCGGGATCGCGAATTAAGGGAATATTGATAAAACTTCGTTTTATCTCCCGATTTTAATTTAGAGGAGTATGATAAAACTTCGTTTTATCTCCCGATTTTATTTTAGAGGAGTATGATAAAACTGTGTTTTATCTTCCGATTTTGTTTTAGAGGAGTATGATAAAACTTCGTTTTATCTTCCGATTTTGTATTAAAGGAGCAAATATGGTAATGATAAAATCAATAGTACGACCGGAGAAATCAAAAGAGATTATGGATAATCTCCTGGAGGCCGGGTTTCCTGCTGTCACCAAACTACCGGTTGTCGGACGTGGAAAACAGCGGGGCCTTAAGGTAGGAGAAGTTTTTTATGACGAGATCCCGAAGGAAATGCTTATTGTCGTGGTAAAAGAGAAAGATAAAGATCTGGTGTTGTCGGTGATAATGGAGAATGCCAAAACAGGGGATTCAGGTAATTTCGGAGACGGAAAAATTTTTGTGTATCCTGTCGAGGATGTTTACACAATCAGTTCCGGGTTTAAGGAAGTGGAATTATGAAAGAGATTATGGCAATAATCCGGCTTAACCGGATGAATGAAACAAAGCGTGCACTTTCAAAAGCGGGAATCAGTTCGTTTACCGCCATAGGTCAGGTTCTTGGCAGGGGGAAAGGACTGGTGGATTACAAAATTTTGAATGGTGCAAAGGAGGGATATCAGGAGGCGATTGCCCAGTTAGGCGATGGTCCCCGTCTGAATCCGAAACGCCTGTTTTCTATCGTTGTGCCGGATAAAAAAGTAAAAACAGCGGTTAATACGATTATCAGTGTTAACCAGACAGGTCATCCGGGTGATGGTAAAATATTCGTTCTTCCTGTCTTTGAAGCATACAGAGTACGGACAAAAGAATCAGGTGATGATGTTTTGGATAACGAATAGATGAGATGAAAGGAGTATGATAAAACTTCGTTTTATCTTCCAATTTTATTATAGAGGAGTATTGTATGGATTCTAATAAGATGCCTGTTTATGAAAAAGTGATGGAGAAAATATTCAGGCGGTATCCGCCTAAAGTGGCAAATAAGCGTTCAAAATCCATTGTTGTGAATAAGCCGGATGCGGTTCCCGGGATCCAGGCAAATGTCAGAACAGTTCCGGGAATTATTACCCAGCGCGGGTGCTGTTATGCCGGATGTAAAGGAGTTGTTCTCGGACCGACCCGGGATATTGTAAATATAACCCATGGACCGATCGGCTGCGGGTTTTACAGCTGGCTTACACGCCGGAATCAGACGCAGCCCGGTGAACATGGTGAGAACTATATGACCTATTGTTTTTCCACGGATCTGCAGGATGAAAATATTGTTTTCGGGGGCGAGTTGAAATTAAGGGAAGCAATCAGGGAAGCATATGAATTGTTTCATCCCAAGGCGATTGCGATTTTTTCGACTTGTCCCGTCGGACTTATCGGAGATGATATTCATTCGGTAGCCCGTGAAATGAAAGAGAAGTTCGGAGATTGTAATGTGTTCGGATTTTCATGTGAAGGTTATAAGGGCGTGAGCCAGTCCGCGGGGCATCATATCGCGAACAACCAGCTTTTTAAGCACCTTGTGGGCAATAATGATGAAAATAGCGGCGGGGATTTTCGCATCAACCTTCTCGGTGAATACAACATAGGAGGCGATGCATTCCTGATCGAAGATATGTTCAAAGAGATAGGAATTACTTTAGTCGCCACATTCAGCGGCAATTCGACTATTCATCAGTTCGAGAATTCTCATACAACGGATCTTAACTGCATTATGTGCCATCGTTCCATAAATTATGTCGCGGAGATGATGGAAGAAAAGTACGGGATACCATGGCTGAAAGTAAATTTTATCGGTGCGGAAGCCACTGCAAAATCCTTAAGAAAGATCGCGACGTTTTTTCAGAATCCGGATCTTGAGGAACGAGTGGAAGCGTATATTGCAAAAAATATGAAGATAGTAAAAGAAGCACTTGCGGAAATTTATCCCAGGACAAATGATAAAACAGCCATGCTTTTTGTCGGCGGTTCCCGGGCGCATCATTATCAGGAGTTATTTAAAGAAATGGGAATGAAAGTTCTTGCCGCCGGTTATGAGTTTGCTCACAGAGATGATTATGAAGGCCGTGACGTTTTACCTGAAATTAAAGTGGATGCAGACAGTCGTAACATAGAAGAACTTAAAGTGGAAAAGGATACGGAAAAATATAAAGAACGTATTACGGAACAGATGCGTATCGCACTGGAAAAGAAAGGTCTCCATTTTAAAGATTATAAGGGAATGATGAAGGAGATGGAATCCGACACTCTCGTTATCGATGATATTTCGCACTGGGAGTCGGAGGAACTTATTCGTGTTTTTAACCCTGATATTTTCTGTGCGGGGATAAAGGAAAAATATGCTATTCAAAAGAGCGGTGTTCCTTTGAAGCAGCTTCATAGTTATGATTACGGCGGTCCGTATGCAGGTTTTATGGGGGCGATTAATTTTTATAATGAGATTGACCGGCTGGTGTCCTCCAAAGTCCGGAACCTGATAAGACCGCCCTGGAAGAAT
Organism: Spirochaetales bacterium; assembly: GCA_016934975.1. Taxonomy (GTDB): domain Bacteria; phylum Spirochaetota; class Spirochaetia; order SZUA-6; family JAFGRV01; genus JAFGRV01. The sequence goes on along the minus strand of JAFGRV010000395.1, from coordinate 17,615 downwards.
GATGCGGGTCTCACTGCATTATTTAACCTGGATTAAAAGAGGAGTAAAACATGTTATTAAGACATACATCGAAAGAATTGATTGAACGTAAGGCGTTGACTGTAAATCCGGCTAAAACATGTCAGCCGGTTGGCGCCATGTACGCGGCATTGGGAGTGCACAAGTGTTTTCCCCATAGTCATGGCTCACAGGGGTGCTGTGCTTATCACCGCAGTGCATTAACCAGGCATTACAAGGAGCCGATAATGGCCGGGACCAGCTCTTTTACCGAAGGAGCGAGTGTTTTCGGAGGACAGGCTAATCTTGTTCAGGCGATAAATAATATTTTCACCATTTATAATCCTGATATTATAGCCGTGCATACGACGTGTTTGTCCGAAACCATCGGGGATGATATACCCCAGATTGTTTCCAAAGCCCGAAGCTCCGGAAAAGTCCCCGACGGTAAATACGTTATTTATGCAAATACGCCTTCATACGTCGGATCCCATGTTACCGGGTTTGCGAATATGGTTGCGGGGATAATCCGTGCTTTTGCGCTGCCGGATGAGAACAGGCTTTTAAACCGGATCAATATTATTCCCGGCTGGGTTGAGCCGCCGGATATGGCGGAAATCCACAGAATAATGGCTGTTATGAAGGCACGATATCTCCTGCTTCCGGATACTTCCGGTGTCCTGGATGCTCCCCTTACCGGGAAACACGCGTTTTATCCCAAGGGGGGTGTGACGATAGACGCCATGAAATCTCTCGGGGCTTCCGCATCAACCCTGGCCCTGGGATCGTTTGCCTCTACGACAGGGGCGGAGATGCTTCTCCGGCTGACGGATGTATCCTTCGAAGTGGAAGACCTTCCCATCGGATTACGCGGCACGGACCGGTTTCTCATGGCAGTCAGCAGATTGACAGGATCCGAGATTCCCGAAGAACTTGAGGATGAACGGGGGAGACTTGTCGATATAATTTCGGATATGCATCAGTATCTTTTTAAAAAGACGTTTGCTTTATTCGGTGATCCCGACCAGTTGATACCCTTAACGGAGTTTTTACTGGATTTGGATATGGTGCCAAAATATATTATCAGCGGTACTCCCGGAAGTTATTTTAAAAAACGGATGGACGAACTCCTTGCGAAATATAATCACACTGCTGTTGTGAAAAACGGGCCCCAGGCGGATATGTTTTATTTGCATCAGCTTATAAAGAATGAAAAAGTTGATCTTTTAATCGGGAATACTTATGGAAAATATATTGCCAGGGACGAGGATATTCCGTTTATGCGGTATGGATTTCCCATTCTTGACCGGATAGGTCACAGCTATTTCCCGTCAGTCGGATACATGGGTGCTATGAGACTTCTTACCCGCATTCTCGATCTCTTTCTTGACAGGCAGGACCGGGATTCTACGGAAGAGGATTTTGAGCTTGTAATGTAATAAGGAGCGTACAGTATGGTACAGATATTAAATGAGCGTGAAAAACAGGTATTTAAAAAGGGCGAGAGCAATTTTGTCATCTCCTGCGATAAACAGAGTACCTCCGGTTCGGTGAGTCAGAGAGCATGTGTTTTTTGCGGTTCCAGGGTAGTTCTTTATCCTATTGCAGACGCTGTTCATCTGGTTCACGGACCTGTCGGCTGTGCCGCATATACCTGGGATATCCGGGGAGCACTTTCTTCGGGACCTGAGCTTCACCGTCATAGTTTTTCCACGGATCTCAGAGAGAATGAGGTTATATTCGGGGGAGAGCAGAAACTTGAAAGTTCCATACTCTATTTAATTGACCGGTATCATCCGAAAGCTCTTTTTGTTTATTCCACATGTATTATAGGGATTATCGGTGATGATGTGGAAGCTGTGTGTAAGAAGGTTGCCTGGAAAACGGATATTCCGGTGATCCCGGTTCATTCCGAGGGTTTTAAAGGAACAAAAAAGGACGGATACAAAGCCGCTTGTGCCGCTTTATTCAGACTCGTCGGCACGGGAGCGGGAAAGAAGAAATCCGGACCGGTGATAAATATTCTCGGTGAATTTAATTTGGCGGGGGAAAGCTGGATCATAAAAAACTATTATAAGCAAATGGGAATAGAAATACAGTCGGTGATGACCGGCGACAGCCGTATCGAAGAAATAAAGAATGCTCACCTGACAGACCTGAATGTTGTCCAGTGCTCCGGGTCCATGCTCTTCCTGGCTAAGCTGATGAACGAAAAATGGGGTATTCCGTATATTCATGTGAGTTATTTTGGAATCGAAGATACGGCGGATGCACTCTATACCGTTGCTCAGTTTTTTAATGAACTTAAGATTCTTGATAGAACAAAAGAACTGGTAGTATCGGAAGTGAATGCTTTGGCTGTAACCTTGAACGAATACAAAGAAAAATTAAAAGGCAAAAAAGCAGCGGTATATGTGGGCGGTGCGTTTAAGGCTTTTTCTTTAATTAAAGCATTACGACGGATTGGGATGGATGTGGTCATCGCGGGATCCCAGACCGGCAGCCGGGAAGATTATGAACAGCTCAGGTTGATGTGCAAACCCGGAACAATAATTCTCGATGATTCCAATCCCCTTGAACTTTCCGGATTCGTACGGGAAACCGGGGCGGAATTATTTATCGGTGGTGTAAAAGAAAGACCCATGGCGATGAAACTGGGGCTTGGATTTTGCGATCATAATCATGAACGTAAAATCCCCCTGGCAGGATTTGAAGGCATGAAAAATTTTGCAAAAGAGGTCTATTCGTCGGTCATGTCGCCGGTTTGGAAGTTTCATCCTTTACGGAAAGGCGGTGTCTCATGAAAGAAGTAACGATAAATACGTGTAACCTGTGTGCGCCTTTAGGCGCCGCGTTTGCTTTCAAAGGGATACGGAAAAGCCTTCTTTTGCTCCACGGCTCCCAGGGATGTTCGACGTATATACGCCGTTATATGATAGCTCATTTCAGGGAGCCGGTGGATATCGCTTCATCCAGTTTTTCTGAGAATACGGCGGTCTTCGGGGGGGGAGAAAATTTAAAAAAAGGTCTTGATAATATCGTGAGTCAGTATGATCCCGAGATTATCGGTGTTGCCACGACCTGCTTAAGTGAAACAATCGGAGATGATGTCACAATGTTTATACGGGAGTATTATAAGGAAAGACCCGGCCGCCGGCTGCCGGAAATTATTCTTGTTTCGACACCGAGTTACAGCGGCAATTATAGTATCGGTTTTTTTAAAACCCAGAAAGCCCTGGTAGAAAGTCTGTCATCATCAACGGGGATGACAAATAAGATAAATGTCTTTTTGAATATTCTGTCTCCCGGGGACATACGTCATCTTAAGTACATCCTTGAAGCATTTTTAATCGACTATATTATGTTACCGGATTATTCGGACACCCTTGACGGCGGGGCCTGGAGGGAATTCCATCACATACCTCCCGGGGGAACCACTTTGAAAAAAATAGCGGAGTGTGCCTGTTCCAAAGTATCTCTTGAGTTTTCTCTTTGTATGGAAAATGATATATCCACGGCTTTTTTACTGGAAAATAAATGGAATGTCCGTGCCCGTCAGCTGCCAATTCCCATCGGTATTGTCTGCACGGATTTATTCGTAAAAGCATTGAAAGATGAAAGCGGGTTTCCCTGTCCGAAATCAATAGAAGACGAACGCATGCGTCTGGTGGATGCCTATGCGGATGCACACAAATATGTGTTTGGCAAAAAAGTGGCGATTATTGGGCAGGAAGACTGGGTCTATTCACTTGCATCGTTTATTTCGGAGATCGGCATGATACCGGTGGTCTGTGCAAGCGGGGGAAAGAGCGGGAAAATGATTTATCTTATCGAATCATTATCAAAGATGTATAATTATCCGAAACCCCGGATTCACCTGGATTTTGATTACGATGACATGGAACATCTATTAAGGGATTATAACATCGACCTGATCCTCGGAAGCAGCAAATCCTATAAACTTGCCAGGGCCCTTAATATACCCCTTCTGCGGATTGGATTTCCCATACACGACCGGTTCGGGGCGGCAGCCGCACTTTCAATCGGCTACCTTGGATCACGTTATGTGCTTAATAATATCGTCAATCTATTTATAGAAAAATTGCAGAACGACAACCCTGTCGGTTACACATATCAGTAAAGAGAGGAGAATTGTTATGACCAGGACCGAAAAACATCCGTGTTTTGATAAAAACGCATCAAAAAATTACATGAGAGTTCATCTGCCAATTGCCCCGTTATGTAATATTCAGTGCAGGTATTGTGACCGTAACTATGATTGTCTCAACGAGTCCAGACCCGGTGTCACCAGCGCTCTATTAAGCCCGTACCAGGCACTCTACTATTTTAAAGAATTAAAAAAAGACAATCCCGGCTTAACAGTTGCAGGCATTGCCGGCCCGGGGGATGCCCTGGCTGATCCTGAAAAAACACTTTTGACCCTCTCTTTGATTAAATCCGAAGACCCCTCCATTAACCTTTGTATATCCACAAACGGATTAAATCTTCCGGATTATGTCGACCCGCTGAAGGAGACCGGGCTTGATCACATAACAGTGACGGTCAACGCCGTCGATCCCGCGATCGGCAGTAAAATATATAAATGGATCCGGTATAAAAATAAGCGGTATATGAACAAAGAAGCGGCGGAAGTACTCCTTGAGCAGCAGTTAGGTGGAATAAAAAAGGCTGTTGATGCCGGTATGAAGGTGAAAATAAATACTCTCATATTACCCGGAATTAATACGGAACATATTCCCGGTGTTGCAAAGGTAATGGCGGAATTGGGGGTGTTTATTCAGAATACCCTTCCGGTTATTCCGGTAAAGGGAACGGAACTCGCTGATATCAAAGTGCCTGATCATACCCTCATAGCGGAATTAAGAAAAAAAGCATCCGTGTACCTGCATCAGATGACTCATTGCGGACGCTGCCGTTCCGATGCTTTCGGATATGTAGCAAAAGATTCAATCGGGCAATTCCCTTTGATCAAATCAATTGCCAGTATGCCTTTGAATCCTTATGAAAATAGAACCTATTGTGCCGTGTCTTCCCGGGAAGGTATTCTCATTAATAAACATCTGGGACAGACAGAAGAGTTTTATATATATGAGTATGTCGATAATCAGTGGACGTTTAAGGAACGGCGAAAAGCCCCGCCGGCAGGAGGAGGGGATGACCGGTGGGAAAAGGTAATCTTCCTTTTAGCCGATTGCCACACTCTCCTGGTAAACGGTGTCGGACCAAAACCTTTTGAGCTCCTCAGTAAAAGCGGAATTAAGATTTATTCGCTGGAAGGAATGATAGATGAAGCTCTTATGTGTCTTGCTTCGGGTGAGCCCCTTGACTATTTGAATACGCGTGTATCCGGTGTATGCAGCGGATGCAATAACGAAAAAGCCGGGTGCTTATAAAAAAATAAGGAGGAATTTATGCAGAAGCCTGAAAAGCACATCTTAATGTGCGCGAGTTTTAGAAGATCCGGGGAACCCCAGGGGGTATGTCATAAAAAAGACTTGATCAATCTGGTTCCTTATTTGGAAGGTGAATTGATGGATCGCGGACTGGACGGTATCTTTGTTTCCATGACGAGTTGTTTGAAAGTTTGTGACAGGGGTCCTGCGCTTGTGATTTATCCCGATAACATCTGGTACGGTGGTATAGAAACGGAAGAAGATGTTGATGCGATTCTTGATTCATTAGAACAGGGAGAAATTAATGAGAACTATGTACTCACGTAAAATAACTCCTTTTTTTTCTTTACTATTGCCGGTGCTGGTTCTTTCCTGTGCCGGCAATAAAAGTAATGTCGTTACGGTGGCTGCTGCTGCAAACACCCGTATTGTGCTGGAAGAACAGGTCCGGATTTTTCATGAATCTTCGAAATCAGAGATAAAATTGGTCTTCGGATCAAGCGGCCGTCTGACCGCTCAAATTATGAATAATGCGCCCTTTGATCTATTTTTATCCGCCGATACGGAGTTCCCGGAAGTTCTCCGTTCAAAGGGATTCGGTATTTCAGAGTCGCGGATATACGCCGGGGGGGAGATTGTCTTTTTATCATCCGTATCTCTTCATTACCCGAATATCGAAGAGGCTTTAGGCGATATAACGGGGTTTGCACTGGCAAATCCCGAACAGGCTCCCTATGGCAGGGCGGCAGTCGAGTGCTTGAACTATTATCATAAAAAACCGGAAGACTATACTCTCGTTTACGGATCGAATGTATCCGAAGCAGCCCATTTTTTATTAACCGGTGCGGATTATGCTTTTTTGCCATTATCATTTCTTTATAATCCTGATTTTACTTCATCCTTTACGGCAATATCAAATCATTATATCGTTGTACCGGAAGAAGCTTATAAACCGATACATCAGGGAATGTTGTTGCTCACAAAAAAGGGCCGGGAGTTTTATGATTATCTCCTGAGTGAACGGGCGGTCCTTAAGTGGAAAGAATTTGGGTATGCCGTGAAGGAGTAAACATGAATAGCAATATAACGGAAGCACTTTTGCTTTCAATAAAATTATCATGTATCGCTGCTCTCTTATTGACGATTACAGCCCTCCCCGTGGCATATTATTTTTCATCAAAACCGGGCAGATGGCATGTAATCCCGGAATTCTTCTTTTCTTTACCCCTGGTGTTTCCTCCCGTCATTTTAGGTTTTTATTTATTATTGCTTTTCTCACCTCATGGTGTTGTGGGGAAATTGTATGGGTTGTTATTTCATGATTCATTATCATTTTCATTTAATGGCATTTTATTTGCCGCCTATGTATATGGTTTTCCTCACATGTATCGCCAGAGTCAGGCGGTTTTTTCAAATTTGGATAGTCGATATACTGATTTAGCGAAGGTTCTGGGAAAGGGGGATTTTAGGATTTTTTTCACTGTCATACTTCCCCAGACTGGTATTTCCCTGATGTGTTCGGTGTTATTCTGTTTTGCCCATATTCTCGGGGCCTTTGGGGTCATCGTCATGGTCGGCGGAAGTATCCCCGGTGAAACGAAAGTTGCTTCGATAATGCTCTTTGAACTTGTTGAAACATTTCAGTATAATGATGCTTTTTTCTTTTCATTAATTATGGCAGGGATAAGCCTGTCGATTATGATCATATCCGGGCTTCTGAAGAAGCTGGCAGCTCCAAAAGAAACCGGGGAGGCATAATGATGACATTACAGATCGCTGTTGCCAAAAAATTGCGTACGGAACAAGGTGTTAAAGATTTTAATTATAAGATTGATGTTCCCGCCGGAGAATGTGTCGGTATCGAGGGGCTTTCCGGTGCGGGAAAATCCAGTTTATTAAAAATGATCGCGGGCCTCACACTCCCGGATAATGGAAAGATTATTGCGGGTGAACAAATTTGGTTTGATAAAGAGAATCATGTGAATCTCATACCTCAAAAAAGAAGGTGCGGGTATCTTCATCAGCATCCCGTGATCTTTCCGTTCTTGACAGTGGAAAAAAATATCCTGTTTGCCGCCAAAGAGTACTCCAAAGCGCGATTGTATTTAAAGATTCTCGGACTTAAGGAGTTTTCCAATTACCGTCCTCACTATTTATCCGGGGGACAAATAAAGAGAGCGGCCCTGGCCCAGCTTTTCGCCTATGAACCGGATTATCTTTTGTTAGACGAACCTTTTGCTTCACTTGATGATAAGTGGATTGAATTGATTATCGACCTTCTTTCTCACTTTCAATATGAAAAGAAACGCACATTGTTGATTGTTTCGCATCAGCATAACATCCTCAGGAGTTTGTCCGATAGAATTATAAGGATTGTCCCCGGGGGGACCGGATCAATAGGTTTTCCCAATCATTTCAGCTGCAGGAAAAGTCCATATCCGAGCTTTTATTTTTCCAAATCCTCAGGCGGCTGAAAATATCCGAAAAGAGATGTAAGCTTTAGTTTACATTACCGGGTGCCCCGTTTTCCATCCATGCCAGGATCTTTGCAGCGGAAAACCCGGACATTCCTTCATCAAAAAGCAGGTCGGCCTGATAATATTCTGTGGGAAGGGGGTCTGTCAGGATGGAAGGTATCGCCGCACACAACATCCCGGCCCTGCCTGCGGCTAATACGCCGTACACGGAATCCTCTATAACAAGGAGTCTTTCCGGTTTGATATTCAGCTTCCTCGCTGTCAGAAGAAAAACATCGGGATGAGGTTTTCCTTTTTCCACTTCCTCGGAGGAGACCAGTTCAGTGAAATATTCTTTTAGTTTCACCTGTTCAAGAAGTTCACGGATCAGGTCCGGACCTGATCCTGAGGCGACAGCCATGGGTATGCCTTTCTGTGCCAGGGATTCTACAAATTTTTTCATTTCCGGGAAAACTTCCATATGTTTCCGGGCTAATTCCAGATAATAATGTTCTTTCCTTTCAAGGAGTGACTCCATGGAATCGGGTATCCTGTGCCGTTCTTTGAGTATTGTCATCATTTGGAGATTACCGCACCCCACAAATTCATGTTTCATCTCCTCCGTGAGGGGAAGGCCCAGCTCATTCATGAGCCTTTTGTCCGCTTCATAATAAACCGGTTCACTATCAATTAATGTTCCGTCCAGATCAAAAATAACCGCCTCTATAGTACTCATCTTTCTTCCTTTATAATAATAAAATTATAGTATCTGTATCGTATGTATAATGAAAGTATCTCTGCTGCTATGATAAAAAACCGAATGCATCGAAGAGAGAACTTTTTCCCGAACCGTTTTTCCCAATGACAGCCGTGAGGGGTGTTAATGAATCGGCGTTTTGAAATTTCGTGATTGTGCCGATACGTCCCATAGCAATATCACGCAAAGAGCGATAGTTTTGAATCCTGAAGCCCTCAATGAGTGCCATGAATTACCTCCCGTTATTATTAATCCTCATACATCAATACAATTTTCATAGCCATATGCTATTATTCCACATTTTTTGTTCAAAAAATGTGGAATAATAGCGAAACACAGGTTCACAAGAAATCAAGAATTTTCATAACAGCAACCTTGTCATAAATTAATTATTTGGGTTGCGGTCATAGCCTGCGTAATGATAGTGAAATTGATAATTTGCTTCAAGTGCTTTGGTCATATTTTTATGATAAATAAGAAGCCTTGAAAGGCGGTAGAGAAAGATCAGTCAAACCTTCCGTTGCGATGACTCTTCCGAGCATTTCGATCTCAACAGTCTCGATCTCGCAAGTACCCTGTCCTTCTGTCAGTTGAACAATCAATCTGTTGTGGTGGTCTTCGAACGTCTCGCATTGTATTCTCACATTGACATCCGGGAATGCGGATTTAAAGCCCTCTGAATTTACCATTTCGGTATAGGCTGTTTCTAAACCTTCAAAAACTCCGATGGTAATAGTTTCGGACTCTTCCACAGTACAACCGGCTATCAGGTTGATAATCATGATGCCCAAACATATCATGATGATAGTTTTACTCATTTAATTTCCTCCTTTATTTATGAAATTCTTCATATTAAATAAAACCGTAGAATAATCACCTCGCAGATAATAAGTGTTCTGTCTGGGGAATGATAATAACATAAGTAATGATAAATATCAATTCTTTTCATTATATTTTCTATAATCATCCCTTTTTTTATCTACCCGTGTAAGAGAGCCGAGTGAATAGGAGATCATGATCCCCGGTAACGATTGGGATTTTCTGGAACCTTGCTCCGTCGTTAAAGGTATTTGACCGTGTTTTCGAACTTTCCCGCACTACCGCATATACCACCAAAACCGCGTCATGGCTTCTTGATAGCAATGTCAACATCTACACCGGCAACAGGTTCGGTTATGCCATGGCAAAGCTTCTGCTGCTTCCCTGATGCCGGCTTCTTTTCCTCTATTGATTTTTTTTATCGTCATTCAAAAGTGTATAGTTAAAAGTATTTCTTAGGGGATATTAAAGGGCTGAGTCTTATATATCAATTCATTATCACCTGTCATATTCATCTATCAATAATGAATGATGTTCGGTGAGCCACTCTTTTATATATTGAATTTCTTCTTCAAAGGTATTGAAGTCATTTCTGTTTTTCCAGGACGGATAATTTCTATACTTCTCTCTCCATGTTTTTTCACTTTTTATTGCCGCTTCCCGGATTTCCGGTAAATACTCATCAATTTTAGATAAAATCCGGTCTATTGCCAGGGCATTCCCGTCGGAAAGAAGATCTGCGAATCTATCCTGTAATAAAGTGCGAATTTCATCATCCTCAAAAAATCGTTTAAAGATATTATTTTGATTATGAAAATCAGGCAAAAAAGTCCAATTTACCCTTTTTGTCAGGTAGTTTTGTCCGAAACTGGCATTAAAATCCCATGGAATATACCGCCATACCCCATTCTCCGGATTATGATAATGAAAGGCGTTTTTATCACATGAATCCGTTGCTGTCATTAAGGTGATAAACATCCACCAATCTTCATATTCCCTTTGATTCAGTATAGTATTGATAGAGGCATTGAAATCATCCGGATCTGTCGAACTTATGAAGGTAACAAGTTCATCCAGATCCGCATAAGCCCCTGCATCTCCATGTTCCGGGCAGCCTTCTTCTTTTTTAAATCCGAGATGGGGATTTTCTTTTAAAAAGAAATCTGCATCATGATTCACTCCTTTATACAGATTTCCGTCCCGGTATAATCCGTGCTCATTTATGAGATTGCCGTCAATTTTTTCGCAGACGGTATAGAGCCCCCGGTATTTCCCGCTTAAGTACACGACAGCATTATAGGTTTTTATCTTTATATGACTGCTGTCCATCATCTGCCATATATCTAATGCGAGGCGGTTGCGGATAAAAGAATTATCATTAAAGGATGTGATTAATATGATTTTACTTTTATTGTAAAGGTTAAATTCGGGATCACTAAAAAGTTGATCTTCGTTAAATTTTATTGTATAGCTTTTCATGGGAAAGTATTTTGTTGTTGCCCCATGGATTTTAGTTTCTACCTCGTATTCCCGGCCGCGGTAGTATAATGTACCGGGACAATACTCACTACTGGCCGGTACGGGGTGAATATAAAAAACAGGTAAATTGTTTTCAGTTTGCCGTTGTAATGGGTTAAAACCGTCATCATCTAAAAAAAAGGCGCACCGGGTATGAAAGCCGAGTAAACATAGAATTAAAATAAATAGTGTGCTTGTTCTTTTCATCTTATTGTTTTCATTATTATTGGAATATAAAGCAGGTTTAAATTCGGTTCAATATTATCATTATTATAAAATTTAAGAGCAGGAGACGAAACAACGGGTATAATGAAGAATATAAGTTGTATAAAAAATAATTTTCGAAAATTCATATTATGTTTTTATTGATGATGGCAAGATATCAGTTTACCTTATTACTGTCAAGTCATCTCTGTCAGTAGGGGTATGGGGGAGAACCCCCGGTTCCGGCCGTTTTTTTTTATATTTAAATTACTAAATAGGGTGGAACCCTGTAATGTAATAGATCTATAGTGTTGAATCCCTCTTTTCATTTTAATGAGGTGGTATTATTTCTCTCGGAATTGGTCCATGTGGGTAGATGTGGACGACATAATTATTCGTCTCGCTTATAATAAAAAAAGTAGAATTCATAAATCGTTAAAAGGAGTAAAGAATGAATAAGAAGAAATTATACTTTGTTTTATTTTTTAGCATTCTCGTTTCCTTATGGGTATATCCACAGGAGACACCGGCACCGACACAACCCCCAATTGAATACATTTGCCATGTGTATCATGAAGGGATCCCCGAGGGTGTGGAAATACGGTATTATGGTGATTATGAAGGAAAAGCGATCACCCCGTTTGATATAGGGCCTTATCCCCGTCCTTTCAGAGTGGTCCTGGAGCCGACAATTATCGATATCAGAACATCAGATTTTGACGGCATGTATACCATGGGATGGCAATGGGCGGATAATTTAAAACCTTACCCTTTTTCGAATTTGCATATGACAATGGAAACCAGGGATGTTTCTCCTGAACTATCAGTCATCATCAGGTATCTGGGATACACGAGTCCAACACTTGAACCAAGTCCGGGACCTACCTGTATGCCTCCCTGTCCTGAATCGACCAAGGCCCCTCCTCCTTTCTGGGATAATGTCACCCTCGCCGGGCTTACTTTTTCAATCCCGGAATATAATCCTGATGAAATAATGATAGGGGTTCAAATCGATAGTACAATAGCCCGTTCTCTCGACTGGGGTACTCCTTCCGAATCGAATAATGTGATTACCATTGATACCCAACTCATAGAATGGAAAGGACCGTGCCCGCAGAAAGAGACCTGGCTTTATCACACCTATGACCTTAAGGACCTCATTTCCGGGGAAGATTATATTATTAAGATAAACGGGTGGGGATATGAAATGGGTTCTTACACCTTTACTCATGATGACCCAACTCCTACACCAATGACACCCCCCGCGCCACCCTGGGAAGAGTATGAGGATCCGAATGTAACAGTTCAATACCGAACAATTAATGGTATCACCTCTGCAGAGGTAACTTTGATGTTTATTGAAGGCGAATCAAATCTCTATTCATTCTATGGATGGGGGACTCTCGGAAAATCCGGGAATACCTTTACTTCGGAGCCAGTAATTTTCCAAAATACCGAAGCGGCAGTCTCTGAGAAGGTAAAGTATTATTCTATTACCTATGATCTCGGTCCCCTTTCCTCGGGAACTTATACATTCGGAATTAAACCGTGGAATTCGGATTATGCATTTATTGAAGATTTTGTTGTAGATGCAGAACAAACACCCCCGCCGCCTACTCCTTCCCCGACGCCACGGACAGAACCCTTTGTCGAGGTGACCGTCTCTACAGAAGAGGTGGTGTACCCTTATGAGGATACCTTTACCGTGGATCTTGTAAACTATGGGGGTGAGTGTGATTTCAGCCTCATCCTGAATACTTCCGGTACACGGATAAATTATAACATATCACAAGGGCACCTTAATACCGGAGAAACTTTGACTATAACAGGAACCGTGGACTGGTCTCAATTCTCTACAAACGCCAGTTATGGGTATTTTACTGATGTTGAAGTGAGTGCCCCCGGGTATGTTGAAGATATCCGTTTTTATATTATGGTGAACTATAACGGCCCAACGGTGACACCCTCTGCTTCTCCCACACCCAGCCCGACACCCACGACAGATCCGGGAATTACACCATCTCCGACACCAACGGGTACTCCTGGTCCCTACCAACAACCGGGGGATGTCTGGTTTGTCCCGGAAGACACCACGGTTTCTATTGATACTGATTTTACTACCGAAGTGCATGCCTGTACAGGAACGCAACTATTTGCGGCATATGGATTTGAAATCACCTTCGATCCCTCGATACTTTCAGTCAAAAATTCCATTGGAATGAATGGTGTCGATCCCGGACCCGACGGATATATCGCCGCTGCAAGCGTCCCGAACCCGGGAATCCTGAAAATAAGCGGGTTTGATGCAACCGGTACAGGTCCCGGCCTTGATCTTCATATTCTTACGATTCACTGGACTTCCGGTCAGGAAGAGGGAACTACCAATCTGCTCCTCGCCGTGGATTCCTTTGTCGCCCCGGATACCGGCACTATCGGCTATCCCTCCGGTAAAGATGGTACGGTGACTGTTTTTATCCCTGGTATAGGGGATGTCAATGGAGACGACCGTGTGGATATTGTTGATGCGCTCCTTGTTGCTCAATACTATGTCGGTCTGAATCCCCCGGGATTCAATCCCTTTGCAGGAGATGTGAATTGCGACGGAAGTGTCGATATTATTGATGCACTTTTATTAGCTCAATATTATGTGGGATTAATAAACGATTTTTGCTAATAGGAAAATAGGTAATCCTTTAGTTCTAAAACAACTTCTGTGTTTTAAGAAGCTTTGTTAAAGCTGAATTACCGGTTACTTTGAACTAATAAAGTAAAAGACCATTCAGGAAAGTACGGGGTTCAATAAAGTTGAACCCCGATTTTTATCAACTAAAGGTTGATTTTTAAAATATATCCTCGTGTGTCTTTGCGTTAACATTTAAATCGAATACAACCATCAACCCAAACCTTATTTCCTCATTAATGGCACTCTTCAATTTACGCTTTTTTCGGATTACCGGAGGGTCGGATCACAATGCGCCTGACTGAGGAGTAAATTTTTTAACCAACAGAATAAGTTTGAGCTAATTCATTAACATTGATGTCAAAGTTGAAACCGGGAGGAAAAAAGATTTATTTTTCGCAAGTTAATAAATCTTTTAACATCCAATTTGGAGGAAATTTCAGATACCCGGCAAACAAACGTTATTTATATTTGATAAGAGCTCAGTGGGGAAAAGTGATTGACATTTACATGAGGTAAACGTAAATCAAGATGTGCGCTAAATTTTAATGCATGGGATGCACAGGCTCTTAATCCACATCCTTTTTCTTTTCCATCTTTTGATAATCCTTCAGAAAATATTTTTTGAATAAGTTCTGCATCATTATAGTCATTATATTCAGGATAATGAGTTAATATTGAGGGCAGGTCATTATCTTTTTCTTTGGGATCAATGGCAGCAATTTCAAAAACACCAGGATTTTTACCATGATATATCTTTGCTCTTGAAATAGAAGGTCTCTCTGGAAGAACCTCAATATTTTCATGTAGATGATCAAAGAACCCGATTCTATTCAAATATCCTAATGTACCATCTGCGCCACCAAGAAAATTCAAATAGACCGGGATGTTTTTATAATCTAACTGATTAACATAGCTAAGTAAACGGATTGCTGCATCTATCATTATGTTACAACCATCCGGAATAATAATTCCTATTGAGTCTTCTTTTGGTATAATTGTAGAATTTAGGCACTGCTCGAGTTTTTTTCCATCGATCCAGCCCTCTGTAAGTTCAATTTCTATTAGATTATTTTCTTGTTCCATTTTTTTATCCTGTTAAATAATAACCACAAAATCAACCTTTGGAATTTTCTTCCGCTTAGGCCACCTTTCATTGAGCTCTGTAAAGGTATTCATAACTGCATCCTTCTGTTTTGCTGTAATTCCCAGGTTTTTACGTTGATATCGTTGTATGCTCTCTAAAAAATCTTTTAATTTTTCCTGGCGGTAAATAAAATATTCTATCAAATCATCATTCTCGATTCTTTTTCTTTCTATTTTTCCATCTTGGTCAGAAGTCCTATTTGTGCCTTTATTTTGAATAACACCCTTTGTAAAATCCGGAAAAGGGCCATTCCAATTATTTATTTCATTTTGAATTTTTCTCACACAGGATTGACTTAATATTTTCTTCTCAGAAGTTGATTCATCGAATAGAAAATATGCTTCTTTTAAAATCCTACCTGAATTACAGAAATGACACAATTCATCTTGTGTGAAATCATGTTTAAGAATCCTATAGGACATATACTCCCCCTAAACCCACCCCTTCTTCTTCATAAACTCCAAACATTTGGCTACCTTTTCCCGAGAAAACTTCTTAGCCTTATTCGCATAACCGGTTTTCGGTTTATCTGTCTTCCAGTCCTTTAACCCCTGGTAGACTCCATCAACAGTCTGAACCCCATTATCCTCAACTACCTTTAATACAGATGCCATGAGCTCTATTTTATTGTTCCGCTCAGAAGCAGAATACCCTTTGAATAGGTCAATCAAATTACCAACGTTTTTATTAACCGCAGACACCTGCTTATTAGAATATTTCAACAGTTCACCCTCATTAACCAATCCAATTGTTTCAAAACCTGCTGTTCCCTGCTTTTTAAAATATGTTCTGTTTCCGGTCAGTTTCCTAATTACCGGATCATAGGGGCCAAAATGCCACTTTTTAAAGGAAAACCCAGTTTTGATTCCATAAACAAAAGAGAGTAAGTACAGGTATTTTGCTAAAACCATTTCCCCCTGTCTCATGCTGTTTGCTTCAAGTTGTTTGATGAGGGCACCAATGATTTGCATTTGCTGGAAAGGAGTGAGAGGTTTTTTTTCTGACTGTACGGTTTCTTTTTGTAGAGTAGGAACCTCAAATGCTTCTTTTAAGACTGTTTTCATGAGTTGTTCTGTGTAGTCTTTTCGTTCTTGAACTTGGTCATGTAGTGTTTTTATTTTATGAATATATTTTATTAAATGCTCTGCAATTTGTTTTTGTTCAGCTAATGGGGGGAAAGGTATTAATGTTGCAGAAAATCGATATAATGCCATTTTCTGTACTCCAACTTGTTTTGTTTTTTCAATAAATTGCTTTTGGCAAAATAAGCTACTTAATAAATAATAAAGATATATTTTACTCAATTTATATAAAATAATCCTTGCAGCGTTTTCAGTTAAATTCATATTATGAAATTTTTCAGGGACAATCCCACATTTGCCAATAGTTGCGCCTACAATTGTCATATATAAATCATCCTTTGTAATTATGTAACGTTCAATTTTTTTTCTCATATTAGTTGATATGTAACGTAAATCCGATTCATCTATAGTACCATTTTTCATATCAGACACTCTAATATAAATAAATGGTGTAGGTGATTCTAATAATCTATATCCCCTTGAAACTCTTTTACCTCCTTTAATAGTAGTAATCTCCCCCAGCCGACACCATACCCAACTTTCCGGCAGCTCAAAAGGCTTCTCCTCATCCGTCACTGGCGGAAGCGGTTTGTCCTTCTTAATCTTCCCCTCTGCAATCAGTTTCTGCTTCTCAGCCTTTATTCGTTCCAGCAATTTTTCCGCACTGTTTTCTCCGGTAATCAATTCCGGATGTGCTTTTCTCCAGTTTGCTGTAAGTTTTCCTTCTATAGCTTCCTGTAACACTGTTTGGCGGAGTTTTGAAATTAATAGAAGTTGATTGGCATGTTCATTAACAATATCCTCATGTTCATTTTCAATTCGTTCTATCAGATCAATTAATTTTTTTTGTTCAGTTATTGGAGGAACCGGTATTTTTAAATCTTTAATCGATTGTATTGGAAGACTTACATTAGCGGTACCTTTCATTAAAGGAACAAGTAAAGTATCTTTGAAAAATTGGAGATATAAATGCAAATACCGTGTGTTTAATTCATTTTCATTTTTTGGTATAACAGCTACTAATATAGTACCTAAAGCGGATTTTCCTTTCTGATAATGAATATAATTTAAACTTTTTTTTCCATGTCCAGCTGATGATATAGTAGGGATACACACTGCTTCTGCATCAAACTGAAAAGTGTTTGAAGTTTTTCTATCTGCACCAGTTGTAACTAATGGATACTTACCAGGAATTGCTTTCATTATTCCTGTAATACCTTTTTCAAAATCACATAATTCTTTAAGGGTTTTGAAACACCATTCACTCATCAGCCTGTTCCTTTCCTTCAAGAAACAGACGCTTTTCCCTCGCTATTTCAGATGCAAGTTCTTCTTCAGTCGGCAGCACGAGGCGGTATTTAGAAGCAAAGAGTTGTTCACTTTCTTTTAAAACTGAATATTTAACCATAGTCTCGTCTTTATGGGTGCAGAGAATTATTCCGATCGTCGGATTGTCATCCATCCGGTTGACGTTTTAGATCGTCGAACATACGGACATACATGTCCATCTGGCCAATATCCTGATGAGTCAGTTCATTGGT
>JAFGRV010000042.1 GCA_016934975.1 Spirochaetales bacterium | reverse complement strand
ATACTATTTTTCTTCTAAAAATATTTTGATCTTTTCACTGGTTCCGGGTTGTAGAAAGAACAGGGTATTATAATGATACTTACCAAAACGGGGACATTATGGTGGATTATTATGATATCCGCAGGAATGATATCTTTTGTAATCATACCTTCAGTATTGTATTTGCTAAAAAAATATAAACAAATAAGATTCCGGGTTAAGGAGTGCACACAACGGTATATCATGATGACTCGGGAAAAAAATAATTTGAAGCGAGAACTTGTGAAAAAGAATAATTTTTATCTTCATCTTGCACATGAATTAAAAACAAATCTTACATTAATTGATGTGATTCTTCATCAGTATATAAAAATTATTAAAAATAAAATGACTCCTGAGATTAAAGATCTGCAATATATCCTGCACATTATGTCCGGAGATATGACGAATCTCCTGGATGCGGAGAAAATAGAATGGGGCTCATTTTTGTATCAGCATCATCAAATTCTAAATGTTTCCGTAGCGATGTCCCGGGTTATCAAATCCTTTCAGGGAATAGCCTTGAAAAAAAATATCTGTCTGCAATATACGTCCGCGGGATTATTTTTTATTTATATGGATCCGGGTGCCTTTATCAGGATAATTAATAATATTTTAGATAATTCGATTCAATTCACCGAGGAACATGGTCACATCGATGTGTTTCTTAAAGAGGAGAATTCCCGGATTATGATAACGATTCAGGATGACGGACCGGGAATGTCAAAAGAGGATTTAGGAACTATCTACATGCCCTGCTATGAGAAATGGGAAAAAAGACGCACAATAGGAAATCTGGGGACCGGATTATTTATTGTGAAACAGATTATTGATTCCGTAAATGGAGAAATAAATATACAAAATAGGCCGGATAAAGGTCTTATTGTAACTCTCATTTTCCCTCAGGGAGATAAACCACAGAAGATTGATGAACAAGTCTTTTTTACTGCTATTCCTATGATTCTACCGGGGAAAATAGTCGTGCATGAAGAAAAATATAATAAAGAAAAACCCGTCATATTTATTGTAGAGGCACATAAAAAGCTTCGTCATTATTTACATTTTTGTATGAGGAACGATTTTAACATTTTTAGTGCAGCCGATGAGGTCTCTGCTTTGGAAAAACTTATGGTCATTCCCAAACCTGATATTATTATAGTACATACAATGGAAGACGCAATACAAAATGCATGGATTTATGGCAATCTGTCACGTCACAACATATATAAAGATATACCTGTTTTTATTTTAACCAACAGATGGACACGGGAAGAACGACTTGAAATTTTGAATAAAGGAGTGATTGATGTTATCCGGATACCCTTTTGTGTAGAGGAATTAGTACTCAAGGTAAGATCTTTTTTAACGAACAGGGAGTCTTTTAAGAAAACCTGCTTACTTACAATGGAAACTAAAATATCCGAATTTTTAAGAAAAGAAGGGGATGATGATTTTCTTATTTTTGAAAAAAAATGTATAATGTACCGGATATCTCCCAGGGAAAAAATAATAGTACGGGAAATATTAAAAGGCCTGCAAAATAAAGAGATAGCAGACAACTTATTTTTAAGCCCCCATACTGTTAAAAAACATATTCGTAGTATATTTATGAAATGTGAAGTGCAGAATAGAGTGGAGCTGGTAAATTGCTTTAAAAGGTAAAAGACCCATGCCAGTGTCCGTTCATCCGGGGACAGAGGCTTGCTTATGAGAGGAGAGACCCTGTCAAAAAAACTATAAAAATTATCGGATTTTTGTAAGAAGTTACGTATTCAAGTATAAAACCATAAAAAATATACTAACGTGCTTGCATTTTATCTTTTTCCTTTATATATTAAGCCCATTACATAACGGATAAGAAAGATCTTAATTGAGGTTGTCCTGCAACCTCCTTTGAGTACAAAGGTTAAATAAGGTTGTACAATTTCCTCATTTTACTAAATATGGGGGTATTTATAGAGTGGTTGCAGAACAATTTTTATATAAGTGGGGTTTGTGGACAACCTGAATTACTGAAATAAGGAGTAGGTAATGAATGAACCATTTAAAGCAGTTAAAATTACAGATACTATCTACTGGGTAGGAGCGATTGACTGGTCTTTACGGGATTTTCATGGGTATTCTACCAGCCGGGGTTCCACATATAATGCTTATTTGATCCTTGCAGATAAAATAACTCTCGTTGATACTGTAAAAGCCCCTTATAAGGATGAATTAATCGCCCGCATTTCCTCTCTCATTAATCCGGAGGATATCAATTATATTATCTCGAATCATTCGGAAATGGATCATTCCGGATGCCTTGCAGAAGTGATGAGGATAGTGAAGCCCGAAGCTACCTTTGCGTCTGCGATGGGTGTAAAGACACTCTCTGCGCATTTTGCAGAAGACAAAGAGATTGCCGCCATTAAAGCGGTACAGAATGGTGAAGTTCTTGATCTTGGAAATATGTCAATAACCTTTCTGGAAACAAAAATGCTTCATTGGCCGGATAGTATGATATCCTATATACCACAGCAGAAATTTCTTTTTTCTCAGGATGCTTTTGGAATGCATTGTGCCACAAGTAAACGTTTTGCAGATGAAATACCCGCTGATATTATAGAATATGAGAGTGAAAAGTATTATGCAAATATTTTATTACCTTATTCTCATCTCATTGCAAAATTGGTTCAAAAAATCAAAGATATGGGGCTTGAATTTGATATTATTGCACCTGACCATGGTCCGGTTTGGAGAAAAAATCCCTTACAGATTGTATCAAAGTATGTCGAGTGGGCGGAACAAAAGCCCCGGGAAAAAGTTATCATCTCCTATGATACAATGTGGAAAAGTACAGACCTTATGGCCCGTTCAATCGCCGATGGAATAATGAGCAAAGGAATGGAGGTGAAACTTCTCCCATTAAGCAGTTTTCACCGGAGCGATGTCATGACAGAACTTCTCACTGCCGGTGCACTTATTATAGGTTCACCCACGATGAACAACAACCTCTATCCGACTGTGGCGGATCTGTTTTTTTACATGAAAGGATTAAAACCGAAGAATTTAATCGGATTTGCTTTTGGAGCATATGGATGGAGTGGTGAATCGATAACACAGGCAGAGGAATTTCTTAAAGAGATGAATGTTGAACTTACCAATCCCGGAATAAAAGCGAAGTATGTCCCGACAGGGGAAGTGCTTATAGAATGTTATAATCGTGGGGCTGAATTAGCCGAAAAACTATCATTAAAGTGTACACAATAAAGTGTGAGGAGGAAATTATGAAGAAATACAGATGTGATATTTGCGGGTATATATACGATCCTGCAACAGGTGATCCGGATAATGATATTGCTCCGGGAACAGCTTTCGAAGATATACCTGATGATTGGGTTTGTCCCGAATGTGGCGCGAGTAAAGATGATTTCTCACCGGTTGAGTAAATAGAAGTGAGATGTGCACAGGAAACCTAAAAAGTAATAATTCAACAAAAACGCGGATTCCATCTTTGGTCATTCCAGCGAGGGAATCCGCGTTATGATAAAAAAGAAGGCTTTAATAACCGGCGCTGCAAAGCGAATCGGACGTGAAATAGCCTGTCGTTTTGCAGAATCAGGAATTGATATTATACTTCATTATAATAAATCCGAAAAAGCAGCAAGGGAACTTCAAAAGAGTGTCGCATCAGCCCAAATCAGAACCTGGCTCATTCAGGCAGATCTGGCTGATCCGGAACAAGCATCAGCACTTTTTCAAAAAGCAGTGGAATTATCCGGTCCCATTGATATCTTAATCAATAATGCATCAATTTTCCCAACAGACAATCTTACTTCCTTTACTCCCGAAGCACTTTACGAAAATATCAATGTGAATGCTCTTGCGCCCCTCCTACTCAGTCGAAGTTTTGCAGCCCAAAAAAGAAAAGGAAAGATTATTAATTTTCTCGATACGAGAATTACCGATTATGATTGTCATCATGCATCATACCATTTAAGTAAGCGGATGCTCTATGATCTGACAAGGCTCATGGCGATCGAATTTGCGCCGCAGGTAGCAGTGAATGGAGTGGCTCCGGGTCTCATCCTTCCACCTCCGGGCAAAGATATTGATTTTCTTGAAAACCTGAAACATTCAAATCCTCTCCACTCATATGGAACCTTGCCGGAAATCACAGACACCGTCATGTTTTTGCTGAAAGCAGAATTTATAACAGGCCAGGTTATTTATGTTGATGGCGGCCGGCATCTTAAAGGTTGTACCTATGGATCATGAACACAAACACCTGGACAGGATTTATATAGAAGACCTGAAACTTTCGTGTATTATCGGAATAAATGAAGATGAACGCCTGAATCAGCAGGATATTGTCATTAATATTACGATTTTCGCAGACCTGTCAAAAGCCTGCCAAACTGATAATATAAAAGACACTGTCGATTACAAAAAATTAAAAACGACAATTGTCGCAATGGTCAGAAATTCATCGTATTATCTCATTGAACGCCTCGCCGATCATATCGCAAGAATCTGTCTTGAGATTCCCCTGATAGAAAAGGTGATTGTGAAGGTTGATAAACCTCTCGCCCTTACATATGCGAGGACCGTGAGGGTAGAAATTACCCGGACCAGGGATATGATCTGATGCCTGAAGTCTATATAGGAGTTGGTTCGAATATAAATCCGGAGAAAAATATACCTTCCGCACTAGGTCTGCTTAAAAAAGAGACAGAGATATGCTCAACATCAACCTTTTATTATACAAAGGCCCTTAATAATAAGGATCAAGCCGATTATTGTAATGGTGTGTGGAAAATAAGCACTTCACTCCCGGCATATGATTTAAAGTTTTATGTTTTGCGAGAAATCGAATCTACTCTCGGTCGAAGCCGGAGCAAGGATCCATATGCCTCCCGGCCCATCGATTTGGATATCCTGCTTTACGGGAAAGAGATTATAAATACGGATGACCTTACTATCCCTGATCCTGATATTTACACAAGGCCATTTATCTCCATTCCTCTCCTTGAAATAGCTCCCGATCTTATGATTCCGGATACCGGGGAAAAGGTAGAGACAATTGTCATTCGTATGAAAGATGTACAGATGAAACCTGCACATCGAATAACCAATAAAATCAAGAAAGGAATAAAAAATGGATAAGAAAAAAGTTGAAGATCTTATACGGCAACTACTCATCGAGATCGGTGAAGATCCGACACGTGAAGGTCTTCTCATGACACCAAAACGTGTAGCCGACTCGTATGAATTCCTTTCCAGTGGCTACCGTACGGATGTTAATCACCTCATTAATAATGCAAAATTCGGATCTCAGGCCAATAATATGATAATTGTCAAAGATATTGAGGTGTATAGTCTTTGCGAGCATCATATGCTTCCTTTTTTCGGTACCTGTCATATCGGTTATATTGCCCGGACACAAGTACTTGGTGTGAGTAAACTTGCACGGATTGTCGATGCATTTGCCCGGAGACTTCAGATTCAGGAACGCCTTACCGCTCAGATTGCCCATGCCATTTTGTCCGAAATTGATGCGGAAGGGGTAGGAGTTGTTATGAATTGCAAACACCTTTGTATGATGATGAGAGGGGTGGAGAAACAGAACTCTTCTATGGTAACTTCTTCCGTGCTGGGGAGTTTCCATAATGATGCTCCCACACGACAGGAATTCTTAAACCTTCTGGATCGAAAATAAGGTTTTCTTTCTATAATTTGTCCAGATAATCCTTTGCATTTTTACCTGTTGTACTCTCGGGATCAATGTCCACAGCTTTCTTAAAATTTTCTATTGCTTCTGCGTGTTTCGTTATTTTCAGAAAACTAATCCCACGTATATAGTAGAGAATTTGTTTATCACTATCTTTAAGATCATTTTCCTTTACAGTGGATAGAATTCGAATCGCTTCATTATAATTTGCCGAATAAATATAAAGAGAACCGCAAAGCATGACATAATCGTTATAAAAATATTCAGTATCCTGTGGCGGGGAATCTCTTAATATTTTAAGTGCCTTTGTTTTTAATCCGATGCGGTAATACGAAAGTCCCATGTAATAGTAGATTTCCGGTTTTTCTTTCTGAACTGCATTGTTTAATGATTTCTCAAAATAATCAAGGGCAGTATCTATTTCACCTTTCTCTAATTCCAGAATTCCGTCTATAAGATATTTTTCCGTACTCTCCCATTGTATTTCATCTACAGTATCACCTTCTCCGATGACATCTCCCCGGACACCCAGGTGTGACTCCCGGGTAGCATTGGAAGTGCTGAGTAAATAATCCACTTTGCTGCCTAACAGTGCAAGAAAACCGGAATCGTCCATACCCCCGGATGAAGCCACTAAATTGCTGATATTATAAGTTCCTTCATCGATAATTGAAAAATTGATAATGTGATCATCAATGGTTCCCTCGAACTCTGCCAGGGAATCCTGCTCTACTCGTATAACGGCATTTTTATCTACAGTATCACCTGATATCAACGTAACCCAGGAATTCCCCTGTTTTTGCTGAACAGTTCCCTCACAATATATGAGTTCGATTTCATCTGCCATCGCTATAAAAGAAATGCATAAAAAAACTAATGCAAAGAATTTTTTCATAATCGGATTCCTTATTCCATAACGTTTTTCAAGAAATTTAAAACGAAAATTCTATAATAGAATATATAGCATTAACTAAGTGTTATCAATAAATTCCACAACATTTATTATTTTCTTAATGTTTTGAAATTATCCAGGTCTATCATTGTAATTTCTTCCGGATTTAAAATTTCCGTATCCGTATCTTCCCCGGGAAAACTAATCTGTAACTCTTCGGTGGTTTTATCAGGATCGGAAAAAACGATTCTATTAGTGACTTCCTGGCTTTCAATTGCTTCTAATATTTTTTTTTGAAGTCCCGGATCAGAAACGAGAAAATTCGTTTTTATGTCTTTAAAATTGTTTTTAAATGAAGAAGAGAGAGTCTCTAATGTGTCTTTTACAACCGGTATATTTTTTCCGATTTGCGATAAGGTTTCTACATATTTTTCACGTCTTTTGAATTGGTCAGCCTGATCTTCTAAAGATTTAATAAGATCCCGCAGATAGATAAATCCTTTCAGGACATTATCGGAAATCGTTTTTAATGTAATCATCCTGTCATTTTCGTTTTTCAGGATACGTGTCAATTCATTATGTTTTTTCTTAAAAGCAATTAACAGGCTTTTTTTATCACTTTCAGGGATTGAAGCTTCCTGCTTAAGCTGCTGTATCTGTTCTGCCGCTCGTTGAATCTCGGTATTTATTTTTTCTGTCTGGATACGATGAGAGTTTATAAAGTGAGTAAAATTGTCTCTTGTATTTATTATCCTTTTATCATGTTCTGTTGTTAATATGTCTATAAGTTCTTTCAGAAGAAATAGATGATTTGTCAGGTTTTTCTCGAATTCATCTTTTTCCTGAAAGGAGCTGCTTATATCCGGCGTTTCTATTTCTTTTTCAAATTTTTGAAGTAATTCCTTAATTTGTATTAAATCCGTTTCAGAACCTATATTCTTCATTTTATTGATAGTATTTACTATTTCGAATAATGGTGGAGTGGATTTTTCCAGAAATAAATATTTTTTTCGAAATGATCCGATAGTGTCATATATTTCTGTGTTATATAAACTGCGGGCCTCTTCCAGTTTACTCCATTTAAGTAGTTTTTTTAATTTTTTTAAAATAAGGGAAAGGGAAGTTTTCAGGCTGATAAAATCCGTAATAAAACGTGAATACAGATCGCAGCTATAATTTTGAAACCTGTATTTTACAATCCATTCAATGAGTGAAGTGTAATCTTCCTCCATAATTTTATTAATAATTTCAAATAATCTTTCATCTTCCGGATAGCTT
>JAFGRV010000394.1 GCA_016934975.1 Spirochaetales bacterium | reverse complement strand
TGAAAATCCCGCTTAAAATTATCCTATTTTACAATAAAAAAGACTCTCTCACATAAATGAGAGAGTCAAACTCAATAATAACAAAATCGATTTTTACAAATTTACCAGGATAGATTCAAATATAGAAACAGAATGCTGTGAAATTTTCAAGGTTAAAGCAGCCGCTCTTTCAATTTCAGAATATCTAAAAATATTAGAAAAAATAAGAAATTCAATTTTATGGGAATCATATACAGAAACACCTGAATAATATAAACCTCTTACCATATCAAGAGTATAAGGACCAATATCCTGGGCCAAAGAAAAGAGTAAATTTCGACATACCAGGCAGTATTTCGATGTCTTCTTTTTTTTCATAGCTACCTTTCGATGACCGCTTTCACATGTTCGGCTTCAACCTGTCCTGCTTTCGACAGAAAGGCCTTGTAGAGGGCTGCCTGGGCGATGAAACCAATGCTGCGAAAAATACCGGCAGAAGACTGATGAATAAGAGACAGAGCTCCCCTGGTGTAAAGAGGTGATGAATTGCCGCAATCATTTATCCTTTTTTCGATGAAAGAATAAGTCTCTTCCCGGGGGAGATTCTCTATATGAATAGTAATGGTAATAGAATTCGCCAGGGACTCCAAAATAGAAAGCCCAAACTTTTGGATCAGAGGTTCCTGGCCGCATAAGCAAACAGTCAAAGCATTCATAGAATCGATCTCAAAATTGGTTAACAGCCGGATCTCTTGCAGGATATCATAATTTAACAGATGAGCTTCATCCAGAAGGAGAATTGGGTGTGCTTTTTGAGAATTATTTAAAAACAGAATGCGTTCTTTAATATCCCGGAACATAGTGGATCTTCTGCCCCGTGGTGGAATTCCAAGGGCGGCAGCAAGATGGGTATAGAATTCATAAACCCCGATGGATGAATGGCAAATATAAATAACCTTGTAAAGTGCCGGATTTAAATGCTCCTTTAAAAGCCTCAAAATACAGCTTTTGCCTGAGCCGGATTTCCCGGTCATAATACCAATCCCCTTTGTTTCAACCAGTAATCTGGCAGATGATAAAGCTTTCTCAACAGTGGGAAGCTGATGTAATTGGCTGGTTTTAATTTCTTTTGAAAAAGGCAGTTGTGAAAGATTGAAGTAACTGAGCATTTCTTTAAACATTATTTTTCCTCCATATCATTTGTGAGACTTTTAGAAGCTGCCAGCGAGGATTTGACAGATATATTTCCCTTGGTGTTTTCTTCTGAATTGACCGGAGAACAGGCGGGAGTACAATCGTTACGAGTGACTTTGTTCCGCCTGACTTTTGTGTTAGCATAAGAATCGACAACCCGGGCATCTCCCTGGAGCATTCCCTCAAAGTAAACCAGGGGTCTTAAGACCGGCAAAAAGGGATCGTAAAGAAGCTTTACCGTCGCTCCGGCAAGAGTAACAGGGACTTCATATAGTATTCCATGCAAAGTAAAAGTGTTATCCTTGTAGACTTTCCGTTTAATTTCGTGAAG
The DNA here is from genome assembly GCA_016934975.1 of Spirochaetales bacterium. Lineage (GTDB taxonomy): Bacteria > Spirochaetota > Spirochaetia > SZUA-6 > JAFGRV01 > JAFGRV01. Next base: position 1,910 of record JAFGRV010000394.1, on the reverse strand, counting down.
AAAAGTAAAGTCCAGATCAATGGTTGGATCGAGGGTGATAATATATTTTGATTTTTCCAGCCACATATCTAATGGCGTTTTACCACCCAAACCTTTGTGAGGACTTCTATGGTATTCTGTTTCTATCCAGCTACGGGTGCGCATATTCAGGTCTTCAAAGCTTTTAATGGATTTTTGATCCAATGGCCGTAAAAATTGTTCACGAAAAGTACGAAAATACCTCTCGATTTTCCCCCGGCCCTGGGGTCTGCGGGGTGTGGAATGGAATAATGGAATTTGTAAAATATCCAGTATACGCTTTGTCTGCCGGGAAACAAAGGTTGATCCGTTGTCTACATAAAGAGCGCCGATTCGTCCATGGGCTTTAAGAATATGTTTAATTCCTTTTTCAAATTCCGTCGATACTTCCCGCTTTACCCACATAGCATATAAAATTCGGCGTGTCGCATCATCGATAAAAGCAAGTAGAATGGCTTTACGCATTTTTCCTTTTTCGTCCGGGATATGAAAACCATGCATACAATCTGCCTGGATACATTCAAGTGGATAAAAGAAATCAAATTTTAAGTTTTTCTCTTCTGCAATTTTCCGGCGTCTCTGTTTTTTGCCAAGCCTTGCTGATAGCACCAGGCGGGAAAGAGTCGATGAGGGTATTTGTCCGGAAAGCTTTCCCTCTTTGATTAATTCATTAACAACAGTAGTTGCATTCAATTCCGGTTTCCCTTCAAGGCGGTTCAACAAAATATCCTGTTCCTCTGCTGTTAATGATCTGCATATTCCGAAATCGGTTCTTGTTTTTTGAAGTAATCCCTCTTTGCCGTATTTTTTAAATTTAAGATACCACTTTTTAATACAGGACCGGCCTATACGGGTTCGTGTGGAATATGGGATATTATAACTTCTGTTTGCTTTTTCCCGTATTAACCGGTTAATTTCTCCAGGTTCAAGATATGGGTTGCCCAACTCGGCTATTACTGACAGCCGAAATTCCTGAATCTCCATACGTTTCCGTTCTCTTTCTGATAAAGTCATAGTTAACCTCCTAAATATTAAGTTTAAGAGGAATCTATCCCAATATTAAGCCTGGCGGGAGAGTCCATATCATTTGAAGAATCCTCTGCCGCTTTATTTTTTCTGAACAGGATGATATTAGCCCGGGAGCAGAAGACTGCGTTAAAGCCGTGGGACAAACAGGTCTGGTTCATTTTCCGAATGAAGTTTCTCAAATCTGTTAAAGACAGAAATTGTAATATCCATGTATAGAGTGGCAGAGTATTATCTATTCGGTCAGGAAACAAGGCTTTCATCTGCCTGACACCCCGGCTGATCCATTTTTCTATGTGCTTCAGGTGTTTTTTACTTACACCTTTTTTTTAAAAGTTCTTCTCCGGCTTTATTCCGGGAAAAACCGCTTGCGCGTTTCTCATGAAAGGTTTCTACTTCCTTTGCCCCCAAGGAGGTCCCCGGGAGGGAGAAGGAGGGGATAATTGCATGGTGAGTACCGCAATTATGGCATTTTACTACCAGTATTCGAATTTGTACATGATAATAGTATTTCTTATAATTCGAGAACCGTTTTAGAAAATTTATTTTCCTACAGGCAGGGCAGGTTTGCAGCTCTTCGATTGTTTCCCAAGCCTTAAAAAGTGAGTCAAAGCTATAGATTTCTATTTCTTTATCTAGTATAATAATTTTACTTTTTTGGGCGGGGTGAGAGTTGCTGTGAACAAATGGCTTTTATCCCGCTTTCTTTTCTCCTTTTATTTTATAGTCAGAATACAATAAATCGGGACTTTTGAGGTAATTATTTTCTTTTAATACGGGCGGCTACAATTAGTAGCGAATCTAAAAAAAGAATTGGAAGGAATGTACAATGTATATTTTGGAACTAATGGCAAAGAAGCATTAGA
>JAFGRV010000393.1 GCA_016934975.1 Spirochaetales bacterium | reverse complement strand
TTATCAGCCTATAATTTTTTTCTCATATTATATGCAGGGATTGAACTTCCGTCTTTCCCCAAAAGCTCGAACGGGATATCTCTGTATATTTTATCTCCCTCTGACAATCCTTCCAGAATCTCCACATTCCTGTCATCGTTTATGCCCCGTTTGACGAAGACCTTGGCAAATCCGTTTTTTTCCGTGGGAATGATCACATATTCCTTATTTTCTTCGATAAAAAGGGCGTTCACCGGAATGGCGATCACATTCTCCTTTGCATTGATGGTAATATTGACCACGGCGCTCATCCCCGGCCTTAATTTCGGGTCGTTCTGATCCAGCATAATTTCCGTTTGAAAGACTTTTATTCCTCTTTCTTCTATAGTATAGGGAGAAATTCGTAATACGACACCGGTATAGTTTCCTTTAGGATTCGCCGCGATGAGAATATCAACCTTATTTCCCTCTTCGATTTTATAGATATCAACCTCGTTGATATTAACGAGGATCACAAGTTTGGTGAGATCGGCAATAAGAAATAACTCGGTTCCGCTCCTGGAAGAAGACTCCCCGGAGACAAGCTCTCCTTCTTCCACCATTTTCTGCAAAACAATCCCGGCCAGAGGCGATATGATGGTGAGTTTTTCCACGGCGATGTTTTTTTCCGAGCCCAATTCGCTTTTAAAGAGAGTATACTCTTCCAGGCGGGCATTATAATCCATTTCCGCGATTTCCAGGGCATCTGCCGCCTTCTGAAATTCGCTCCTGGAAATAAAGCCTTTATCGAAGAGTTCCTTTTTTTGTTCATATTCATCCCTGATATTACTCAGATTGATCTCTTTTTCCTTGAGACTGTTCACCAGGGAGGTGATCACCTTTGCCTGCTCGAGGTCCGGTTCGATTCTCGCGATAACGCCGCCTTTACTGATAAAGTCTCCCTCGTCCACAAGGATCTCCGAGACCCTCCCGCTTATCCTCGATTTTACCACTGCCCGTTTCTCCGGGGCGATTTCTCCGGTTTCTTCCAGGACCTGGACAATATCCGTACGGGATACCTCAATTACCGGGGGCTGTTTATTCCCGCCATTTTGACGGGAATTGGAACTGTTTTCCCGGTTGCGGCCATTTCCGGGATTTCCGGCACCCTCATTTTTTGCGGTGCATCCGTGGAAAATGAGGAGGATGGAAAGGAGAGTAATAATTGCTGTCATATAAAAAAATAATCGTTTCATTTCGTTTTTTGCCTCTTGGTATTTTTACCGCATTATATTAATAAAAGCAATAAATGGGGGAATGGATACAGAAAAAATTTGAGAAAGTGGGGTTATTTCGAGAGGGGGGGGAGTAAGCAGGTTAGATACCATGAATCCAGGAAAATATGTATTCTACAGCAATTCTTTTTATATTTTCCTGTTTTCCCGGGTTCCTTATATTTATTCTTGGGAGTGAATATAAGCAGTAGTATTGAATCTTTGGAACTATTCCGCCTGTAAAAATTAAACAACAAAACCTCCTCTTTGAACACGCTCAGGATGGTGCGCAGTCCATAGAGAAGCGAGAGCTGTGGACAGAATAATATCGAACTGCTGCCTCTTAATCTGACCGCAGATAGAAGCGACACAAGCAAGAAATGATATAAATTGACTCTTACGCTGTATTCTTTCAATTCCCGAAGAAAAATGAGACTATTACAATCCAATTCACTTATATTCAATTCCGTGTTCTTCCGTATCTTTCCGTGGTGAAATTCTTATTAAAGAGATTCAACCACCGTCTGTAGCAAAAATCGTGACAAGTAAAATCCGGTACAAGGTCCGGAGCTAAGCGAATTGGAACGCTGACCACCTGTTACACGCCGTTAGGTCTTCTATTTATGTTCTTGTAATACAGTTTCAGTTTCTGTCGAAAGGGTAGATATTTTCCATCCATCTTTTTTTGATTCCAACTCTTTGCTTTTCATATAATCGTAATATTTATTTGCGGGTGTATGTCCGGTATATTTTAAAAGTCCATTATCCGGTTAATACTGTCCATCCTGTCAAAATTTTACAAAGAGTCGTGAAAAATCCGATTAGCTTACTTTGTTTGTCGCTAAATAATGTTGATCTAATGCCTGTTGCAAATACATTTTTATTACCGCCTGCCGACTTACATTTAATTCTGATGCAATCTGATCAAGCTCATGCAGCATTTCTTCCGTAAAATCGACATTAACTCTCCGGATAGGCTGTTTCATTGTGCCTTTATTGGTAAAATATTTCGATATATCTTTTCCATCATTTGCCATATTGGCAATTTCTTCCGGCGTTGGCTTATTATTTGCTTTCTTCATATAATTAAGTATAACAGTTATACCATATGAGTCAAGAGTAAAGATGGTAATTGTAAATCCGATCCATTTAAATCCATATAAGTTGGTGGAAATTTCTGAAACACTTCTATAAAGCATTGAGTAAAACAAGAAGCAAATCCCTTTTTTTATAACAGATTATTTGTGCTGTAAAATGGAAAAGTACTTGTTTCCGCTTGTTGATTATCTCCCTTATTTTTATATACTTATTATAAAAGGATGATATTCTGAATATAACCGTATGATTTCAGGATTGCAGTAATATCCTCATCAAAGGCATAATCGTAAAAGATTCCCCATTTTTCAATTATGCCTTATACCAGTGTACAAAGGGGTTGATATCAAATGTTAAAACAATCAGCCGGAGAATTAACAGTAATGGCATCGACCTAATCAATAGTACAGCATTTTTTGTCCGGGATTGTTTCTTCCGGTCCGGGGGGTCCTTTTCTGCAATATCACTTATTCGGCCCCCGGATAAAACTGACAGGCTGCGACAGTGACCATCCTGTGGAGGATGTCGTTTTTGAAAACCTGAGGATCCGGGATAAAGTCGTTACCGCTCCCATACCGGGAGTTTTCCGGATGGCGTATGCGTATAATATCCAGCTATTTGAGTCAGCACCGGAATCGGGGAAAGACCTTACAATAACCAATATCCGCGTACTGGACCATGATTCTGTTTTTTCCGGTTCACGGAAACCGGATATCTCACAAACCTTCCTGTGCTTTACGGAATATATAGAAACGGACAGAAGATACGATTATGTTGAGTTAGACATCTCACCAGCGCTTAAATATATAGTGGAAGGAAGTTACACAATCTCGGCCTGGTACAAACCACTGTCTCTGCCTGTCACCGACGGAAAGGTCAGGTTCCCTTCACACGGTATCATGATGAAGCAAGGGTATCATATCGGACTTTCCTATTCTGCGGACAAGGCATTTATTCTGAACCAATATGTCGAAGGCGGGGTTGCGGCTTCCGTGGGAAGTTATAACAGGGACAACAGAGAGTATCTTCCGGGGAAGTTTTACCATATCACCGATGTCGTTAACCAGCCCGCCGGAATCACAAAAATCTATGTAAACGAAAAATTGAGGGGCCAGTGCAACTTCACACCTTCACAAAAAGTACAACCTTTGGGAAACACACCCTGACGGACAGGAACAGGAGCACCTAACAACCATGATTACCCATTCCCTGCCCACGGGGTAATCGACGAAGTTATGATATTCGATACTGCCCTCACCGATTCCCAGGTTATGGAACTCTATACCTCACATTTCTAACCAAAATTCTGTAAAATTATCATTAAAAATAAATAGTAGTATAAAATGCATTACCGTATTGCATATTTACCGCTATTTTCCGGGGTAAAACTTTTGTTTGTGCATAATTAATTCCTTTTCGTTAAAAAATTATTAACAACAAAACTCTATTGAACTCTGATACTTTTTCTTTCAATCTCACAGATTTCATCCAAGCATACAAAGGAATAAATCATAAAAAGATAAAACAGTATAGTTTTACAGGCCCCCCCCTGCAAGTGCCCATACAAGGCATGAAAACAATACTGACACAGAGGGGGGGGTGGTCAATAGGTGAAGTGAAACGTAATTTTCGGACCAACCCCTGGTTAATTCTTTTGACTTTTAAATTACGGCCTGGAATACGGATTATAAAAATATGTCTCATCACGGGGGCTTAAATGACCCGGTATCTTTTCTAAGGCCAGTGTATAATCAAAGTAGTATGAAGGATCGGTAAAATGTTTTCCCGCCTGAATCTCATCTCCATCGTTCCAATCATCCCATCCCCATGGCGGGTGAGGTGAATTACTTTTCAAGGAACAGCCGCAACCCTCGACGCGGCTATCACCAAGAAAACTGGTAAGTGAATGATAAAGGGTTCCTGATGCGTAAAATGGACCGCCTGGTCTGCGTTCCCATAATTCGTCTATATGGACAAGATCGTACGTGCACGCGGTGGAATAATTCAAATGGGATGTCGGGCTATTGGGTTGCTGGGCAGTACCGGAATACTTGTAAACAACTCCGTCATCACCCCCAAAACTGGAAGACCCTTTACCTTTTATCCCATGGCCCCGGCACTGGATATATATAGTGGGCTTGCCATTTGTTAATGTAATCGGGCCATCTTTACTTTCACGTTCCCCGACTTCATAGTTGCTATACTGGTAAAAATCAAGATGCGCCACCGTCACCATGGCCTCAAGACTCCCGTACCAGGTTCCGTCTTTATACACCGTCATCCATAACCCTTCCATATCGTTTTCATGCTCTGTTTCCGGCTCCCATGAATTTTTAAAATCCCTTGGATGAAAAATGGCATAGGTAATATAATACCGAAGGTTACTTTCGACTACAGAGTAATACACATACGCTTTTAACGGATAATCCGGTTCATTCTCCCAGTTGTTGCGGGCAAGCCAATCCCCATCAAAATTGATTTTTGTGATATAATCAGATCTGCCATTATCAGCATGATCGCATTTTCCCTCGGTATCGACATCCTGGAAGATAACCGGCGCATAATATTCGGCAAGCTCCCTTCGCGAAGGGGCACTTGGGGCCCCGGGAATGGTGAATGACCGTATGGCAGACCAATACCAATCCTCGAACGCGCCTACCTTGAATTTTACTTTCCAGTAAAATGTGCTTCCGGAAGGAAAGGTTATATTTGATTGATAACTATTTGAGGTAAGTTCCCTTTCATCGATTATCCAGGTACTGCTCCCGAGATCACGGGAATCACCGACTAACAGCCAATATCCCGACTGGTTAACGGCCGGCCACCGGAAAAGCGGGGGATTCCCTGTTACCGAATAGGCTTCTTCATTACTGGTAATCATAAAATCAACCGGTGTTGAATAAGGCCCGGTGCCATCGGGATTCTCGCCTTTCATTTTCCACCTTAAGGGTATATTCATAGGAAGCGGATTTCGCGGTTCATACGCGATATCATCTTCCATTAGATTCATTTCCTTTAATACAATCGATTGGTTATCAACATCGATAACGTACAGAGTATATGAGGTTGCACCGGAAACGGATGCCCATGAAAACAGAGGCCTGTCTGTTAAAAGATTTCCCCTTACCGAACAAAGAGAAGTGTCCGGGGCATCTATGACAAATATTTCTTCAAAGTCGATTTCAGGTTCATCCTCTATTGGTTGATCCAAATCAGGATCGTGTTCATCGATAGAAGATGACTCAGGCACCTCACATCCGAAAAAAAACGGTATTAAAAATACCGATACTACTAATAATAAAACGCATATTTTTTTTGCCATTTTTTATTCTCCTTTACAATCGATAGCTATACTTATAATTCTCCACTCAGAAAGTACTGAAAAAAATTGTTAATTCCCAATTATTTGAATTTATTGTACATCACAAAGGCAAAAAGGTCTACAATAAAAAAATAGGAAATTTCCCAAAATTTACCACTTTCGTGAAATTTCCTATTTTAACATTTTTCCCTCAACCGCCTTTGCCCTCTGTGTCAGTATAAACAAAATTAATCGGATAATAAGTTATACGAAAATCCTGAATTTGTCGAAAATAGCGAAAAAAAACTATTTGTAGTGGGTATTTGCCCGAATTATTTACTATTTTAATGGAATTTCAGGATAAAATTTGAGTATATCCAATCCTGTATATCCCGTAAATCCTGTCAAAATTCCATATTATTAATTGCTCAAGATAGATAACCCCTCTTAAATTAGCACAATTTTTGTGCTATACTATTGCTTTGACCGATAGATTTTTTATCTATAATTGGTTTATAAAATTCTCATATTCATTAAAAATATGGTCAAAGCTTGCGTGTTTTGACGATTTTATTCAATAATAGATAACTGGTAATATCTAAGAATTGATTTAAAATATAGTGGTCAAAACACT
>JAFGRV010000392.1 GCA_016934975.1 Spirochaetales bacterium | reverse complement strand
TCTGTCTCCAGGGTCTTTTTTTCACGGACTTTCTCACCAAGATGTTTTGAATATAAAAGCAGTCTTTTATTCTGCTCTATGACATGCCGTAATGCAATATCGGTGTTGCTTAAGAGTTCTTCTTTAATAGTCCCATCTTCCGGGTAAAACGCGGCGGCCATATGACAGACAAGGTGTATAATATCGTTATTAAATTCAAGCTGCTTTGGTTCTGTTATTTTACTATAAATGGTTTTGGCGATGTGTACACATTTCTCTCTATCATTTATATTCCGTATAATAATCATTAGTTCTTCATTCCGCTCTGAATGATATATGTCATATTCAATACCCTCTAAAGGGCCCCGGGAAATCATTTTGTCTCTCTCAGAGGGTTTCATCGGCTGATTATGTATATCCTCCAATACTTCTTTTACTTCCAGACAGACCTTTGAGATGATAGCATCGGAAAGGCAGGAATCGAGGCTATATTCAATCTTTGTCATACTTTTATAGAGGTCGATAAAAATGAGGGCAAAAGGTGATTTTCCGTTATTATTCCTCGTAATAATAAGCTTTTCCAGATCTTTTACAAATATCTTATGATTCGGAAGACCTGTTTTAGGATTAATAGTGAGATATTTCTTATATTCAGCAAGCTCTTCCGAAAGTTTATCTATTTGCCGTTTATTCTCTACTATTTGGCTTTGCAGTTCAGAAAGTTCATTTGTATAGATTATATTTGATTTTATGTATAATCCCATAATCATATTAATTATAATCAATTCAGAGACCAAGGTAAAACATTTTTGGAATTTAAATTCCATAATACTCAACTGTTTAATGTTTTTCATTTCCAGTCATTACGGGGGTATGAACCTTTAAAACCTGTAGGGCATACACCCGTAAGGGAAATTATAAGGACGGTCAATTTCTAAAATAGACAAATAAAAAAAACGCCGTAAATTGCCTATGAATTTACGGCGCATCCTTAGGTAAAAAAACAAGGTAAAATATCAGGAAGTCTTAGCCACAAAGAAGACGAAATATATCTATTGGTAAACAGAAATCTCACACGCGTCTACAAAGACATCATCATTCTTATTTTTTCCTCTTGATCTGAATCTAAGACTACAATTATCCGTAAAAGGTACATCCGGGGAAGTAAGAACAATTGACTCATTTACAAGGACACCGCGAAGTTCTTTATCTGCCCAATTAAAGATTGTGCTCCAGGTGACTCCTCCATCTGCTGTCCATTGTAAATCCCAATAATATGCAATGGCATCCTTATATCCCCAGGCATAATAATCAAAATTGATGTTCACTCTCCTTGCAGCGGATGCATCGAAACCATTTCCGAGCATGAGCATTCCATCATTATCCTGAATATCCATCGCCCTCAACGCACAATCTTTCATTATCAACTCATACCAGAAGCAATTCGGTCCATTACCGTACCAATTCCCCGAATCCCGTGGGAAATCAAAATCATCACAAATCCTGGTTATTTGAATTATCCGGATATTGTCAAGAATCACATCACTGTCAGACAATCCCAGATTCAGCTCAAAACGGGCTTCTTCATGATCCGGATGGAGCATAGTAAACTCAAATGAATAGGTCTCCATCTCCGAAGTCAGATAAAACTTATGGGAACTTGAATATGAAGTGTAGGGATCGGGATTACTGTATGAACCGCTCCCCACATTCACTTCTATTTCCCGGGGGAGATCAGTTCTTGCATCAAACTCGACAAAATACCGTTTCCCATTATCCATTTCGATATCCGGCTGTATGAGTTGTATATGCCAGCTTTCAGTTCCGCCGGATACAACATCAACAACAAATTCACCGTTTATAACCGATGCAGTACCGACAGCACCTTCGTAGAATCCAATAGACCAATTTTCGGCATCATTGCTGAATTTCCCGTTTTTAAGGAGATTTTCGGTTTTTCTTACCACCACATTCGCAAGCCAGATTTCATGTGTATCTGTTCCCAGATCGAATCGAATGATATCATCTTCCGATGGGTCTGCATCCATGGTAAAGGAAAACCTGTATGATTTCATAGAGGGAGTCAACATAATATCCGAAATATGATAATATGAACTATTGGTGATAAGTACTCGCAAAGGTCTGAAGCAGGTAGACCGGGCTTTAAAACTCAACTCATATGTCTCACCTTTTTCGAGTTTCAGGTTTTGCAGCAATTGCTGACCATAATCATGGGGCGCGAGCTCAAGAAACGTAATATGTGCTTTGTTTTCTATGTATTCTATCTCTGCGGATGGCCAGGATGGTTCCCAGGGACTAAAATTCCAGGCAAAATCTCCTAAAGAAAAATCACCATTCAATAATCTGTTATATTTCTTAATCGATACATTATCCAGCCATATGTCATGTGTATCTGTTCCCAGGTTGAATTGAATAATTCCATTTTCATCCGCGAGGTCTGCCATGGTGAAATAAAAGGAATATGATCTCATTCTTCTTGATAATATAAAATCTTTTTCCGCATAACTCGCGTAGGTGACACTGTTTCCGATATTGACATTCAAAGGCCTGCGAGTCGTCGATTTCGCATCAAAGCTGACAACATAGGCAGCACCCTGTTCAAGTTGTATTGCCTTTGACAGCTGCTGTCCGTAAGAATCTTGCGCGAGTTCCTGGAAAGTGATATGTGCTTCATTATTTGAATAATCAATAGTCGCCGATGGCCATGAAGGCTGCCACGGATTAAAATCCCATTCAATATCATCTATAAAATTCTCATTAAGCACAACAATATCATCTTTTTCTTCTACCGGCATGGCCATATCGGAATATTGTATCTGTATATTATCGAGCCAGATATCATCGATACTTGCCCCCACATTAAATACGATCCTCGCGGCGTCATCGGTCGGGTCATTCATGGTAAACGAAAAGGAGTAGTGACTTTGACTCGTAGAAAACGTAAGAGAAGCAGAGGTTCCATATGTTGTATAATCACCCCCGTTTTCCGTCACATCAACAACAATATCCCGGGGATACGCGGCCCGTGCGTCAAAACTGATTGTATAGGTAATCCCGTTCACAATCCGCAGATTCTCCAGACTAAATTGTTGCCCGTAATTATTCGCGGAAGCAACACCGTTATAGATTATATGTGCTTCTTCATTGATGAATTCAACTTCTGCTGCCGGTTCTTCCCAGTCATTTAGATACCATCCGTCTGCTCCTTCACTAAAATCGGTAAATTTAAGATTATTATTGATGAGATCCCGGATGTAGTGACCTCCTTCGGTAAGTTCACTTTCTTTCCATGGACCCCAGTATTGTGAATCCCAATAGAGTGCGGATAATGCTTCACCTTTTATTGTCCATGCCCAATTTGACCAGGGTATACCTCTCGACTCAAGCATATAAATTAACGTATCAAAATTATCAAAATTATATAACCAGTTTTTCCAGTCATAATGCCCGGGGCTGATTTCATTTGCCCAGAGGGGTAGACCCGCTTCATAGCACGTGACGATATTATCGGCGATACTCATCTGATGTTCCGCCGTATACATATGGAATGTGTAAACGATATTGTTTCCCGATAATTCATTCCCGATAACATCATGAGGATTCTGGGACCAGAAGGGAGTTCCGCAGAGAATAAGATTATCCGGGATACTTTGCCTTACAACATCGACAAAGGTTTGAGCATATGGTTTTGCAGTATCCCAGGAAATCGAAGAAGATGCGATCTCATTCACAATCCCAAAAATAAGATTCGGCGGTTTTGCAGCCACAACAGGCTGTGATAATAGCCAGTTAAAAAAATCCATTTCCACGTTATATGCTACACCGTTTATTTCAAAATCGGTTGCATGAGTATGATAGCTTATTTCAAGATAAATACCTGCATCTATGCATTCATTAATAACCTCCAGTGTTTTTTCTTCAAGATAAGGGCGTAAATAAGGGTCATCATATGTCCCGTATTCCGCATACAAAGCCAAACGTATTCCCTGGACATGTTCATGATAAGCCAGATTATAAATAGTATTGTTCTTTATTGTGGGAAACCATTTGGAACCGCTGATTGCGACAAACCGGAGACGCGGTATTTCTCCTGTAACGGAAGATTTAATATTCGGACCATCAACATAAAGGCTTCCGTATTTGGTGACGGGGCTTTCATAATCTGCCGGGACCTGAGGTGGTGTTGTATCATCGTAGGGTTTGGGTGCAACCGGCGGCGGTCCCGGTGGATCTGTCACCGAAGCAAACCAGATGTAATCCAGCTGTACATCACCGAAGTCGTTAGAGCTGTTGGAAATAATCGTCATTGTGTGTGTACCTGAAGACAAAGACACACCCGGAACAACAATATCCTCATTAAATCTAAAATCGCCCCGCACATCCAAAGGCGTCCCGATATCCCTTGCGTAAAGGGAATTATCAAAATAGAGATCAAAATTGATGATTCCGTTAAACGTAATATCCCACACATCCGTGACAGGAACTTCAAAAGCGTACGTCAATTCTTCGCCTGTTTGAATCGCCTTGACCCTGATACCTTCGTACCAGTAAGGATCATGGTCATAATTCATATCCACATCAACATCCTGACGATAAATCAGATCATAATTTCCGGCACTCGTATCATAATACGATGAAAAATCCTCTGCCTGAATTAAAATGCTGTTTATTGCCGTGGGCGTTGACTGGGAAAACCCGGAAACACATATTATGGAAAATACTAATCCAACGATAATGCAATTTTTCATGTTCGCTCCTTAATTTAAAAAATAGTATAATTTTCTAGTTCTATTTTTAAATAAAGAGTTTTTATAATAATATTTTTTTCTTCAAATTTTTCAATAAGCATAAAAATTTCAGGCTGCTCTATAAGGTTCGGTTATTATTCTTTTCAGGTATAAAGAAAATAACAAAAACATCTTATAAAGCATACCTGATATGTGTAATAGTAAAAAAAAATTACACATACCTCATTACCTGGCCTCATTATTATGCGTTGTTATAGAGTATGGACTAATTTTGTTGAAAAATTGATTGCCCCAATCAGTTAAACATAATTTAACTATCTATAATATATAGCTAAAATCTTAAATCGGCAAGTTTTAAGGATAAAAAAAATTATATGAGAGAATATAGGCCTGAGTTATTTGACAAATGCTTTTCATCGGATTTATACTTAATAGTACTGAGACTCATGCAAAAATCCGGTTGTAACTGAAGTTTTTTGCGGGGACCTCTACTCATAAAAATAGAAAGCAGAGGAGATATGGTTAAGAGATTTATTATCATTTTAATGCTTCTTTCAGGTTTCACCTTGCTTCATGCAGAAGAAACGACACCGGCGGAAGTACCTGAAGGCGATTCCACAACGGAACAGGAAACAAAGAATCTTGAACACTTAGATGTTATTCTTCCACCGGTCATATCCGCCGTTCTCGCAGGTATATTTATGATGGAAGATGCTTTATTCTATTTAGTCGAATGGGATGATTTTGAAGTATGGATGAAAAGGGGTACCATTTTTAGTATACATCTTCCACTCTATGCCGTTTCACCCTTACAAGGTGTTATTGCCACCGGTGTTTCCGGTGGATTATTCGCATCCTATGAGCTCTTAAGAGATCAGGACGCGGATTTTTTCCGTAATTTCTTTTATACCGGAATATTTCAGACCGGTCTTTATTCCACCTACCTCGGATATAGCGGGAACAGAGCAAAAGCCCGGCCAGGTATATATAATGACGACTGGCGGCATGAGACTTTTGCCGCGCAATTCTCAGATGATTTGGGAGCGTTTGGGGGTTATTATACCGAATGGAAATCATATACACTTATAGATCTTATCACAAGTCCTTTTAAGCCCCGGAATTTTCTTGATCCTTTAGTCGGTATCTTTTCTGTTGCGGGACTTATCAGCCCCCTGGTGAAACAATCTCACGATTCTGCTCCCTGGACAACGGGAAAAATGTATGCCGGCACATGGGAGATGAGTCCCCTGGCTGCCATACCCATGATGCTCGGATTTTTCTTTTTAGAATCAAGTATCGTGAGTATTTCGGAAGAATCACATTTCAGGGGTTTTATTTACGAAGAATTGGCAAGCAACTATGGTCACATTCCGGCAAAAATTGTCGATTGTGTTTATTTTCCCGCGATTCATATTCCCCAGGAAGTGTTTATCGCGGAATTCGAACCATTAACCATAGGATTAAACTTCCTGAACAGAGCAATTCTTACCTTTTATATGGATAATCTCTATGACAGAGGGGGATTGGAACGGACTGTTGCCGCCCACTTCTGGATAGATTTTACCCTCCTTTTTATGCAGTGGCTCATGGCAAGTGGTGAACCCCAGGAAGATATCTCGGCTATTTTAGCATACCTTCCGGAACTCGAGATCCGGATTCCTCTTTATTATTAAGAAGGAAAACAGGTTGATACATACACAAATAATCATCAGTGATTCCATTTTCTTTTTAGAAGTAAAGTCACCTGACATAAAAAAAAGGGTTGCCCGGACAGAGGCATTACACCCCATATTCCGGCCAACCCGTAATAGATTTTATGACAAGTCTTCGTTTATTTCATAGGCATTTTAAGGAGATAAGGCCCCTGATAGAAATCATCTTTTGATTTATAGTTGAACACCTGATCTACAAATCCTTCACTCATGACATAGATATTTATATCACTATTGGGAGGAACACTGGCAAGCACCTGGCCCCATTCATCAACATACCAGTAATTCGCATAAAATTCCCCGGATTTATATACTGTTAAATACCCTTTTGTGGTCTCATCCAAAGATCTGATAAGTTCCTGCTCTGTCATATTTGCCATAGCCTGTGCTTCCGTCATCTTAAGCTGGAGATATGCCGCAATCACATCCAGTTTATACCCCTGCTGCATGAGGGCGTGAATAAAATAATAATAATCCATATAATCCCTGAAGCTTAAATAATTGAAAGCAGTTTCAGAACTTAAACCTGATTTATACGCAAGAAGGAAGCCGTTTTTTACAGCAACATTCTCATTTACCTGGGAACGGATATTAAATCCGATATAAACTTCATTTTTATAGGGATCTGTTCCCGGGTCCGCTAAAATGTAATCCCTGCTGATATCAGGAAGACTTGCAACATCATAATCATTCGCATACCATAATTTACAGTAGGAAATCGAT
>JAFGRV010000041.1 GCA_016934975.1 Spirochaetales bacterium | reverse complement strand
TTGACATTCTTATGGGTCCCAAGATAATCATACAGGATTTCCCTTGGTTTCTGAGGAACGATCCGGGAAGTAAAGCGGATAAGGGGCTCGGGTTGTGTGTTATCAATAAAAAACCGCAAAAAGGGCCAGGATTCCAGGTGGTTTTTTACTTCTATCCGGGCTTTTTGAATACTTTCCCCGATACTCATACCCTGGGCAGAATGTTTATACAAAGAAGCCGCAAAAAAACTCGCCTGAGTATCACCCACCGGAGTATTCCACCCGAGACAATAGGGAATGCCTTTCTGATTCATCCGCTGGCAGAAGGAATCGGAATGGTGAAGCCTGTCATAGTGTGCAGTGGAGCAGGCTGATAAAAACAAGACCCCCGGGGGAAAATCCCGGAGTGCTTTCCATAATTTCACCGGGGTGACCTTATCCAGGTACCCCATCTCATCTTCCATGTAAAGGACCGGTCCCAATTCCCCGTCGATGGCTCCATGGCAGGAGATATGAATCACATCATATTTATTCTTTCCATCCGCGTAGACGCACCGGTTTAATTCATCCTGTAATGCAGCAACACTCCCGGAATCCACCACCCGTAATTCCAGGGGCAGGGCGCGGGCCGCCTCATAAATAAACTCCTCCTCGGTTTCAAAAGACAACCGGGATTTTTCATCCACATTATCCGGGGAACAGGCCATGAATAAAATCCGCAAGGGACGGTCGGGAAGTGTCACTGCCGTGAGGTTTTCGCTTCCCCGGCGCATGATATGGATAGGGGATTCAAGGCTCAGAAAGCGGTTATCATAGATCATTTCAAAAGGCAAGGTATCAAGGTCATGATGAATATCAAGGATGAGGTTGATGTCTCCGCCGGGGAGTTTTTGGGAAATAAGTTCCCGGAGTCTGTTTGTATGACCATTTAAGAGGGAGAATAACTCTGTTCCCAGCCCGGCGGCCCTGGCAGGGTCATAGTGCCATGATTCATCAGCCTTTTTTAAGAGGGTGGTAATCTCTGTTTCATCGATATTATGAGTCTGGTCATGGTTTATAATAACCTTTCTTTTTCCCCCGCTCATCTCACCGATAGAGACGACAATTGTATTCATAAAAGGTTCCGGATTATGAGAAGTGTGAAGAAGGCGAGGATCCCGATAGCCTGGAACCAGTAACCGATAGTTAAGGAACGCTGTTTATTGTGACACATTGTCTCATGGTAGTGTTTAATGACCTCGGGAGATAACAGTTCAATGGTATATTTTTTTGTAAAGGAAACATCCAGATAGAAAAAGAGGGCGATGACCCAGAAAATAAAGGGAAGGAAAAAAAGACTTTTAAGGAGAACATCAAGGTCTTCGGGTATATAGGCTGTAAAGCCGATGATCCCCGCGTATATTCCCTGTAAGATATTTAATCCCGTAAGCATATTTTTCGAAGCATCTAGTAATGAAGGAATGGAACCTTTCACCAGTTCCCGGCCCAGGGTCAACCAGAACTCATCATTCGGCAAAGAAGCCGGGCTCTCATAGACTTTATTTTTCTCTTTCATCCGTTTCCTCCCTATTCAAATTCTCAAGAATGATGAGTTTCTCAATAATTACCTTGCCTGTAGTACAAAAAGCGCAGTCGAGTATCATCCGGGGGGGGATGGTATCAGGGTTTACCTGAATTGTGCCTCTGTAGACAGTAGTGGGAGACGCGGCAAGGAGTGTATCCAGGTTGATCTCATTTACATGCTTTTCTTTGCCATTACAGCGAATTTTAATTGTGGCCATGGTATATCCTTTCTTTTAAAAAGTGCCGGTGAATGCAATAAACGGATTTATTACAGGTGGCCTCTCTTCATAAATGTCGAAACATACTTATGAAGTTAATTATCGCCTGCATTATAAGGAAATATCAATCCTTTTTTCGTATCATCGTTGCTGAATGATATTTTTTATAAAGCCGATTGCATATAAGGGAATATTACAAAAATCATTATCCTGCATAAAATTCCGAGGTGAGGTCCTGAACATTTTTTTGGGTGAGTATTTTTCAGCGTATGAACGAAGGCTTTTTATTCTCTTTCCATATCCGCTTTTTACTTCCAGGGGAATTATATGATTATCACTATTTATAATGAAATCTACTTCCGCGTCACTTTTACTTGTCCAGTAATGAAGGGGAGGTTTAAAAAGAGAAGTCAGTTCGGAAGCAACATAATTTTCGATAAAAGCTCCATTATATTCGGAAAACAGATTATCACCGGTGACGATTATTTTTGACGATATATTCAGTTTCACACAGAGAATTCCCGTGTCCAACAGAAATAATTTAAATTTGGAGCGGTCTTGATATCCGGCGAGGGGCAGCCTGGGTACCTTGATGTTATATGAAATATTAATGAGGCCTGCTTTTTTAAGCCATTCAATGGAAAGAATGTAGGTAGATGCTCTGCCATTCTTTGACACCTCTTTATACCTGAACTTTTTGTTTTCCTTTGTTAATTGTACCGGGATAGAATCCCATAAATTTGAAATTTTTATTGAATCAGCCGGTGTGGTATATTTTGAAAAATCCCGTTCATAAGATAGCAATATTTCATTCTTAATTTCCTCCACTTGAACCGGATCTTTTGCATTGAGATAGCTATGTATTACTTCCGGCATACCGCCAAGATAAAGGAACATCTTATAGAGTGACAATAATTTTTCGTGAACAGGTTCTGCAAGCTGCAAATAATCATTTTTATTCTGAAGATGCTCTGCAAGCATTTCATTATCAGATGCAATAAGAAATTCATGAAAATTCATTGGAAATAAATCAATGAAATTGACTTTGCCGACAGGAAAGCTTGATGTTTTTCCAATACTTACTCCAAGGAGAGAACCTGCAGAAACAACATGGTAGTCTTTTGCTTCTTCACAAAAGTATTTTAAACTTGTCAATACAGCCGGTTCTATTTGAATTTCATCAAAAAAAATTAAACACGAGTTTTTTTCAATTTTTTTCCCCCGATACAAACTCAAGGAATCTATTAATACCGTTGGTTTTAAAGATTGTTTAAATAACTGAGAAAGTTCTTTGTCTTCTTCGAAATTAAAATAGGCGAGATCACTGTATTCTTTTTTGCCAAATTCTTTTAAAACATATGTTTTCCCAACCTGTCTGGCACCTTGCATCAACAAAGGTTTTCTATTCGATTTTTTTTTCCATTCTAATAAATCATTATAAATTAATCGGTACATTCATTATCTCCCCAAAAGTGACATAATAAATATAAATAATCTCCAAAAAAATGTCAATATATCTATTTTTATCTCCATACAAATGTAAATCATGTAAAATCCTTTTATCCTCAATAATACAGGCCAAAAATATATGAGGTAATATCGTCCACCTCTTTTTCCCACTATGAAAAAAGGGTCATAATATCTTTCCGGGTTGAAGCTTTAAAAAATGTCTTTTTCGTAGTAATAATCTCATCTGCTATATGCTTCTTTTTTTTTGAAACGCCGGTCTCTTCGCGGTCCCGGGGTATTGCTTGCCCTCCCAATCCTCACATCATGACTATTCAAATAGCTGGTAAAATGTAAAATTTTTGTTTAAAAAGTACCAATAATATGATAATCTATGAATACCGGAGCTTTTATTTTCCGGTTGGGATTAAACGTACATAGTTGTGAATTTCTTTTTTATTATCGTACAGACACGTGATAGTCCTTTAAAGCGCTACTAAACTGGTTTAGTAGCGCTTTGCCATGATGGCGACATTTGTATTTACATAAAAGTTCATAATAAATATGAATACAGTTAAAAAAAATAAAAGGAGTATTATATGAAAAAGAGAAAAATCCAGTCTGTCCTGGTTGCTCCGGCAATGATTGTTCTCATGTTGCTTCTTGCCACCGGTGAGCTTGCTGCCATGGAAAATGGGCTTGCACGTACACCCCCCATGGGTTGGAACAGCTGGAACATTTTCGGTGGAAACATCAACGAGACACTTATCAAGGAAATTGCAGACGCCATGGTAAGTTCCGGGATGAGGGACGCCGGATATATTTACCTGAATCTCGATGACATGTGGATGGATGACAAAGGCAGAGATTCAAGCGGCAACCTCATCGGCGACCTCGACCGGTTTCCCGGGGGGATCAAGGCACTCGCGGATTATTGTCACGACCGGGGCCTGAAACTCGGATTATACGGAGACCGGGGTACGGCGACATGCTGTAATGTACCGGAAAGCGGGAGCCAGGGGTACGAAACACGGGACGCAAATACCTTCGCTTCCTGGGGAATCGATTATCTGAAGTATGACAGCTGTAACGCGTCCCAGGACATGCAGACGAATTACACGGCCATGAGTAACGCCCTTGCCTCGTCCGGAAGGCCGATCGTCTTCAGTATCTGCGCATGGTATTTTGCAGGCGACTGGATGATGGATGTGGGAAACCTCTGGCGCACGACCGGTGACATCACCGACAATTTCAACTCCTTCCTCGGGATTATAAATACAAATGAGCCGCTCTATCCCAAAGCAGGGCCGGGGCATTGGAACGATCCGGACATGCTCGAGGTCGGCAATGGCGGCTGCACCTATGAAGAATATAAATCCCATTTCAGTATCTGGTGCATGATGGCCGCGCCACTTATCGCCGGGAATGACATACGGAGTATGAGCGCGGAAACAACATCGATCCTCTGTAATTCGGAGCTCATCGCCATCGACCAGGACCCGGCAGGTATTCAGGGTCATATCGTAAGCGACCAGGGAGATCTCGAAGTATGGGTAAAACCCCTGGGGTCCGCAAATGGGACCGATAAAGCAGTGGCCCTTTTCAACAGAAGCGCCTCGACTGCCACGATCACGGCACTTTGGGGCGATATCGGGCTTTCCGGTTCCGCGTCTGTGCGGGATTTATGGGTACATTCCGACCTTGGGTCTTTCAACGCTTCCTACTCGGCTTCTGTCCAGGCACATGGTGTAAAGGTCTTGCGGATAACTACCGTCGGAACCTCTACTACCCCCCCGACGTCGGCGCCCACATCCGCCCCGACTACTCCGCCTAATGCGACACCAACCGGAACTCTTGGGGACGCGAATGGGAGCGGGTCGATTGATATCGTGGACGCCCTTGTTATTGCCCAGCACTACGTGGGCCTGAACCCCTCGAATTTCATCAGTGCCAATGCTGATGTGAATTGCGACGGCAGTATCGATATCGTTGATGCTCTTTTAATATCCCAGTACTATGTTGGTCTTATCGGGAGTTTCTGTTAATCGGGGAAGTCCGATAACCTCATCCGGATTTCAACTGTGTTGAAAGCCCTGTTACAATCGATAATATCATTCTGTTTCGAATTCGTCACCCTATTATTATGTATCTGGTCATCAACACTCATCAGTTTCACCGCTTCCCCCGGGTATCAGGATAATCCTTATTCCGCAGCACCTTCCATACAAGTATTAATTTAAGATGGTTATGTTACAGGCATGCATTATGATGGAACCTGGATTTATGGGGGATATTGGGAAAATGGTATTGACGTAGAACTTGAACATTCGGCGTCTCCGGTAAATGTATATGATATCTTTATTGTAACGTAATTTATAGTTATATGAATTTCCTGTAAATATTCTTCGGTATTATCTTTTGTATCATCGCAACACTTAAACCCTGCCAACGACTCAGTTTATCACATACGAAGGTAATTTTATATTTCCGGTCACTCTCCATGGCATCAAATTTAAGCAGCCAATTTATGAGATCTTTTATTCCGGCTGAATTAATATATTCAAGCCCGCTGATATCGATCTCCAATGCTTTAATGCTATGCTCTAAAACATTTTCATGAACTTTATCTAAAAAGGGAATGAGATACTCCCCGGGATTTTGATCATCAATAATCCCATACATTATAATAGAGCGATCTTTTGTGCGTATAATGAGTTTTTCTCTTAAAATTTCTCTTTGGGTGAGAGGATGATCTTTATTTTCCTTATTTCTATTATTCATTCTATCTCTTTTCCCGCAAGACTCTCTCTTTACTCAACAAAAAGACTCTCATCTTTAATATACTACTTTAATTTTTATTTTGCTCATGAAGATATATAGAAAAATAACAAATTTTGTAAAGATTTAATTTTCAGAAGGTTTTATTTTTCCATGGGATCCAATGGAAGATCTTACCATACAGGAAATTCCTGATTTTTCTACTATTTCTTTTAGTTCATTAAGGAATTTATTGGGCGTAGGAGGAAAATGTTCAAACTTTGGGTCCAGTGTATTAATCGGTCTGAATTGTGAGAGTATATAATGGTCCGCACCCTTAATGAGGGAACAGATTTCCTCGATATCTTCCCTGAAGACAATCCCCGGGGCGATTGTTGTTCTAAACTCATGGGGAATTCCGGAAGAAATGATCCATTCTATTGAAGCTTTCACTTTTTTTTCGATCTGAGGTATGTTGTCCCCTCCCACAAGGTGATAGTTATCCGGACTGGTTTTAATATCCATGGAAATATAATCCACAGGTACTTTCGAGAGTTGCTCAGGAATTGTACCGTTTGTATCAATCTTCACTTTAAGATTTAACGAATGAATTATTTCTATTAAATCCAAAAGGTGCGTATAAAGAAGAGGCTCACCCCCGCTTACACATACACCACCCAATACATTCCGTCTTTTTTTTAAAAATGAGATAATGCTGTCGATGTGGGTAAGAGTATCTTTTTTAATATGTGTCACTAAAGCCGGATTATGACAATAAGGACAGCGGAGATTGCAGCCGGGAACAAAAATCGTCGCGGCAACTGTATGAGGAAAATCAATAAGAGTTGTTTTTTGTAAACCGAATAATGCCATAATTTTTATATGTACAAATTTTACCAGGATATACTCCCAATTAATTGGTTTTCCCCGCCAAACAATGTAACAGTTTGGTTTATTTCTTTATACGATAAGGAAATTGAAAACCATTACAATCGGAAATATCGGAAAACCTTTTGTTTTCCGGTATAGTCGATAACAACAGCGCCGCAAAGGTGCAAAGACGATTCAAAGATCAATGTTTATAATGGGGTGTGATCTATGTACCTTTGTGACGCTCTTATAACAGGTCTTGTTATACAACCGCCTTTACATCGAGTGGTGATGGTGATTTACCGCTTACCCGGTCGCCATACGCTTTGGGAAGGGAAAAGGGTAATCGGTAATTGTATTCCTGGCGTTTACCTTTATTCCAGTTTTTTATGGATCTATAATAACCGACGATTCGGGTATAAACTTCCGTAGGGGTTCCTTCCACAACATTCAATTTATCTTTCAATGTTTTAATTTGGTTGTCTATATCATGAATTGATTTCATACTCTTATCTCCTTTTCTTTAATTAATGTATGTCTTTTTGATCCGCCAATTCCTTAGCTTTTTCAAGCTTCTGTATCTCTTTGTGTATTTCATTTTTCTCTTTTTCCCGGCAAATAGGACAGTTAAAATGTTCTCCGGAGAGATAGCCATGAACCGGACAGATTGAAAATGTCGGGGTTATGGTAAAATAAGGAATTTTGTAATTAAACGCGATCGCTTTAACGAGACTTCTGCATGCCTGCCAGTCTTCAATTGCTTCCCCGACAAATGCATGGAAAACGGTTCCCCCGGTATACCGGACTTGAAGTTCTTCCTGCATATCCAGGGCATCAAAAATATCATCCGAATATCCCACCGGTAATTGACTTGAATTGGTATAATATGGGGTCTCTCCATCGCCTCCTGTAATAATATCCGGAAACTGCTTTTTATCGTGGAGAGCAAGCCGGAAACTCGTGCTTTCCGCCGGGGTTGCTTCAAGATTAAAAAGATCTCCTGTTGCTTCCTGGTAATCGGATAATCGTTTCCTCATATAATTTATCACTTCGAGGGCAAAGGCTTTTCCTTCTTCGGAACTGATATCTTTGCCCATAAAATTAAGAAGACATTCATTCATCCCGGTTATACCGATTGTGGAAAAATGATTGTTCAGGTGTGAGAGATACCGCCGGGTATAGGGAAAAAGTCCGTTCTCCATCAGCCTGTTTATTACTTTACGTTTAATAACTAATGATTCTGCCGCGCAATCCATAAACGTATCAAGGCGTCTGAAAAAATCAAGGCGCGTTTTGGAAAGATATCCGATTCGCGGAAGATTAATCGTCACAACCCCGATGGATCCGGTAAACTCATCTGCGCCGAACAGGCCGCCTCCCCGTTTCCTGAGCTCCCGTTTATCAAGCTGAAGCCTGCAGCACATAGACCGTACATCACCCGGATTAAGATCACTGTTAATAAAATTCTGAAAATATGGAGTGCCATACTTGGATGTCATCTCAAAGAGGAGCCGTGCTTTATCCGAATCCCAGTCAAAATCTTCCGTAATATTATATGTCGGAATCGGGTACTGGAATCCCCTCCCATTTGCATCTCCTTCCAAGAGAAGTTCAATTAATGCCCGGTTAATCATATCCATTTCTTTCGAGCAGTCACCGTAGGTAAACTCCTGCTCGACCCCGCCGATGGTGACCGGAATATATTTAAGGTCTTCCGGAACAACCCAATCGAGGGTAATGTTAGTGAACGGGGCCTGGCTTCCCCACCGGGACGGCGTATTGACACCGAAAATAAAACTCTGTATTGACTGCATCACCTCCTTATACGTTAGGTTATCGACTTTCACAAAAGGTGCAAGATATGTGTCAAAACTCGAAAGGGCCTGGGCACCGGCCCATTCATTCTGCATAATACCGAGAAAATTAACAATCTGAGAAATAAGTGTAGAAAGATGTTTTGCCGGGCGGGATGTAATCTTATCCGGCACACCGCCCAGTCCCTGTTCAATAAGCTGCCGCAAGGACCACCCGGCACAGTAGCCGCTGAACATTGATAAGTCGTGGATATGAAAATCCGCGTTTTTATGAGCTTCCGCGATCTCTTCCGGATAGATGTTTTTTAACCAGTAATTTGCCGTAATAGTTCCCGAGTTGTGAAGGATAAGGCCTCCCAGCGAGAAATTGACATTCGCATTCTCCTTTACCCTCCAATCAGACTGGCTTAAATATCCGTCCATTGTATTGTCGATATCGAGTAACAGCTTCTTTGTATCCCGCATGACATCGTGTCGTGCCCTGTAGATGATATATGCCCTGGCTACATCAAAATATTTTTCTTCCATAAGAACATTTTCTACTATATCCTGTATCTCTTCTATTGCCGGGGCGGAATTAGGATGACGTGTCGCCATAAAACTTTTAAGGTTTTCCTCTACTCTATCTGTAAGTTGTTTTACGATTCCGGCTGCCGCGTGCCCGCGAACAGCACAGATAGCTTTATCAATTGCATGCTCAATATTAGTCCGGTTATATGTCTCTATACGGCCATCCCGTTTTATAACTTTATTTACTATTTTAGTTTTTCCGATTTCCGGCGTATCAGATTTTAGAAAGTCTCTCCAATCGGATAAGTGATCTCCCATACTCACTCCTTCTTTATATATTCATTTTATTCTACGTTGCAGAGGTTCCTGCAAAAAAATCCCGGCACAGCCGCTTACCCTCGCAGGTGTGTACCCTCGCCACTTGCCAGGCTTTTGCAATCGACTCCGTAATCCTGGCTTACCTCTGCAATAAACCATAGTGATTTACACCAGGTAATTCAGGTTGTTCAATAACCCTAATGATAACAACCTTGTTTATCCTTTGTACTCAAAGGAGGCTGCAGGGCATCCTCAATTGCATTTTTTTTAATATACCGGAAAGCCAAACCTCATTAATATTCCGGTCAAAGCTTGAGTGTTTTGACACTTTTTCATTTTTAAATAACCTGCAATACTTTTAAAAATAATTAAAAATACAACGGTCAAAACACTAGGAAAGTTTCTCTATTTCTTTTATGAATTCTTCAACATTTTCAAATTTTCTATATACTGATGCAAATCGGACATATGCCACTTTATCCAGCACATAAAGTTTCTTTAATACCATTTCACCCAAATCAGTAGAGGGTATTTCGTGAGTGTTGAGTGCTTTCATTTGAGCCTCGTTTTCCAGAGCTTCAAGCACTTCTTCTACCTGGGAATGAGAAATCGGGCGCTTTTCTATTGCCCGTAAAATTCCATGCATAATTTTTTTAATATCAAAAGGTTGTCTGCTTCCGTCCCGCTTAATAACCATAAACTGTTTTTCTTCAATATGCTCATACGAAGTAAACCGATAACCGCAGTTCAGACATTCCCGTCTTCGCCTTATACTTTCACCATTAGCAAGCATTCTCGATTCAATGACTTTATCTTCATGTGTTTCACAATACGGACATCTCATCTCTTTTCTTTTACTTTCCTATCATTCACTTTATTTATTAAACTTCTGTTAAGCTATTGCCTGCTTTTATATATTTATACCTTATTTGAAGCACCCTCCACATGCCACTATATATAGCGCCTTTTTTTAATTAATGGCATTTTAGTACACTATATATTGTGTGTCAAGAATTTATGAAAAAAAAATAAAAAAAAATGAAATATTTGCAGAAAAAAACTAATCATGTGTTAAGACTAATTGAGGTTATCCAGCAACCTCCTTTAAGTACAAAGGTTAAACAAGGTTGTCCAATAACCTCAATTATCCGGAAGGGTATCGCGAGTATACATTACGCAGGTTACGCCCGTAACCCAAATAATTATTTAATGACAAGATTGCCGTTATGAAAATTCCTGATTTCTTGTGAACCTGCGTTTTGCTATTATTCCACATTTTTTGTTCAAAAAAAGTGGAATAATAGCATATAATGACAATAACAAAAAAGCGGGTTACAAAGGCAAACTGTTCTTCATAATTTAAGCATAAATATCGACTTGACAAATCCTCAAGCTCCGGTAATACTTACAGAAATGGATAAATAATGAATAAAAAATGCGATTTTAAAATCAGTTTTAAGGCTGATAAAAAGAAATATATGTAATGACTTGTGGGAAGGTCAACGCTATCATAGTGGTTTCTCGTAAATATTATGGAGCAAATTATTGCGATGAGTCCGGTGTTAAGACTCATGCACTAAGTTTATCTTACTGACAATAAAATAGATAGTCAGTATTTCTGATGATAATGAGTTTACTTTTTTCCGGTAATAAAAGTAATTGAGGCTATTCAGCAACGAACGATCCGGCTTTTCCTGGTATTTATGGAGAACCGCTCACTTAATTGTCACACCATAAAGCGATCAGGCCGCCTCAATTACAGATTCTTATATCATTACGCAGGCTACGCCCGCAACCCAAATAATTAATTTATTACAAGGTTGCCGTTATGAAAATTTTAATTTCACGCGAACCTGCGTTTCGCTGTTATTCCGGATATTCTTGTTTTTTAACAAGAATATCCGGAATAACAGCATATCAGGAAAAAACAAACTCAAATCAGTTGAGTATAATTAATTAATAGGAGGACCTTTCATGCAGGTAAAAGTTTTTTTAAATGAGGATGAATTTCCCAAACAGTGGTATAACCTGGCGGCTGACCTTCCCTCACCGATGCTCCCGCCCCTCGGACCGGATGGTAATCCCATCACCCCAGATATGCTTGCTCCCGTATTCCCTATGAATCTCATCGAACAAGAGCTGTCACAGGAGCGATGGATAGATATTCCGGAAGAAATCAAAGCACTACTGTATCGATGGCGGCCGACACCGCTGCACAGAGCAATACATCTTGAAAAAGCCCTTGGTACCCCGGCAAAAATTTATTATAAAAACGAGAGTGTATCACCTCCGGGAAGTCATAAACCTAATACTGCCGTCGCACAGGCATGGTATAACAAGCAATTTGGTATTGAGAAACTCACAACAGAGACAGGTGCCGGACAATGGGGAAGTGCCCTTGCGTTTGCATGCGCCCTGGTGGGGCTTGAGTGCAAGGTTTTTATGGTCCGTATCAGTTTTGATCAGAAACCCTTCAGAAAAGCCATGATGCAGGCCTGGGGTGCAACGTGTATCGCCAGTCCCAGCAATCAGACTCAGGCTGGTCAGGACATCCTGAAGAGAATTCCGGATACCCCGGGAAGTCTTGGGATTGCAATAAGCGAAGCCGTAGAAGCAGCGGTCTCCGACAAAACGGGAAAAACCCGGTACGCCCTGGGAAGTGTCTTAAACCATGTCATGCTTCACCAAACAATTATCGGTCTGGAAGCAAAGAAGCAATTGAAAAAAATCGGTGAGAAAAAGGTTGATGTTATTATCGGCTGCGCAGGAGGCGGGAGTAATTTCGCGGGACTTGCTTTCCCCTTTGTGGCTGATAAAATCAGCGGGAAAGATATCACGATAATCCCCGTTGAACCGACATCATGCCCTACAATGACCCGGGCTCCCTTTGCGTATGACCATGGGGATACGGCTAAAATGACCCCATTACTCCCGATGCATTCCCTTGGTCACAATTTTATACCACCGCCGATTCATGCCGGTGGGCTCAGGTATCATGGTATGGCGCCATTGGTTTCCCAGGCAATAGTCGAAGGCCTTCTCACGCCTCAGGCATTACACCAGACAGAATGCTATGCCGCAGCTCTCCTTTTTGCCAAAACAGAAGGAATTATTTGTGCCCCTGAAACCAGCCATGCTATTGCAGCCACGATACAAGAGGCACAGAAAGCAAAGGAAGAAGGTAAGAAAAAGGTTATCCTCTTTAATTTAAGCGGTCACGGTCTTATGGACCTTACCGGATATGACAATTATCTCGCGGGTAAACTGATTGATTATCCCCTTCCCGAAGAGGATCTTCAGAAATCCCTTGAATCGATAAAGGATCTCCCTCAAGCACCGGCAAATAAAACCGGCAAATGGTAACAAAATGAATAAAAGACCGCCGGAAAAGTCCGTTTTATACAGGCCGGCGGCTTTCTTTTGGCAGGAGAGGTTGTCTAAAAAGTTGAACGAAAAGTGATAGCTTTTTAGACAACCTTATTTAAAATAGAGTGACATACCTTTCTTTTTCAAGGCCTCCTTACAATATGCAGTAGCATCAATCTTAAAAAACAGGTATCCTTTTAAAAAATCCTTTATTTTATCGATTATGTGGCGAAAATTTTCATAGAGAAAATTTTAAGCTTCATAGAGATGGAGGGTACAGGTATGCAACAATTACACCTTTCCGGGTATTCGATTAAAAAAACCCAATTAGATAGAATTATTAAAGAAAATATGGACCTGCCGATACCATTAATTTTAAAAAAAATCGAACAATACAAAGAAGAGAGGTACAATTCACCGGTCCGGCTCAGACAATAATCTGTTTTTCTCCCTTGACAATCACTTTTATTTTATGATACCCATTCTTATAATGACTTTCGAGATATCTCGAATTCGGGATAATTCATATCTCGAATTGATAAGATGCAGAAAAATGGGGTCAGACTTATTTTTCTTTTTATCCGCTTTTATTAAAAGCTTACAATATATACTGCCAATGAGATATATTATCAGTATTACCGATTGTAGTTGATTGGTCATTTCATTATACTATAATAAAATAAAAGCACCGATAAAGGCGTTGGAAATAATGGTTTCAAAACAAATTGAATATATATACTTTTAATGAAATTGTTTGCTTTATCAAAAGTAAAAATAGAAAACGTGTTTAATTATAACACAGGGAGGAATAACGAATGAATATTGAAAAATCTATCCTGAGTGATGAAGACAGGAAAAAGATTGAGTATCTGGAGAATCCGCATGTTAACAAATTACTCGAAACATACGTAAATCTCTTAAAACCGGCCAAAGTCAGGGTAATTACCGACAAAAAAGAAGATATTGAATTTGTCCGGAACAGGGCTATCGAACTCGGTGAAGAAAAAAAATTGGCTATGAAAGGCCATACAATACATTTCGACGGATATAATGATCAGGCACGAGACAAAGCAAATACCAAGGTGTTGATAACCCCGGAAATGAAGATGAGTAAAGCGATTAATACCATGGATAGAGAAACAGGACTGAAAGAAGTCTTAGGTATCATGGATGGCGCAATGAAAGGAAAAGAGGCGGCAATCCGTTTCTTTAGCCTGGGCCCCGTGGGATCAAAATTTTCAATTTTAGCTTTTCAAATCACAGACTCCTATTACGTTGCCCATAGTGAAGACATTCTCTACAGAACAGCATATGAGGAGTTTAAGCACCTGAAGGGATCAGACGAATTCTTTTCATTTATCCACTCTGCCGGTGAACTGAACGAGCGGGGAGTTACAAAAAATATAGATAAACGAAGAGTCTACATTGATTTAAAAGGAAACCAGGTTTTTACAGTGAATAATCAATACGCGGGAAACAGCCTTGGTTTAAAAAAGCTTGCTCTCCGTCTCGGGATCTACAAAGCAAATAACGAAGATTGGCTCACTGAACACATGTTCATAATGGGCGCAAAACCCGAGGGAAAAAACAGGATCACCTATTTTGCAGGGGCTTTCCCCAGTGCCTGTGGAAAAACATCAACTGCCATGATCCCCGGACAAACAATTGTCGGCGATGATATCGCTTATTTAAGGGCAGACAACGGCTTACCCTACGCGGTAAATATCGAGCAGGGTATCTTTGGAATTATTACCGATGTGAACCCGGAGGATGACCCGCTTATATCGGAAGTCCTGAACTCACCCCGGGAACTCATCTTTTCAAATATTTTAATAAACAATGGTGTTCCCTACTGGCTGAACATGGGAAAAGATATCCCCGACGAGGGTATGAACCATTTTAGTGACAACTGGAAACGCGGAATGAAAGACTCCACAGGTAAAGAAGTGGAACCCGCTCATAAAAATTCCCGGTATACCATGAGAATCGAAGAGCTGGAAAATGCAGACCCGAATTTAAATAATCCCGATGGTGTTCTTATCGAGGGGATTATATACGGCGGCCGGGATTCCGACACCTCCGTCCCCGTATACCAGAGTTTAAGCTGGACACACGGCGTATTTATCGGTGCCACAATCGAATCCGAAACCACCTCCGCGACCCTTGGAAAAGAAGGCGTACGGTCATTCAGTCCCATGGCAAACATGGACTTCCTTGTTGTTCCCCTGGGAACCTATATTAAAAATCACATACGTTTCGGGAATGAGCTGGATAGAGCACCGAAAGTCTTTGCCACGAATTATTTTATTAAAGAACATGGTAAATTCTTAAATCATAAAGTTGATAAAAAAGTCTGGCTTCTGTGGATGGACGGCCGGGTGCATAATGAATATGATGCAATTGAAACTCCAATCGGTTTTATCCCGAAATACGAAGATATTAAAAATCTGTTTAAACAAATATTCGGAAGAGAATACACTCAGGCAGATTATAATGCACAATTTGCCATCCGTGTTTCCAAATGGCTGGAAAAAATGGACCGCATGGAAGACATTTATTCGAAAGAAGCAGATATACCTCAGGAGTTTACTCAAACATTAAAAACACAGAAAGAACGCCTAAAAGAAGCACAAGCAAAATACGGCAAGGATGTCATCCTGCCGGATGAGTTTTTATAGAAAAACCAGCCGCCTTATTCAGGCGGCTTTTTTTAGTGTTTCATCCTTCCTTTTACCATTCCTTTCACAGAAATGCATAATTCAGGTTGTCCAATAACCTCAATTATAATAAATTTACTCTCCAACTACACCATATATAGCCTAGAAGTGTAATCAGCACCCCTGTATATATTGTAATGTGGTTATTGGCCAACCTTGTTTAACCTTTGTACTCAAAGGAGGTTGCGGGACAACCTCAATGAGTTCCTGTTGATTAATTGGTATTTTTAGAATCCCCGGATTCCTATCAGAATTTTATTAAAATCCTTTCTTTGAGATCTGTTCTTGATTTTCTACCTTGAGGAGAGATGGGAGGAGCACTTTGGTTACCTGAAAAGCATGGGATATGCCGTTGTTATCGGAGCCTTTGGGGGTAATCCCGATTGGCCGGATAATGGTCCGTTACGCGACCAGGACCGCTGGGGCCGGCTTCCGGATCATACGGTTGATTGGCAGTGGCAGAATGCCTTTTTAGACTATCTGGCATACGAAAATATCTTTGATACGATCTATT
>JAFGRV010000391.1 GCA_016934975.1 Spirochaetales bacterium | reverse complement strand
TACAATATCTCTATCTTTCCGGCAATAGTATAAGTGAGCTCAGTGCATTATCGGCTATGACATTATTAACTACACTTTATCTTTCCGGTAGTAATGTTGTCAATATCGACGGATTATCGGGACTAACGAATTTAGCTACTCTTTCTCTTGATACAAACAATATTAATGATATGAGTGGTTTATCCGGATCAACAGGATTGACTCATCTTAATATAAGCGGGAACACCATAAGCAATATAACTGCTTTATCAGGATTAACGAACCTGGTTGATTTGGATCTTAGTGATAATAACATAATCGATGTAAGCCCATTGCTTTCAAATGGCGGCATTGATGATGGTGATGAAGTCGATTTACGTGTAAATCCCTTGAGTGATGAATCAAAAGATACTCATATACCTGTTTTAACTCTCAGAGGTGTTACTGTATATTATACTCCGTAATAGTTATAATGCGTAAATAGCGATTAAATCTAAAGGGGACCGGGCTGAAATGCCCGGTCCTCTTTTTCTCTCCATGTACTCTTTCCGGATTTTCCGACAAAAAATAGTTCAGTAACAAAAAAATTCACAATACAAATGGTAAACAATTCATCGGGAGATGTATCTTTACAAGCCCGGGCGTCGGTTATCCCGTATAAAGCAAGCAAAGCAGAAACCTCTGTTTTGAATGGTTTGCATAGTTTCGATAATTCTTTATCTGTCAGCACCGGTAGAAAGGGGAGGGGATGAATCACGGGGGCGTTGAATTATCAAAATAAAAATTCCAAATGAAAACAATGGCTTGTAAAGTCTCATTTTTTTTCATACACTGTTCCGATATATTATCAGGCAATAAGGAAATACAAAAACTATGATAAGACAATTGTTCAAAAATAAGAACTTTATTTCTATTCTTTTGCTTATATTGATGAGCTCCTCCTGCTTTTTCACTATGTCCTGCAAACAGCAGGAGTATGAGAAGATTTACAGGGAAGATCTCTTTACTATCAACCTTGGAAAACTGGAGGACCAGATTGATCTCTTCCAGGTGAGAGGAAGTTCTTCGTTAAAGAAAAATGATTTTTATCTCAAGGATGGGATGTTTTATATTGCAAATAGTAATTCTCTAAAAGTCATGCAGTTTTCTTCTTACGGTGATCTCTTTTTTATTCTCTATAACCCGGATCCCCTTATCAATCCGGAACCTATTATGCTTCAATCGGAAGAGATCGAAGGAAAAGTGACAAACAGGTATGCCGCAAGCTATGGTCTTTTGAATATCGGATCCATTGCGGTTGATAGTGAAAATAATATCTACCTGGAGGACGCGGTCCCTGAAGATCAGACTATCGAAGACAAGAAAAATAGTGTTATCCTGAACTCGCGGATATTACGGTTTTCCAAACTCGGTAAATTGATCGATTTTATCGGACAGGATGGTATCGGCGGAACACCATTCCCATACATCCATTCCATATTTCTGACAAAGAAAGACGAACTGGTGGTGATTTCAAAAATTCCGTCAGCCTGGCTTGTTTTCTGGTTTTCAAAAAAAGGCAGATTGATGTCTACGGCTAAATTTGAGTTAGAGAACCTCCCTAAAGAAAAGAATCAGTTTGTGTCTCTCTCTGCAATTTACCCGGATTTATATGAACAAAAGTTGTACCTTCATTTATCCTATTCTGTAGAAGAACTGGATCAATCAACGAAAACAAAAACAACCATAAAGGGTAAAAACTCACGGATGTATTCATATAATATGGCGGAAAATAAATTTAACGGCTTTTTTCAGATAGCCGAGGGGGGGAAGAGGAAATACCACGGGAGCATCGGTGAGATCGAAATCCCGTTACCCTCATATGAGTTCATCGGGATATGTGAAAAGGGATATTTTTATTTTTTACGACCGGATGTCATGTATGATTACGAATTACTTATTCTGGATAATACCGGAAAACTCCTCGCCAACAGATACCTCATCATCGATACCACAGAGGAAAAAGAATTGTATTTAAAGAAATTAAAGCTTTCTTCCAATGGGGTCATTTCCGGACTCCTTTGTTACAAGGATCATGTCAACATGGTATGGTGGCGAAGTGATAAATTAGCCCTCGGTTATGCGAATGGACAATAACAAAGAATACGAGACTCTCCAAATTAAGAAAGATTCGGACCGGGAATTAGTGTATCATTATCAACGGAAAAAAAGACCTGGGGATAATGATAAAACAAAAGGAATAAAGCGGCTGTTCCGTAATAAAGGTCTGCTTATCATTGTCTGTGATATCATTTTAATAACACTTATCTATTTTTTTATACGGAGTCCCCTGTTCGATACGAAAAAAGAAACTCCCCCGGCAAGTATAAAGATTGATAATTATTATTTTACGTTACACGGATACAGGATAAAAGACAAAGTTTTTGCCCGCTTGTATATTGAGAACTGGGGTGAATGGGAAAATGAAGCTGTCTCCCGGGTCCGGGTCAGGTTCTCTCTTGGTGATGAGGTTGTTGACCTGCTGGCGAATCTTCCGTCCCGGGATAAGGAGGAGGTGAAAGTACCGGCGACGCTTCTCTGTCCGGATAATAACACGGAACTCACCGCGTCCGTCACCCTTGGAGAAAAAACAGAAAGTCTTACAGTTATTCCACTTGAAAGATAAAAAAATCCGGATTGACAAGGTCCTTTGAAAATAGTATCTTATAGTGTAAAATTGAGACTTTAATTTAAGGATAATATTATGATACAAATTTATTTTCTTACTGTATTATTTGACTTGCTGGCTGGTATTATTTTATGTACCGAGTATATCAAAGAAAAATTACCTTCCTTCACCGGTTTTGTGGAACTCCTTAATGGGAAAGAGGTCCAATTCATCATAGGGTTGGGTGCACTAATATGCGGAGTTTTTAAGTTTATCACTCCTATGGGGATAATTATAATCGGGGATTTTTTTCCCGCACTCACATCCTGCGGCCTTGGAATTATTCTCCTTATGGACTTCTTTAAAGAGAGGACATCCGTTTCTTCAGAGACGATCGAAAGAGTCGATAGCCTGATAGAAAATTACAGAGGTCTCATCGGGGGAGTGGGGATCGCCATGGCTTTTATTCATTTTATCTTCGCCGGTGTTCCTGCTTTTTTATAGAAATTCGAGTTAAGTAAATATTCCGGGATATGCCGGTTACAATTTCACAATCAGACCCACGACTCTACAGCTAATTTTATATTATGCCGTCGCCATTATGTTGATGGAATCCTGGTTCAGGATGCAAACTTCATGACTATCGGCAATCCGGTTGTTATTGATGCATTATTAATCGCCCGGTTTTATGTGGGGATGATAAATCATTTTTGTTAAACCTGGTGATCTTTAGAGTAAAGGACAGACCTCTACTCCCCTGTATTAATCTTTAAAGAAGACTCCATGAGACATATACTTTTTTTTATAGATTTGGTATACTCTTACGAATTCAGTTATAAGTGAGAGAACTATGATTACAAGTACTCATCATCCTGAATAGCATTACCTAAAGAGAACTTTTTATAAAGCCGGTCCCGGCCTATTAATGAGAGTACTTTCGGGTTTATTTTCCAGGTTAAACTTCTATACGAAAATTATGGCATGAACGTTTGTTCGGAACCGGAAAAAACCACTGAATTGTCTGTGAGGGAGACATATGGAAAAGAAAAAATTATTTGTAGGCAATTTGGATTTTAAAACCAACAAAGAACAGGTAGTGGAACTATTTTCCCGCTACGGTAAAGTGGAAAATATCCGCATGCAAAATAAAAAAGGATATGCCTTTGTTGAAATGTCCACTTTGGAAGAAGCGGATATTGTTACAAAAAAGTTGAATAATAGTATGTTTCATGGGCGTGAGTTGCGGGTTTGTCCGGAGATTTCACCCAAAAAAGCAAAGGTCCGGACTATGGAACGATTTGCAGCCAGAAAGAGTAGAAAATCTTCATATAACCGTCAGAAATCTCATGAAGGCAATAAAGAACAGGTTGATAAATCCTCCCATAATCGCCAGTATTACCAGGAGGGTAAAAAAGACCGGTACGAAAAATCCTCCCATAACCGTAAGAATTACCGGGAAGGCAATAAAGACAGGTTTGATAAATCCTCCCATGAGCGTAAGAATTACCGGGAAGGTAGTAAAGACAGGTTTGATAAATCCTCCCATAACCGTAAGAATTACCGGGAAGGCAATAAAGACAGGGTTGATAAATCCTCCCATGACCGTAAGAATTACCGGGAAGGCAATAAAGAACAGGCTGATAAATTCTCCCATGACCGTAAGACTTACCGGGGGGACGATAAAAAGCGGTTCGGAGATTCTTCCCGTAAACGAAATAAATTCAGAGAAGACAATAAAGGCCGCTTTGGAAAATCTTCCCGCAAACGCACTTATCACGGGGACAATTATCAAGACCAGTTTGATAAAGAGAAGTAGTGGTTGATACATAAGAAGCAAGGAGTACAAAAGGATGAAAAAAAAGACCGGATTACGAAAAAAGAAACGGTCCTCCCGTGAGTTGCGGCATATGAGTCATCTTCTGGTTATTTTTAATCTGAAAACCATTATTATCACTTTACTCTCTATCGGTTCCACGTATCTTTGCCGCAGGTTCGGTTTTGTCGCCGATTTCCCCCTCACCCTCATCGCGACAGCCGTGGTTTTTCCTATCGTCTTTGCGATAAATGGTGCCTATCAACGCCGTGAAAACGCCCTCAGGGAATATGGCAATATTAAAGCACACGGCCGGGCTCTTTTTTTTGCCGCCCGTGACTGGCTGCCACAGGAACACAAAGAAATTTATGAACAGGTCAAGGTTCTTCTTGGGCAACTTTTTTCAAGCTGCCGTTCTCTTTTTACGGGAACCCTGGTTGAGATGTCCGCAGGGGAAGAGGAGGTCTACAGGATTTTCTCCCGGTTATCCGGGTTTATAAAGAACAATTACCGGGGAGCCGGTCTTGCCGCCGGTGAAGTCTCCCGGTGTAACCAA
Organism: Spirochaetales bacterium; assembly: GCA_016934975.1. GTDB lineage: Bacteria > Spirochaetota > Spirochaetia > SZUA-6 > JAFGRV01 > JAFGRV01. The sequence continues at coordinate 9,234 of JAFGRV010000391.1, read as the reverse complement.
TATGTGAGTAAAATGCTTATCTCTTTTGAAACCCTTAAACATATTTACCAATATCGTACCCCCCGGACCTTGAACGCATTCAGCGGTTTTTTTATCACCATCCTGCCGGTACTCTACGGGCCATATTTTGCAAGCTTGTCCCAACAAATTTCATCCGGTCTGCTTTTTATCACGCCGATACTCTTTTCGATCATCCTTGTGAGTCTGGACAATATCCAGCAGCACCTGGAAAATCCTTTTGACCAGATCGGAGAGGATGATATAGTCATTAATGCGGAAAAATTTGTCGAACGCCTTGATTTGCAGTGATAGGTCTGGTTTGATTCCTCATCTTTGTTCTTTTTTCTATGGTGGTGGGATTTTTCCGGAATAATGACGTGAAATTATACGCACAATCATGAGTGAACCCGGGATTGTGTTTATGTGACAGTAAAAAAATGCTTATTGACACGGTGATTGCATCAATCTACAATCATTTTAAACAGGCATCATGCCAGGCATCATGAAAGTATTGTTATAAATGATAATTATTCCTTTTTACGGAAATATGGAAGAACCGTCCCGCTTAAGAAACTTACTTTTTACGTATCATTATTATGTACGTATGGATTATGTGGATGTTGTTGTTTTAACAACGACAAGTACGGATTTACCTCAGGGATTTAATTCTATAAAGATTGATGACAGATATTTGAAGGCACCTTCTAAAAATTTCCTGTTAAAAATTGGAATCGAACTCCTTCCAACCGGAACCCCTTTGCTTTTTGTTGATGCGGACATGATTCTCAAGAAAATGGCAGTACGTCGTTTTTTCAGGTCGATTACAAAAGGTATGATTCTAAAACCATGCCGGATTACCCGTTATCTTTCTCCGGAGGCTTCAAATGTGCTTAAAGACCAAAATAGCGCGGATGATAGATTCTGGACCTTAAACGAGGATTTGAAGTGGCGGGGATTTTACATTCAAGGGGGAGCCTGGGGATTTATCAACACAAATGGTATTCTGAATAAAATCGGGTTTCCAATAATCTATGGATGGGGTGTAGAAGATAGTCTCTTTACAATTATTGCTTATAATCTCGGCTATGATATTGTTCATTTCGATGATGAATCAATGCTGCATCTATGGCACCCTCTCACTTCCCATTGTAATTCTTCGGGAGAACATAATGCATTACAGGCATTACACTACCTCCATGATCTTGAGAAAAATAATTATAAAGAGTCAACCTTTAGTTTTACACCAGGCAACATTTCTGATGTTGATAATATAGATGAAGGACTTTTCAGGTGTGACATGAATTCTCTTTTTAACCTCATCGGTGATTGTTATTTTCGGGTTTTAGGGTATTCTTTCTGTTCCCGAAAAAAAAATGTGCCCCTTCATAACCGGCCAAAACTATGTATACAATCCATTGAAGATATTTTATTCCGGAGAGGGCTTTTGATCCGCGAAGTTCTGGGTGAAAATCCTGTGAATTGCGGAGATATGTCTCCGGAGAATATATTCCCGAAACTTGATACCATTTATTCACGGTATTTCCCCGGCAGAATTCCTACATCTATTGATATTAATATTAAAGATTTGTTCGATAAAGACCCCTCTGTGTCAATATAACTCACGAGGAGAATAAAAAATTGATTATTTTATTTATTCTTACAACGGAAATATTGACATTTTATTCTAATTTTCCGATATTTCCACATCGAATGAATGTTTTAGACAGGACAGCAAAAAGAAACATTTTTTTTCATATTCTCGATGGAAGTCTATTCATGGGGGGGATGGTCTTTTTTGAAGTATCTACCATACTTGTCGTATTCATAAAACAGATTAATTCAAGCCCTATAGCCATCGGGCTTATACCCTTTCTCATGGCGATCGGGTATAATATCCCCGGTTTTTTTTCTACCATCTATGCCAAACGTTTTAAGCAGAGAAAGCAGTTCATAATGATTACTGCTTTGATCCAGAGATTAAGTCTGCTTCTCCTGGTGTTAAGTACTTTTTTTATCAATCTGTTACATCCGATAGTCGCGGTGACTTTTGTTTTATTCAGTTTTTTTCTTTTTTGTTTTTCAGGGGGAATCGGAATACCTGCATGGCTCGATATGGTGGCAAAGACTATTCCTGTTACCTACCGGGCACGTACATTTGCTTTACGGATTTTCTTTGCGAGTATTGCAGGTATTTTTTTCCCTATTTTTATTAGTTTTATTTTACTTAAAAATACATTCCCGGGTAATTACAGAATTTCTTTTTTTCTGGGTTTTATATTTATCTTTTTATCTTATGTTTCGCTTCTTTTTATCAAAGAAGAAAGGGATTCTCCCATTCATGAGAAACAAGCGCTAAAGGTTTATTTTTTATCACTCTTCAGGATTATAAAAGATAATCCCAATTTTAAACGATTTATTATCACACGTCTCGTATTTAGTGTCACCTCCTGGGGAACCGCTTTTTATACTGCCTATGCCCTGGATACGATCCCGTCGGTAACAGAATATACGGTCGCCCTTTACACACTTTTTCTTAATATCAGCAAAGGAGGATCAAGTCTCATCTTCGGCTATTTAGGCGATAGGTATGGAAATCTTCTTGTACAACAGCTGAGTGCGGCATTCTCTACCTGTGCTCTCATTCTTGCCGTATTATTTCCTTCTTATAGTGTGTTTTTTATCATATTTATATTCTTTGGAATGATTGTATCCGCGAATTTAAATGCCGGACAAGTACTCATTACCGAGTTTGGTGATGATAAAGACAGGATAATTTTTACAACCATCTCTTCGGCATTAATTGGAATGGCAGCCGGTTTTATACCATTGATCGGCGGTTTTCTTTTGTCTTTTAAAGTAATCGGATACAAAGGTCTCTTCACGATTTCCGCATTCTTTGGGGCTGCTTCCTTTTTATTATATCTTTTTTATGTAAAAGATCCGCGACATGATAACGTTAAGATAAAATGAGTTAATCATTTTTTTTTACCGATTTGGTAATGATTACGTTTACTCCGGTACTCTCGAAATTTTCAAGTACAATCTCCCGGCTCGACACAGGAAGTTCGATTTCCAGGGAATAGAGCGTTTTTAACAACCGGGGTATATATTCTTTGAGAATAGGTTTATCAGTTTTAACCGGTACATATGGAAAGGAAAGGGAACCGGTTTTTATTACTGCGGTGACGATCCTCCGTGGGGCGAGGAATTCTTCCTTACCATAAATTTCTCCCCGTGCACATTGATTTCCCGTGACTATAATTTCCCCGGTATCACCGGAAACTACTTTTAAGTGACACCCAATGGGACATGAGATACATATTAATTCTTTTTCTGTCATCATGCTTTTACTCACTGTATTGAAATCTCAAGTGATGCTCCCGGTGTAATGTCTGCTTTATTCAGGACATCTTTTTCTACCGTAAAACGGATCATTTCCGACGGTTGAATATGAATGAGCTTTCTGGTTTTAATCACCTTGCCATTGTGTGTAAGCGTCAGAGTTGCATTGTTCTTAAGAATAAATGTCCGCAAATAGAAAGTATTATCGGTGTCCGTTGCATATTTATTCGGGATCACATAAATGACGTTTGCACCGACAGAAACATTTCCCTGTAACTCTTTACTTTCTCCTTTTTTTATATAATCGAAAACAAATCCCGCACATTTTTTCGCTTCTTCAGATACAAAATCCACAAGGTCATGGACATGAAGGACATTTCCGCATGCAAAGATACCATCAACATTTGTCATAAAATGAGCATCCACATATGGTCCGCCTGTGTCATGATTTATTAATACGCCGATTTCTTTGGAGAGTTCATTTTCAGGGATGAGTCCTATTGAAAGAAGAATTGTATCACACTCAATTGAAAAGGTTTTCGAAGTATTCGATTCATCTTTGCTGATTGGTGCGATATCAACTTTTTCCACTCTGTTCTTCCCGTAAATCTTTGTGACTCTGTGCCCAAGGTATAATGGAATGCCGAAATCATTCAGGCATTGGCTGATATTCCTGCTTAAGCCGGAAGGGTAGGGGAGAATCTCGACAACACCATGTACTTTGGATCCGATCCAGGTGCAACGCCTGGCCATAATGAGACCGATATCACCGGATCCGATAATTACAATATTTTTTCCGGGAATATATCCGTCAATATTAATAAGACGCTGGGCAAGGCCGGCGGTAAATATACCCGACGGTCTCATCCCTGCAATTCCGATATTCCCCCTGTTCCTTTCACGGCAGCCCATGGCAAGAATAATTGTCCTGCATTCCAGGGAAAGAACACCATAAAGTCCGGAATATGCTATAACGGTTTTATGTTTTTTTTCCCGGTGAACACTGACAACAGTGGTATGCAGAAATATATCAACAGGAGATTTTTCTAAGGAAATGATATATTTTTCCGCGTATTCAGGTCCGGTGAGTTCTTCATTAAACTCGTGAATGCCGAATCCGTTATGAATGCATTGATTAAGGATGCCGCCGCAGTGATCTTCTCTGTCAATAAGCGCTACTTTTACCCCTTTTTGCGATAATGTCAGGGCCGCGGCCATACCGGCGGCACCGGCACCGATGATAACCACATCATATGAAGATGATTTTATTGATACCAACTTCTTTTTTTTCACTTTTTAAGTATCTTCCTTAATATTGTCAGGCGACAGAGTTCCGTGTATCAGGAAGCTCCCTGCTCCTCTTTTTGTAATTTCCCGGGGACACATCCCGGTTTCCCGGATTAAAATTTTCATGATTTTATACGTACAAAATCCCCCCTGGCATCGACCCATTCCGGCGCGGGTATAAAATTTAATTCCGTCAATGGTTGTATGTCCGGATTTAATTGCTTCCATAATTTCTGCTTCCGATACAAGTTCACATCTGCAAACGATGTTTCCCATCGATTTGTCTTTTTCGATAAGTTTCTTGATTTTCGGGAGTGAACATTCTCGTACGCGTTGGCTTTTGGGAATATAAGGATCGTATGAAGATTTTTCACTTAGTTTTAAACCGTCTTTTACTAATAAATCTTCGACATAAAGAGCGATTGCAGGTGATGCGGTAAGGCCCGGTGATTGAATCCCCGCAACCTGAATCAGATGACTTGCTTTTTTCGATATGTCAATATAAAAATCATTTCCTTTTAATGCAGGCCGGAGTCCTGCAAAGGAAGTAATAATTTCCTTTTTTGAAATAGAAGGTACCATATGCATGGCGAGTGAAAAAACATTATCCAGGTTTTCCTGTGACGTTGATACATCCTCTTTGTCTTCCACATCCTGAGCAGTGGGTCCGATCATCATTGTACCTTCTACCGTTGGTATAACTAATGTTCCTTTTGAATTCTTTGTGGGTACGGGAAAAATAACATGATTCGGAAATCCTGCGGCATTTTTTTCGAGGATATATTCCTCTCCTTTTCTCGGGAGTATTGTAAAAATTTCCGCGTCAAAGAGTTTGGAGATATCATCTGCGTATAATCCCGCGGCATTAATAACATAGTGTGCCTGTATTTTTTGATTATACGTTGAATAGAGTGTATAAATTTCATTATGCTTTTCTACCCGTTCTACACAAAAATTTGTATAAAGCCGGACGCCGTTTTTGCGGGCGGATTCCATGAGGGCAAAGACAAAACGGTAGGGTTCGATAATACCCCCGGAAGGAGCATATAATGAACCTGCCACATCTTTATTGAGTTTAGGTTCAAGATTCAAGGTTTTTTCGCGGCTGCATAGTTCGATACCCGGGACATTATTCTCGATTCCCTGATTGTAGAGTGTATTGAGCACTTTCATTTCATCATATGAGAAAGCGATAACTAAAATACCGACGCGCTTGAAAGGAAAATTTAATTGTTCCTTAAGAGTATCAAACATTCCATTCCCTTTAATTTCAAGCTGTGATTTGAGTAATTCGGGTTTATGATGAAATCCGGCATGAATAATTCCGGAATTTGCTTTTGAGACTCCAAAGGATATATCAGTATATCTTTCAAGAACGGCAATTGCTATATTATAACGGGAAAGCCGTTGTGCGATAGCCGCGCCGGTAACACCTGCTCCGATTATTGCAACATGATAAACTGAATCCGTCATTACTATTTTCCTAGATTGGTAATTAATTGGGTTATATTTTCCCGGGCTTGTTTTTCATATTTCTTTCTAAAATAATCCGTATGATAAAGAGTAGATTGTTCCAGGAGAAGGCTTAAGAATTTCTTTCGTTCTTTCACGTACTCATGATCCTGAACAAAATAATATTCATTCCGTATTTTTTCTTCATACGCCAAAAAACATGTATAGGACTTGCCAAGAATAGCGAGATCAATATCAATGAGATAACCGTCATCTGTCGATGTCGGAGCAGCGGGATGTTTTGTTTTAAGAATGAAATCACAAATCCGGTGGATTTTATTTTTTGAAAGTGCTGTTGCGGATAGTCTCCCCCGGGTATATGATGCACTCTCCTCTTCATTTATTAAGGATCCCGGTTTATAAATTATATCATGATACCACCATGCACATTCAAGCTCATCCGGATATGAAAGAAGATGATTTATGTTATTTAATTCTTCCAATCCGTTTAAAATATGTTCCATCGTATGATATGACCGATGATATTCGGAATAGTGTTGTACAATAGTATTGTATTCAGACTCATAAGATCCACCGGCTTCCAGTCTCTTCCATAAAGCAAGAAAACGGAGTTCTCCATATTTATCAATTGAATTCACGATTAATGTAAAAAGTTCCTTCAGATTGTCTTCTTTTGAGTTATCCGAATTATCAATTATCCACAATTGCCCGCATGACGTATTATTTATCTGAGAAAGAAGGCTCTCTTTTTTTTGAACTGTATTAAACTGGCTTTCAAGACGTTTATTTATCTGGGCTTGTGTCAGGGATCTTTCCGTTAATCTTCGTTTCTGGCTTTTTTTATCGGCAGTTACTAAAACGATATTATTATTACAAAGATATGCCATGTTCGATTCGGCGATGAGAGCGGCATTAAACAGAATAAGACCTTTTTTCATATATAATTGTCTTCGTAGTCGTACCATAAGGGGAGTATAAAGGATATTATTTAACTCCTTTAATTTATCCGCATCATTAAATACAATTTCTCCCAGGATTTTACGGTTAATTGACCCGTCCTGTAATTGTACACCTTGTCCGAATTTTTCCGCAATTTTATTTCGAACTTCTTTATATATCGGTTCCTGAAGTATTCCTGTTATCTGATGCCCAATATGATCCAATTCGATATGATGAACAGGTATTCCCATGGAATGACCAATCTCTTCGATTTCCTTACTTACGTACGATTTACCTGTTCCAATTTCTCCTGTTATCCCGATGATATATTGACCGGAAATCTTTGCTTCCAGGCACATCTTTACGTACAGCGGCACATAGTCATGGATTAATCCCTGCTCCAGTTGTAATGCCTTTGCAGCACTTGAGCTTATATGGGCGAGATCCTGTTTTGCCGGGAGCATGTACGTATCAATATCAAGTTTTTGAGATTCACTTAATTGGTGCAGCATGACCTCATAATCAAAATCCCTTATATTTCTTACGCCTTTTATAATGACCGGTATTTCATGTTCAAAGGCGTAATCAACTAATAGACCTTTAAAGGATACTACTCTTACATTCGGGATCATATGTAATGATTGTTTTGCCATATCCGTACGTTGATCCAGGGTAAACATATATTTTTTATCCGGATTCACGCCGATACCAACGATGACTTCATCAAACGCCCGGGTTGTTCTTTTTATAATATCGATATGTCCAAAGGTGATTGGATCCCCGGAAAACGCATATATAGCTTTTGCCATACTTATATTTTATCATATATAAAAAATGAAAACAAGCATTTTTAGGGGCTTTGAATTTGCATTACAGCGTAAACTTTTCAACAATTTCTATCATGACAAGTCAGCGATTAATAATACATGGCTGTTTTTATGTAAATTTACGGTAAAAAATGGAATTTTTACACCGGATGAAGACGAATTTTTCAGGAGAGGGGATACAGTACTGTTATTCTTTTTTTTCCGGCGAATCTTTTACAACACACCTGTATTTTTCGGGACCATGGGGACCGCGGAGTCAATGGCCCGAGTTTCCCGGAAAATGCAGGTGTCACCCGTAAACCCCGGAAACTGACACTTATTTAACCAGGGGGTGAAGGACAATGTCCGGGGAATACGCAGTGCCGTGCTAAAGGCTTTTGGAGGCTTTAGCGCGGCATTGCGCTATTCGCGTAATTGTACTCCGGGTGCGGAGGAGGAAAGTGTGCTGTAGGAAGTATCTTACCCAACAACCCCCAAACTTATACCTTCCCGCACTTCGCTTTCAAGGTACATAAAAGGATTACCTTTTGTGCAATTCCGGTGAATTGGAAATGTGGATCTTTTACACGGTGTTGCTTATTAGATATTTCTATGCTGAGAAATCTCTGTAAAAACGCGATCTATATTGTTATGTAACCATATTTATTATGAATTCACTCTGTTCTCAATTGCCTTTAGAATGTTCTCTCTCTCACAACACACCAACAAATTAGAAGGTTTGCCTCCAGAAACATCAAGAAAGTAATCACATATCTCATCTGCAGTATCATCTGATAGTGAAGATGTAATTATATGAAGCAATTCATTTTCCTCAATTTTTTCATCAATATAGTCATGAAGTTCATCAGCTCTTTTGCCAACACAACAAATCTCTTTACATTCTTTTCTAATAATGATTTCAAGAATTTCATCAATTGAACTATAATTTTTATCGTCAAAGCTCTCAATTAAAATAGAAAATGGTTTTTCCATATATGGTAATAAGTCAAGATTTTTCTTAGAAAAAAATATTATCTTTCTCGACTCATAATTCATTATCCTCATAATTCTCCCCTCAAAATCTTTTGTATATTTTCTTGAAAAGTCTTAATTTCAGTTTCCAGATGTTTAATTCTTATAGCTTATTGTTTTTTAATAACTTCTTTGGGCAAATTTTCCATACCTGGTCTTATTGTAGGATTCTTCTTAAATGCTTCTAATTTAGCTGTATGTTTTGCTATTTGTTTCTCTAATGATTTTATTGCATTCTGCTGACTTTTTGTAAGATTATTTACCCCCCCAACATCACCATCACCACCATTTCGCGTTAAAAACTTTGTAACCTTATCCGGGGCAACATAAACCACATAACCAAGAATATATGCAG
>JAFGRV010000390.1 GCA_016934975.1 Spirochaetales bacterium | reverse complement strand
CTGATTTACTAATCAGTCCTGATTAGTAAATCAGTCCTGATTAGTAAATCAGGACACTATTTTCGATTGTAGATGAAAAAAGGTGGATTTCATTTCCTTGTAATCAATTATGTGTATTTAATTATAAGGAAATGACAAACTCCAAACAGGTGAGCATATATGGAAGACAAATTATTTAAAAGCAGAATTAATACTCGGATTAGCACAAGTGTAAAAGCATCTTTTAGTATTAATAGACCAGGTGAATCAGTTAAAGAAGGCGTGATCACCAATTTTTCCCGTTCCGGTTTATTTATTAAGACTGAAAATATTTTGCCTGTTAACTCTCACGTTGTAATTGATATATTACTCCCGGAGGAGGATACGTCGTTACACCTTGTGGGTGAGGTAAGAAATATTGTTGACGCAGAGAGTGCTGAAAAAGGTATGGGAATTAAGATTCAGGAAGAGAATATATCTAAGGATGATAAAAACCGCCTGAAGGAATTTTTTGATCTTAATCATATCTATGGGTGGTTTTGCTGACACGTCAGAGCAATTCTAATTTTACTTTTATTCCTTGCAAAAACCATACCTATTCATTACATAACTCTTATAATAATATACTGTCGAGGGGGTAAAAAAAGTTTATGGATTCTGATAAATATACACTTGCTGATTTTATAGAGTATAATGACCCGGATATATTTAAAAAAGCCGGATTTTTCTATGATTTTGTTCAGGATTATAAAGCGAAGAAATGTTTTACTTTTTTTCGAACCCTTTTAACATCAAGCGGTCCGCATGTTACAATTCTTGATTCCGATACCGGGAAAGAAAAAGAGATGATTATGTTTGCATCTAACAATTACCTTGGTTTGGCTTCACGTCCGGAGGTGATTGCGGCGGGACAGGAGGCATTACAGCGTTTTGGGTCGGGACTGTGCGGTTCTCCTCTCTTGTGCGGTTATTCGGATATCCACAGGGAACTTGAACGTAAGCTTGCCCGATTTAAAGGATGCGAAGATGCCATGATTTTTCCCTCAGGTTATACAACTAATCTGGGGACAATAACCGCCCTGTTAAGGAAAGATGATGTTATAATCTCGGACCGTCTTAATCATGCGAGTATCATAGACGGGGCTCTCTATTCCGGTGCTCAATTCAGAACTTTCGGACATAACAATCTTGAAAAACTGGAGAGGATACTGAAGCACTCAGAAGATAAAGGCAGACTCGTGGTCGTTGAAGGTGTGTATAGTATGGATGGCGACCTCTCTATGCTTCGTGAAATAAAGGAACTGACTGATAAATATAAAGCCCGGCTCATGGTTGATGAAGCTCATGCGACGGGTATTCTTGGAGAGCATGGTCGTGGAACTGTAGAATATTTCCATCTCGAAGGAAAGATTGATATTGTCATGGGTACTTTCAGTAAAACACTCGGTTCAATGGGGGGATTTATCTGTTCTACAAAAGAAGTTATAAATTATGTACGATTTTACGCACGTCCTTATTTCTTCTCTGCTTCTCTTTCTCCGGCTATTGTGGCGTCTGTCTCAAAGGGGATAGATATTATTGAGGAGGAACCGGAATTGCGTGAAAAACTATGGAATAATATAAATTACATGAAAGAAAATCTTTTAAGTCTTGGTTTTAATATAGGGAATTCCCATTCCGCCATAATTCCCATCCATATCGGCGAGGAAGTGACATTACGGAAAATGACAACCGAGATACATGAGCAGGGAATTTTTCTTAATTCCGTACATTTTCCTGCGGTTCCACAGGGACAATCCTGTATTCGTCTTAGTCTCATCGCAACGCTCTCTAAAGGAGATATGGATACAACCCTGAATATCCTCGAAGATCTGGGAAGAAAATATAAAATAATATAGTGCAAAGAGATATTGTCTTTTACCATAAACTATAGTACTATATATATATGTTTCTGACCCTATTTAAATCTGGGAGGGGGAGAGACCATTTTTACTCATTACACGACTTACAGAAAGATTTGTTCTATAAGCACACATTATCGGTTTATTCCGGTATTGTCGGGAAGACATTACGAGAAAAGCACTATACATTTGATACTTTGGAAGAAAAGAATGCAGTTATAAGGGCGTTGTTTCAACAAAAGATAAAAGAAGGTTTTAAAGTTATTTATGAATATCCCAGGAAGCCGGAAAGTGCTCTGAAGTGGGGGACGGCTTAATATCCTTGGCTGTTTTTCGTCTTAATTCTGTTAAACTCATCTCAAAGAAAATTATTTTCCTGCCCTGAGGGAACCTGCATGTGTTTTACCATAAGGAGAGTTCCCGCACCCGGTGATCATTGAGGGTTGCAGGACATCCTCGGAATTCTATATAATCTTAAGTTATGAAAACTATAGATGATCTTTTTTTGTATATAGAATCCTTTACAAATCTGGAGAAAACCGGGATTTTTTCCGGCCAACATTACCGGTTGGATCGAATGTATACATTACTCACTCTTTTTCATGATCCTCATCTCTCATATAAAACAATTCATGTAGCCGGAACAAAAGGAAAAGGTTCTACCGCTGCTTTTATCGCATCCGTATTAACAGAACAGGGCTTTAAAACAGGACTCTATACATCACCCCATGTTTCTTCATATCTGGAACGGATCACAGTTGACCGGAAGTTTCCACATCCTGAAGCTTTACTTTTATGCGGAAAAACCATACAAAAAACTCTCGATAATTTTGATGAATTCTCTCCTACTGTCTTTGAAATCCTCACACTCCTGGCTTTTTACTATTTTCAGGAAGCAGGATGTGATTATGTTGTTGCTGAGGTCGGAATCGGCGGAAGACTTGATGCGACAAATGTCATCTCCCCGGTAGCGAGTGTCATTACCCCGATAGGTTTGGAACATACCGATGTGCTGGGAGATACACTGGAAAAGATCGCCTATGAGAAAGCGGGAATAATAAAAGAAAAAGTACCTGTTTTTTCCGCATCTCAGGAAGATACGGTTAAAGAAGTTTTTACTATGGTGAGTAGACAGAAGGATACGGAGGTTTCGTTTGTAGATGATAAGGTAGAGTCTTTGTCTGTTTATTCTACCCGGGAGGGTACCCGATGTAATGTTAAGATTAAGGGCTTAATGAGAACAATTTACTCCCTCGCAATGCCCGGTGATTTTCAGGCAGAAAATGCCTGTCTCGCAATTATAACACTCTCTTCTCTTTTCCCTGATATTTCTCTCGATATAATGAAAATTGGAATAAAAAATACAAAACTTCCGGGGAGATTTGAGATTATACAAAAATCCCCGCCTATCATTCTTGACGGAGCACATACACCGATTGCAATCAAAAGAATTCTTGCCTTTTTTAAGGAATTGTTTCCCGGGGAAGGAGTATTGCTTTTTGGATCTGTGAAAGGGAAAGATCATCAAAAAATGGCTGATATTCTTGCTCCTGAATTCAGCCATATCATCATATCAACCCCGGGTATTTTTAAAGGGAGTAATCCTGAAGCAGTATATGAATCCTTTAAGGCAATACAGCCAAACACTTTTTTGGAAAAGTCTCCTAAAGCGGCATTTGATAAAGCCCTTGTCATGGCAGATAAAGAGCTGCCTGTACTTGTGACCGGGTCTTTTTATATGATAGCAGAGATTCGGGAGTTTTTTTTGTAGTTTATGAGAAACAGAAGGATGTGTTGATTAAAAAAAAATAAAAAGTGTATAAAAAAAATGAATACATATCATTTTTTTCTTGACAAAATTTACTATATCATTACACTATCCAAGGTTATTATTCCATACATTCTTGTTTAAAAAACAAGGATATTCGGAATAATAGCATATAGGAATTTGTACATAAATATATTCCGGCACATAATGTCGTTTTATTATCTACTCACTAATTTATAGAGGAACATTTGTTATGCATATAGGAATTTTTACCGATACATATTATCCGGCAATTAATGGCGTTTCTGCCTCAACACAGTATTTTACAGAGGAACTTGCACGGCGGGGGCATCATGTATCAATATTTTGTCCACGGTATACAGGAACAAAAAATGAAGTCCGGGATCATACAAAACCCGGCTTTTCAATTTATCGTTGTTATGGTTTTCCTTTTCCCTCTCACCCGGAACATTATATTACCTTCCCCTGGTTCGGGTTCAGGACTGATATAGAAAAATTGAACCTCGATATCATTCATATTCAACATCCCCTCATAGTGTCCGGATATGGTATATGGTTGGCAAAAAAACTTAACCTCCCCCTGACACAAACATATCATACACTCTTTGAACAATACGGGCATTATATATTTCTTCCCAATGCTGCCGCGAAGTCTTTTGTGGGAACTGTGAGCAGGATACTCTGCAATATGTGTAAAGTGACATTTGCTCCATCCCCGCAAATCAAGACAATTCTTGAAGGGTATGGTGTGACGACACCGATTGAATTATGCCCGACAGGGGTCGATATTGAAGGATCACAGAGAGATGTGAATCAGGATCTCATTAAAAGAAATCTCGGGATTAAGAATGATAAAAAAATACTCCTCTTTGCTTCGAGGATGTGTGAGGAGAAATCAGCGGATATTGTTATTAAGGCATTCCCCCTGATACTAAAGCGTTTTCCGGAATCAGTATTGATACTCACCGGCGACGGACCCCAGAAAAAAAAGATTCAGGCACAGATAAAGAAATGTAATCTTGGCGGAAAAATAATTTTAAAAGGTTACTTAAGCCGCCCTGATCTGTATGCCCATTACAAACAAGCGGATTTATTTGTTTTTCCCTCTATTTCGGAAACGCAAGGCTTGGTTGTTTTAGAAGCACAGATGTTTGGTACACCGGTGGTCGGTGTATCAAGAAATGGTGTACAGATGATAATGGAGAATGACAGGGGAGGCCTGTTAGCCGGGCGCAGAAATCCGGGAGAAATTGCAGATCTTTGTATAAAATTATTACAAGATAAGAAATTATATGAACAAAAAGCAAAGGAAGCCTTTGAAAACGCTCAAAACTGGCGGACACAAAAGTTTACCGACATCATGGAATCCTGGTTTTTGAAGATACTCGACTCACATAAAAAAAACACTACGAAAAAGGCTGGATAAACACTAATTATTCTCTATAATAGTTAGTATACATGACGCAGGCTTGCCGGCAGCCCAAACGATTATTCTATTACAAGGTTGCAGTTGTGAAAACTTCGGATTTCCTGGGATCCTGCGTTTTGCTATCAACCTATATATTCCGGTTCAAAAAACAGGAATTTATGCTATTATTCCGCATATTCTTGTTTTTTTACAAGAATATGCGGAATAATAGCGAAACGCAGGTTCACAAGAAATCAAGAATT
>JAFGRV010000389.1 GCA_016934975.1 Spirochaetales bacterium | reverse complement strand
TGTCATAATCGAGGTTATTACCTTTTTTATGAGAGGAATAGATTGTTCTTCCTGCAATAATGCAGCAGCATAAATTTTATCAACACATTCCTTGTCAAGAATCTGCCTGTTCTTAAGGATCTCACAATCCCGTTTAAACTCATCCGCGAGAATAACAGGAGTATCTTTCATTTATTTTCCTTTATATGTGGAATCAAACGTTTTATAAGAAAAATTGAAACGGGAATTAATACCACCCCGAAGATAATCATAACAATAAAAAACTCTGTGTCTAAGCCATATTCCATCCCGGAGTAGATAATTATCTCGAAATATTTTGTAACGAGGTAAATAATCGTCATGATTAATGTATAGTAAGATAAGAAATTACTCTTATAGTGTCTGCTGAGAAAGTAAAAACAACCGCAAATAACACAAAGATATATGAAATTGACAACAAAAACAATATCCTCTGCTATAAACCGAAAGGAAATGAAGTAAAAATAGACATGGATAAGCACATAAGGTATAAAAATAAAGGAAATACCCCGTTTTGCTTTTTTATTGAAGGTGCGGACGAAAAAAAGAATAAGGTTGATGACTATAAGGGTAGAAAATCCTTTAAACCAATTGTATCGTAACATTATCCAAATATTGCTCATGGGAAAAAAGAGAAACCAGACAGAAAGATTAATCAGTATCGCGGAAAGGGCATAATATGGCTCAAATTCAGTAACAAATGCAAAAATGATGGATGGAATGAACCAGATAAAAAAAAGTGAAGCACTTTGTGCATGAAGATTGTATATCTGTCCGACCAGAGCAAGGGCTATACCAAAAAAGAATGTTCCCGTAAAGGTAAGCAATTTATCCAAAAAAAGAGAATCCCCGAATTTTTTATGTACGATAAAACCGGCGCTATAGAACGAGGCCATGGAGAAGAGAAGTATTGCCAGCTTTACAAGCTTATGAAACCCCTGCCAATTTGCGGCAACAAAATAGACGACTCCCGCGAGAATGAAGATAATTCCAATAGAATAAAGAAGAGTTACAATTTTTTTATATAATGAATAGGGGTCCGGCTTAAACTCTTTCCGCCTTTCGTCGATGTAGGAGAGAAAGGCAGATAATTCATCTTTATTAATCAACCTTTTTTTAAACCACTCGTATGAATATAAAGAAATTTTATTAAAATACTGACGACGATTCATACCGATTTTTCCTTGTATAGTGTTTCATACCTGCCGCAAGGTGTCTGTTAAAAGTGTAAGCGAGAGATTACCGGGAAGTCAAGGTAAAAACTCTCCTGATTCCAGGGAGGAGAAGTAACAGGCTTTCGTAAAGAAAATAGTTGCTATTTCGGCACCTTATCATTAGTATTTACCTATGATTACATTCTTAGAAAACAATCCATCGAAAAGAGTAAATCGTATTTTTACTCATAACTAAAAATCCTGATATTATTTCAGATGGAACAACCTATTTTATTGATGGAAGCTATATATTTCGAATGATTTTACTATACATTGAATTTTTTTGGATTATCATAATGGGTATAGTTCTCATCATAAAACATACGAGGAAAAAAATACATAGCCCGAAGAGTTCATCGTAATAGCATACGATGACAGTTGCAAAACTACCCGTATTGGTGTATAAATTATTATAAACATTATAAAGGAGTATTGATAAAACTCTGTTTTATCTTCCAATTTATTTTTATAGGAGTAATTATGCCGGAACCAAAAAAACGCGACCCAAAGGCCCCTCAATTTCTGGAAATCACGATCCAGGACCCGAATGGCAAGTTATGGAGTAAAATTATCGCGAAAGAAAAAGTATTTTCCACAGGATCTATCGGCTACTATGCCAATGATAAAGTCACAAATCCGGAGAGTGGAGAAAAATACCAGATAGGGATGAATGTGACACTTATAGGGAGCAAACCATAGAGTTATATTACATGAGCAAAAACCAACCTTAATAAATGTGGAGTATTTTTAATTCCTATTCATATAAGAGAATAAAAATACTCCAAAGCCTCTTGCAAAAACACCAAACATAATATTGGATTTTTGCAAGAGGCTAAAATACTGCATTTTTTACTATTATCTCTACAAAAATACTCATTGATGTGTTATAATTTATAGAGAATATGGATAAAATACCTTTTAATCCCTATATAGTAGGAAATCCGATAAAAACAAAGGAGATGTTCTTTGGCCGGGAGGATGATTTCCACTATGTTATAAAAAAACTCGGCACAGGCCGGTCCAATCAGATCCTTATCTTCTGCGGGGACCGGCGAAGCGGGAAAACATCCATTTTATTCCAGATACTACTAGGCCGCCTTGGACCAGGATTTCTTCCTATTCTCATCGATATGCAGATCCTTGCGGGTATCCGGAATGACCGGGATTTTTATATGTCAATCATTGATGCTGCCTGCACCCAGCTTAATCTTCCGGATATTACTTTAGAATCTTTTCAGGACAAAAACACGGAGACGACAATCGAAGGACTTTTTCAAAGTTTTCTTTTTAAAATCGAAAAGAAATTCCCGGATAAAATCCTTCTTTTTTTACTTGATGAGTATGAGCTGCTGGAAACAAAAATCAAGGATGAATCATTAAGTGAGAATATTATTCATTTCCTCGCGGGTATCCTTGAAAGTCCACTTAAGATATCATTTATATTTACCGGATCGACAAATTTGGAAAACAGAAAAGTCGGATACTGGAAGACTCTCTTAGGTAAATCAATTTACCGGAAAATCTCTTACCTTTCCCCGAATGATACGGGACGGCTTATTACCGAACCCTTAAAAAAATACATACACTATCCGGAAGAGATCGTTGCATCAATTTACCGCCTATCCGGGGGTCAGCCCTTCTACACACAGGTAATGTGCCAGAATATCGTCGATCTCCTCATAGAAGAAGAACGAAATGCACCGACGAAAGGTGATCTAAAGGCGATCAGCAAAGATATCGTAAATAATCCCCTCCCCCAGATGATCTATTCATGGAATAATTTAAAAGATTACGTAAGGCTTGTCCTCTCCGCCCTGAGTGGCGTCCTTTTAAGCCCGCAGGGGTGGGCCGGAACCCAGGAAGTCTTTAAATACCTCAGAAAAAACAAGATACAGCTTCCTTTTAAAAAAGGCCAGATCAACATCCTCCTGGAAGAAGCATATCACCAGGAAATTCTCCGGAAAAATGATCAGGGATTGTATTCCTTCCGTATGGATATATTCAGACAGTGGATTAAAAAAGAGCATTCCATCTGGAAAGTTGTCAAGGAAATCGGTATCGAATTAAAAAAACCCTTTAACCTGCTTCTTGTGGCTCTCCTGTCGGGGATATCGATCATTGCAGTTATAATTATCTGGTCCCTGATTCTTTCCGGATCAAATGGATTTAAGGTTGATGGTCAGGACAACACCCGGGATTCCGGGGTCACGGATATTCGGGAACCGGAGCAGATCAAAAATATTGAAATCATCGCAAATAACGGCCCTTTCAGGGTAATCATTGATTCGACAACTTCTTTTACAAGCGAAGGACTCCCTGATGAAAAAAAAATAATCCTCCCCTCCCTTACCAGGAGTGAACATAGCTTCGAATTTGTCTGTATACAAACCGCCGAAAGAAAAACGGAAACTATCGAAATCACCGGGGATACAAAATCAATCGGTGTTGTATTCTCCGAAAAGAGTGCGGAGCAGACTAAAAAACCAGGTCCCGGCGCAACCAGTACCGCTGCCGTAACAGGCTCGATATTTATTTCCAGTGATCCGGCTAAAGCCCGGATACTCCTCGACGGGGAAGAAACAGGCAAGACAACTCCTGCTTATCTTAAAGACCTGAAACTCGGTGAATATACCCTGGAAATTATCCTTGAAGGTTACAGGTCAGAAATTGTCACGATTACTCTTGACAGTGAAGAAACCCCGGAAAAAGAAATAATTCTTACGAAAGCCATCGGTTTTCTTATTTTAAAAATACGGCCCACTGCATTGGTGTACTTTAATAATATCACAAAACTCATTAAGGATGATGATACGACCTATCCTATCGAGACACCCCGGGTAAAAGCCCTGAATGTCCAGACAGGGTCTCATACGCTTACGATTAAAAATGAGAGTATGGACTTTGAACGTATTATTACTGTGACAATAGATGAAAATAAAACAACAACAATCGACTGGGACATCAAAAAAGATATCAATCCGACATTTACCGAGGAGTAAACCGATGGATAATCTTGCAAAAATAATCAGAACAAGTTGTTTCTTTTTTATCAGCATCATTATTCTCTTTCCTGTTTTTGCTCAAGAGGATAACATCGCCCTAACCCACACACCTGCGCGGGCTGAATCGAATTATGAAAAAGCCCTTGAACTTTATAAAGTCGGGGAATATGAATCGAGCAGAGAACTTGTGGATACATATATACGTGAGTTTGAAGAACAGGATCTCTATTACCAGAATATTCTACGGGCAAATTTCTACGTCCTCAAAGCGATGCTTTCCTACGTGTTCCGTGAAGAGAATTATAGAAAGGAAATCGAAAGCCTATTTAATAAAGCAGTGAGAATTTATCTTGATCTTGAGATTGGAGATGTCGCGATAGCACCCCCGTTTCTTGTCGAACTCTTTACGAAAGTAAAAAAGGAATATCTCGCCGGATACTCAAAAACAACCCGGAAAAATACCATCGGGTTTGTTACATCCATAATTCAAACGGAAGAATTCGGCTGGGACAATATCCAGCCGGGGATACACTATAGCTTTAATCTCATGGAATTTTTAAGTCTCAATATGGATATTAAGTTTCCGATCCAGGGGGAATTCTGGAATTTCTGGCGGATAAAGAGCGGAGTTATATGGTATCCCGAATTCAGGGTTGAACAAGTTGTATTCGGTTTAGAAACCTCGTATATTGTTTCAATTAATGACTGGGTAATACAAAAACATTCAATCTCGTTATGCGGTCATGGCGAGGCTATCTCCCGTATGGGACTGGGCATCGGAGCAGATGTGGAAGTCTTTCGATTTGATATTAATGTTAACAGGAAAACTGTCACCATTCCGGGAAAAACCGTTAAGGATGATCTTTTCCAGTTATTCTTTGCAAATTTAGATTTGTATATCTTATACACATTCTAGTGTTTTGACTGCAGTCATTTAAATCCATTTTTAAAAGTATTGCAGTATATTTAAAATGAAAAAATGTCAAAACACTTAAGCTTTGACCGGAATATTAGTGAAGTTTGGATTTTGCAGGATATTAAATGATAAGAAAACAGGCGGTCAAAGCAATAATTGACACATAGGAGCAAAAATGACAAACCCGGATATACCTGTAAAATTACCCGAACACTTCTATGGCCGGAAGAGTATTGTACGGCGAATATTTTCACGGATAGGAGCAGAACGCCCGCAATCTATAGCACTTATCGGGAGCAGGAAAAGCGGGAAAACCTCTTTGCTTTATTATCTGAATGATGAACAGGTGCGGTCAAAACACCTGGAAAGCTCGGAGAAATACCTGTTTTTTTTGCTTAACTCACGAAATTGTATGGAAAAACAAGCGGAAAACTTTATCCGTGAAATTACGCGCCAGATAACATCTTCCACAAATGAAGAAAAGAATTATTATAATGCCTTGCAAAAAAATGTAAGGGAGATTCATTCACAAGGAAAAAAAATCATATTATTGTTCGATGATTTTCATTTAATCACGGGAAGTGAACACTATCCCCTCGAGTTTTTTTCTTTTTTACGGTCTTTGGCAAACAACTATAATGTCGCGTATGTTACCACATCTTACCTGGAGCTTCAGAAATTATGTGTGGCAAAAGATATTCAGGAGTCTCCTTTTTTCAATATTTTTACAAACCTTTCAATCGGTCCTTTTTCCCTCAAGGAAGGAATAAGGCTGTTATCCGTTCTTACCGGGACCGAAGAAGAAACTGCGGAAAAAATAGTAACCTGGGCGGGCCCACTCCCGTATACCCTTAAATTAATCGCACGGAATTGTGCGGAAGAAATCAGGAGCAAAAACCTTCCTGAATCCAGGTATGAAAAAAAACTTTTACCTATCCTGGCCCCGTACTTCGGACAAATTCTGTCACTCCTCACAAAGGAAGCCTTTATGCCCCTGAAACAGCTCGCCAAAGAAAAAAAGCCGGACCAGAAGGCGGAATATTTATTACGGCCTCTTATAAGACACGGTTTTTTAATTGAACAGGATGATGAAATGATCCGGCCATTTTCTCCTGCTTTTTTGTTGTTTCTAAAAACTCAGCTTTCGGCCAAAATATTAAAGGGTCATGAATGCTATAATGATAATTAAACTATTATCAATTCCGGCTTTTGTCAGGTTATCATCTTACCATATTATAATAAATTGGTAACAACCACAGGGATAATGGAACTGATAAAGAGGATGACATGGGAACTATCGAGGATTTATTAAGAAAACGGAAAGAGTTACTCGAACAGATCGATGATGAAATAAGGAGTGTTTACACAAAACCGGTGACCTTGCTGTTTACGGATATTGTCGGATCTACCCGGTACTTTGAGACCATGGGTGATATCCCCGGAAGACAAATGATACAAACTCATAATGATCTCCTTTTTCCGATTATTACAGCTCATGAAGGCAAAATTATCAAAACTATCGGGGATTCTATTATGGCAAGTTTTAGTGATCCTGTTAAAAGTATTGAAAGTGCAATAGCCATGCAAAAGGCATTACAAAGATATAATAAAGAAAAAAAAGCAGGAAGTCATCTCCTTGTACGAATGGGGCTTCATTTCGGACAGGCCGTTGTGGATGATAAAGATCTTTTCGGAGATATGGTCAATACATCCGCCCGGGTGGAAGCACGGGCAAATGGTGAAGAGATTCTCATATCCGGGGCTTTAATGGAAGAAATAAAAGGACAGGGATTCCCGGTAGTTTTTCTGGGAAGTGATTTTGTAAAAGGGAAATCAGGTAAAATTGATTTTTATCTCATCAATTGGAACAATAAACCGGAAAAAGAAATAGCTCTATCATGGGAAATAAGGAACAGGCAAAAAACCACCGTCGAAGCACCGAAGCAAAAAAAACAGACGATTGCCATACGAAAAAAAAATGACCTGAAAACCCTCGCGGGAAAAATCGACCCTCTCACTCATAAAGGAAATCCGTATCTCAACAGGGTGATGATTCCTCACCCGGATATGTTCTTTGGCCGAAAAGGGATTATCAAGCGTATCATGAACAGAATATCTGCCGAAAGCCCGCAATCCGTCTCGATTGTCGGGGAGCGGAGAATCGGCAAATCGTCGTTGTTAAAATACCTGACATTACCCCGAACAAGGCTTGAACATATCGATGATCCTGAAAAATATATTTTCTTATTTATTGATTTTCAACAGATACGTGGAATAGATGAGAAGGAACTCATCGGTATCATATTTTCCGAACTTAAAAAAAATCAGGAATATGACATCGAGATCTCATGTGAAGCAAATCACGATGGTATGAAATTTCTTTGTGACCACATAATCGGGCAAGGATATAAGTTTATTCTTTTTTTTGACGAATTTGAATCTGTTACCAAGAACACGAAAATAGGACCGGAATTTTACTCATTTTTCAGATCTCTCGCAAATAACTTTCCCATAGCATTTGTGACAGCCTCCGGACGAAACCTCAAAGACATGTGTGTTTCACATGAGATTTCCGATTCCCCTTTTTTCAATATTTTCACAATTCATCATCTAAATCTTTTTTCTAAAGAAACGGCCAAAGAGCTTATTACCCGGCCTTCGCGAGAGAGAGGAATCCCCCTGGAATCGCTTACCGATCATATTATCCAAACCGGGGGACTTTATCCGTTTTTTCTCCAGATGGCCTGTTCCGCATGGTTCGATTTTCTTGATGCGGAAGAATCGTCCGCAAGAGCGGCCGCAGCTGCGGCTGCAGAAGACTACGCAGCAGCCGCCCCGCCCCGGGAGGTGATGAAAATGTTCCGGGAAGAATCATATCCGCATTTTGAGTTTATCTGTGAAACCCTGGGAAATGATGAACTTGATGTGCTTAAACTCCTTGCAGCCGGAAAGCAGCTCGATCCGGATTCACACGCGGCTGAAATACTCGAACGAAAGGGTTATGTGATGAGGAAAAATGATAATTCTATTACTTTTTTTAGCAAGGAATTTGAACTATTTGTCAAAAAGAGGTTCCCGGTATGAAAAGCCAGGTGGTTGATGACACACTCATCATGTCTCCCCTATTATGTTTGATCATGGGTATTCCCTACATAGCTGTACTTTCGGGACTCATGCTCTTGTCCAACGCATGGCTTACCATCCTTCTCTATCATTGCGGCATGGTCATTGTTCTTTACATGTACAGATCACATCTTCGTTTTTCCTTTAAAATCTCACACTTCGGATGGTTCGGCGCAATGATCATGATGGGGACAGCCACGGGAGTGAGTATATTTTTTTTCTGGGAATTTGCCGCGTTACAAGAGGATATATTAAAAACCTTGATGAAACAATTCCATCTGCAAGGCTTTTCTTTTTATGCTTTTTTAGTTTATTTTATTCTCATAAATCCGTTATTGGAAGAACTTTTCTGGAGAATACTTCTTAATCCCCGAAAGCACACATTTATTATAGATATATTTTTCGGATTGTATCATTCCTTGATTCTCATCTATATTATACACTGGTATTTTATTATTCCCGCGATTCTCTGCCTTGTGTTTGCCGGAATGATATGGAGATATATACATAACACCTATAAAGATGATCTTACAATTATTATTTCACATATTCTGGCGGATGTGAGCATTGTGTGTGCTGTTTATTTCCTGATGTAAAAGACCACCTGCAAAGTCCGTTCCGTGAACGGCGGTGGCT
>JAFGRV010000040.1 GCA_016934975.1 Spirochaetales bacterium | reverse complement strand
TTATTTCTTTGTGATTCTAAAAACGAAAGAGGCTATGAATATGTGATTTGTATTATTCTTCCTTACCCCCTTTTCCGTGTTACCGTTCCCGAACGGTCCGTGTCCTTCCGTGGTAATTCTTTTATCATTTTACAATTGAACATGTTACTCGAAGGGACCAAAAAACCAATCCGCGAAATCGTGCCCCCAAAAAGAAATAATTTGACAATTCTAAGAAAATATGATAGTATAACTTCAATAATTTTCAAAATATATACTTCAGTTTATTCCTCACGGAATTATATTATTTTTGTCGTCTTAAAAAAAAATAATCCCGCAAGGTAATACTGAATGAGTC
The DNA here is from genome assembly GCA_016934975.1 of Spirochaetales bacterium. GTDB lineage: Bacteria > Spirochaetota > Spirochaetia > SZUA-6 > JAFGRV01 > JAFGRV01. The sequence continues at coordinate 2,184 of JAFGRV010000040.1, read as the reverse complement.
CCCTGAAGGTGTTCGTAAAATTCAGTGACCGATAGTTATTCGTATGTAAAACAGTAGTGTTTTTAGAAAAACCCTATAATATATCACTGCCTTTTAAGGTAAATTAAAAACTAAAGGAATAAACCATGCAAAAAACAATTAATTTTTTAATGTTACCTCTCCTGTTGCTGTCATTTATTACATCATTTTACAGCTGTTATGAAATGTATATGACAGACGATTCCAATCCGGAGCCTTCCATTGAACCGACTCCGGAGTCAATCATCCCCGTGTTTCCCGAGATAAACCTGAAGCAGGGTGATACTGATTTTGCCGCGGGAACAGGAAGCTATGATTTTAAGGATGTCGTGGCAGATGGCGACGGGGCGTCAACAAGCGGCTATACATTGTTCACCATCGAGAATCTCGGCGACGCGGACCTCATTATCGCCAGTGCCGCTCTTAATACAGGAGATACCGACGACTTTGATCTCATCGACAGCATACTCTCTCCCCTCCCCCCGGGAAACTCAACCATTTTCTCTATCAGATTCGATCCCCTTACCGTCGGTGAAAAATCCGCCACCCTCACTATAGCAAACAATGATCCCGACGAAGGAACCTATACAACGACGCTGTTGGGAATAACTCCCGGTGCACGAAGAACCAAAAACACCGGTGATGTCAATTTTAATATGCGCTTTATTCCAGCGGGAGACTACTATGTCGGAAAGAATCCCCCCGGAAATAATAATGTCACCTTAACCCGGGGATACTGGATGGCGGAAACGGAAGTCACCTGGGAATTATGGGAGGAAGTCTATACCTGGGCGACGGCGAATGGGTATAATTTTGAGAATACGGGAAAAGGAAGCACCAAGACAAATCAACATCCTGTTTCAGAAATCAGTTGGCGGGATTGTATAGTATGGTGTAATGCCATAAGTGAAAAAGAGGGATTGCTACCTGTATACACCTATTTAAATGCAGTTGTAAGGGATTCAGGGGATGGTTTTGCCACTGCATGTGATAACGCAGTTTTCAATTATAATGCAAATGGGTACAGACTGCCTACGGAAGCAGAATGGGAAATTGCAGCCCGGGGAGCGTCCGTCGGTGTTGTGGAAGAAACATATGGTTCTATCTATGCTGGTAGTAATACAATAGATAATGTTGCCTGGTATGCAGATAACAGCAACTATGGAACACATAGAGTCGGAACCAAGGGCTATAATGAACTTGGGATTGCTGATATGACTGGAAATATTCGGGAATGGTGTTGGGACTGGTTTGGAACTATATATCCAACAACAGGAGTATATTCTATCGGTCAAATTTCCGGTACTGAGCGGATTATACGTGGTGGTGCCTGGAATACCTTAGCGAGTGGTTGTTCTATAACAGACCGGAAATCTATTATCCCTAATTTGCCTAAAAGTTCTGGTTTACGATTTGTAAAAATAGAGTAATTTCCTGAAGTTATGTATCTATCCAATCCGAGTGAACAAACCTTTTTGTCATATAATACAACTAAACCCAGCCCCGGCAAGACAAATAAGTGTCCCGATGGGCGTGAAGCTGCAGTGAGCTTTATAGCCTAAAAAGCAGGCTTTGCTTGCAGCTTCTTGTGGTATTATCGTTGAGATTGCAGCGAGGGTAAAAATAATGGAACAGCCTAATATAAATTATATCATTGTTTATATTAGGCTTTTATATCATCACAATATCTGCAATCTCTTACTTGTCCAGATTATAACCGTCGTAGTGAAGAGTAGTCGTAGAATCCGGATCAATTTCAACATTATATTCATACGCATTCCATTCAACACTATCAACAATCCGCACATCATATTCTCCCGAATCAAGGGTAAATGTCCGAGACTCGAATATATCAATAATTTCATCAGCATCAAGCCAGTCATCACCCCATCCACTTGAGTCAGCATTTTTAACAATATATACTTCATAAATTTCATAGTCCTCTGAATCATTCACAATTCTTAAAGTCCCATCCCCGCCTACAAAAATTATACACGAATTTGTCATTAATAATACAAATAAAATTATTGCACCGAAAATAAAATATTTCTTCATATGTTCCTCCGTAAAATATCATTAAGCATGTAAGGATTCTTCGTTTAGATAACCAAACTATATCCTCTTTATTAATAGTAGCGTAAAAAAAATAAAAATCAATATTTTACC
>JAFGRV010000039.1 GCA_016934975.1 Spirochaetales bacterium | reverse complement strand
TTTGATGAGGTAATAATTCAAATATTTTTTTTTTAAAAAGACCTTTTAATTGATACGAAAGCTGATATTGCATTGTTGCCAGTATATCGAATTCTGCTATATCTTCTAAAATATTTCTATTATCTGAAATACAGTTGTATATGGTCTTAAAATCTGCATGGAAATACAGGATGAGGATAATGTGTCTCGTTTTTATCTCTCTCAATTTTTTTAATAATGGAATATTTTGTCTGTTAAAATGAAGTATGATGATGTTATTTGAATTCGTATCTATTTTTGATACTAATGTTCTGAAATGAGTAACTTCAATAGAAAAACAAGTAGCTATAAATTGTAAAAATGGCATTTGTAAGTATTCATCTGCTTTTTTTGAATCGCATGCTTCCGCAACAAAGAGTATATTCATTTCTTTTTTATTCTTATACTTTCCGCTCTTTTCAAAAATTTATCGGCAAAAATCTTATTCCCTGTCTTTTTATAGATCTGACCTATGTTTTTAATGGCAATCCAATTTTGGGGCTGATCTGCTAAAATTTCCTTAAATGTTTTTATTGCACGTTCATAATCCCCGTCTCTATAATATATTGTTCCTAACATGAAGAGTATTTCCGTGTTTCTTTTAAAGAATGAGACAGCTTTTTGAATAAGAGCAATGGCATATTTCCTGTTCCCCGCAGATTCCAGACATATAATGAGATTTTTAAGATGTTCCAGATTGTCCGGAGTATATTGCAGGAGTTCTTTGTAAATGAGGATCGCATCTTTATAATCTTTTATTTTCATATAGCAATGAGCGAGCATTTTTTTAAGACTCTCTTTGTTAGAAATGGAAGGGATGAGGGTGAGAATTTCTTTGATCGCCTTTTTATATGTTTTAAGCCGGATGAGAAGCTTGATATAGCTTTTTCTCATCTGGTTATCATCCGGAAAAAGCTCAAAATAGTGTTCTATAAATTCTTTTTCTTTTTTGGGGTTATCAAGTTTCTGATAAAGAATAATGAGAAACCGGATGGTTTTTTTATCTTCCGGCCTTATTTTCAGGGTTCTTAAAAACCAGCTTTCCGCGAGATCGGGCATATCATATGCTAAGTATGCTTCTCCGAGGGCAATCATGAGCAATGGATCCGGACCTTTTTCACGGATTTGATTTTGTAATAAGGTAAATATTTCTTTCGGATTTTCACCGATTTGTGAATAACAGAGAGCATAGAAATACGCAGCAAGGCTGTCATGTTGATTTGAACGTAACACTCTTCTTACTTTTTGGAGGAGCTCTTCATATTCCCTTTTTTCCCATAGAATATTAAAAAGACCATAATACAGTTCTACTTTATTTTTTTCTTTTTCCAGGGATCGTAAATAATGATTTTTAGCTTTCCCAAGGTCACCAAGTTTTACATACGATTCGGCAATAACCACATGCATATCAACATCAGCATAATTCTCTTTAAGAATTTCTTTTGCATAATAAATAGCTTTTCTATAATCATTTTTCTGAAAATGGGTCATGGTAATGAACCTGAGTAATTGATAGGGATTAAGGGTTTTAATCGTTGCTTTATTAAAGTGTAATGGGAGTTGCTCCAGTTGATATTCAGCTTCCTGCCGGTTTCCGAGTTTTAACAGGGTAACAGCCTTTTGCAGTTTAAGGGATTGATCCTCCGGAGCCATTTTTGATGCAGTATCGTAATGAAGGAGTGCTTTCTGATTTGCTCCCAGGAGTCTGTAAATTCTTGCAAGGTAAAGGTGGGGGAGAATGGAATTCCCCTTATTTTGAAGAAGGAACTCAAAAATTTTAGCCGATTCTTCAAGATCATTCTTTCTATATAACTTAATTGCTTTTACAAATAATGCGTTTAAGTAACCGGTAAATAATTTCTGATTTTGTGGTTCTATCTGCAATGCCTTTTCAAAATACGAGACGGCAATTTCGGGTTTCTTTAATTTTAAGAACGCAATGGCAAGAAGACTTAATGTGGTAAAATAGTAAGGACTTTTTGTATCTTTTGTTGATTCCTGTAAATGAGTAACAGCTTGTTGATAGAGGTCGATAGTAAGACACGTCCGTCCGAGAAAAAAATGTCCCGGTATGGATGCCGGGTTTATTCTTAAGAAAAATTCGAATATATCGGCGGCTTTATAAAAGTCCCCGACTGCATGATAACTCCTTCCCAGATAGAGAAGTATTTTAGGCGGATAATCATAGTTATTGATAATATGGGTAAGAAGTGATATTGCCTTTGGATAATCCCGTTTTGTTCCCGCATCAACTGCTTGCTCAAATAAACCGTTGATTTCTTCATTTGACATACTTTATTAATCATCCTTTAATTGTACTATGCTCTTATTCCATTTTTTTTGAACAAAAAATGTGGAATAATATCGAAATATCCCCTTACTTATCGCAATTATATATGATTACTCATATAATTTATAGATTAAATTTCTTAGTTTTTATAAAAAAGAGAGTTTAAAATTGTTCCCGGGGCTTTGACAAAAACGTAAAATTAAGTTCATATTAGGTATGAAAGAACGAAGTATTTTTTTAAATTTATCGCCTTTGGATCACAGGTATTACCTTTCTAATGTAAAGGAATTTGATGCATTAGCACTTTACTTGAGTGAAGATGCGGGAATCAGGTATTGTTTAAAAGCTGAAATTGCCTTGCTTAAGGCTCTTGTTTCTCTTCAGGATTCTTTACCGGATAAAAAGCACATTGAAGAAACTCTGGATAATCTGGAGAATACAATTACCCCGGAAGAGGTTTACGCAGAAGAGGAAAAAACACAACATAATATACGGTCACTGGTAAATGTTATTAAACGAAAAATACCGGAGACGATTACTCATCTTGTACATCTTGGAGCAACCTCCATGGATATTTTGGACACTGCGAATTCCTGCCGTATCCGGGATGCAGTGAGAAAGGTCGTGATCCCCCTGCTCTGTGGTGTGGAAGATACGTTAATGTCCCTTTCCCTGGAACATGCCGGAACCCCCCAGGTCGGGAGAACCCACGGCCAACATGCTGTTCCCATCACCTTCGGATTTGCCCTGACAGAGTATGTAGCCCGGTTAGGCAAATCAATCCAAAGAATCGAAGAGAAATCGAATAATCTGCGAGGGAAATTATCCGGTGCTGTCGGTGCTTATAATGCCACGAGTATTGTGACCAGGGATCCGGGGGGCCTGGAAAAACAATATTGTGCTTGTCTCGGCCTTAAACCCTCGGAATATTCAACCCAGATTATTGAGAGTGAGTACATGCTGGACCTGCTTCTTGAGCTCAATACAGCCTTTGGTATTATAGCGAATTGCGCGGATGATTTACGTAATCTTCAGCGCTCGGAAATAGCAGAGGTAACAGAAGAATTCACAAAAGACCAGGTCGGATCATCTACCATGCCCCAGAAGCGGAATCCATGGAATTGTGAAAATATAAAAAGCATGTGGAAAGCCTTTTGTCCAAGGGTCATGACCTTTTTTATGGATCAATTATCTGATCATCAGCGGGACCTTACTAATTCCGCCTCTGCCCGGTTTATTACTGATTATATTGCGGGATTTGTTGCCGCCGCAAAGCGGATGCAAAAAGTTCTATCATCACTTTCCGTAAAAAAAGAAAAAATGAAAGAAAACTTTGCAAAATCCGCAGATTTAGTCCTGGCAGAACCAGTCTATATCCTTTTATCTCTTGGGGGAAAAGGTGATGCCCATGAGATCGTACGGAAAATTACTCTTGAATGTAATAGTACCGGGAAACGACTCATTGATGTCTTAAAGCAGGAACCGGAATTGTGGAATATCATTACGATGAAGCTCAAAGATGTAAATATCCAAAATCCCGATGAGTTTTTTAATCAACCTGAAAACTATAATGGCAGGTCAAAAGAAAAAACGTTGACACTCTGCAAACAATATCGAAACCTCGTCGATGAGATAAGGAAAAAACTGGAGACATCCTGAAAATGAAAAATACTATAGACAGCATCGCTATTTTAGATTGTGGCGGACAATACACGAAAGTCATCGATAGAAAGGTGAGGGAACAGTTCGTTAAATCCGATATTTTCCCCCTCTTAACAAAGGCTGATGATTTAAAAGGATACAAGGGGATTATTCTCTCCGGAGGTCCCGAAAGTGTCTGGTCTGATACATCCCTGAGGTATGACAAAAAGATATTTTCCCTTGGAATTCCCATACTCGGTATCTGTTATGGTATGCATCTGATTAACTCTCATTTCAAGGGACAGGTGAAGCCCGGAGTGAAGAATGAATATGGGGAGACAACAATTACAGTGGATCATAACTGTCCTCTTTTTTCCGGTCTTGATAATTCCCAGACTGTTTTAATGAGTCACGGAGATTCCGTACAGACCCTGGCAAAAGGGTTTTTACCGTGTGCAACATCAGGTCCTGTCGTTGCAGCCCTCTGGAATAAAGCGAACAATATTTTCGGGGTGCAGTTTCATCCCGAGGTCGACCTGACTCTCCATGGAAAGCAGATTATGCAGAATTTTTTAAAGAAAATATGCAGGTTTTCCGGGAATTATATGCTGAAAGACAGGATACAGACAGCAATAGCAAAAATCAGAGAACAAGTAGGGAAGAATAAAATCCTTGTCCTGGTGAGCGGGGGGGTCGATTCTGCGGTGAGTGCAGTATTATTATTAAAAGCCCTTAATCAGGATCAGGTCTATGGAATTCATGTTGATCACGGATTAATGCGCAAAGATGAGAGTGATCTGATTTGTGAAAATCTGAAATCCCTCGGTCTAAAGAACCTGGACCGGGTAAACGCGGAAGATTTATTTTTTAATACAATTGTCGTATCGGAAGGAAAAAGCCTGGGGCCTTTGAAACAGGTGACCGATCCCGAGGAAAAAAGAAATATAATCGGGCATTTATTTATCGATGTGGTAAAAAATGAGACGGAAAAACTCCGCCTTGATGTAAACAACACATATATTGCTCAGGGGACATTGCGCCCCGACTTAATTGAGAGCGGAAATCCCGATGTCAGCAGTTATGCCCATAAAATAAAAACCCATCATAATGATGTGGAAATTATCAGAAAAGCACGGGACAAAGGTTTAATCGTAGAAACGAACTGGGACTGGCATAAAGACGAGGTTCGTGAGGTTGCACGCCGTTTGGGTATCGAAGAATCCATAGCAGGCAGACAACCCTTTCCCGGTCCCGGACTCGCGATTCGTCTCATCTGTCATGACGGAAAACAAAAAGCGACGGAAGCTCAGATTGATGAGTTCAAGAAACAGCTTGGAAAACTCCAGTCGGAAATCAAGGCTGATGGAAAATCAGCAATTGATTACCAGGGTGAAATTATTCCTTTGAAAACAGTAGGGGTCCAGGGTGATTGCAGAAGCTACCGCTATCTTGGTATTTTCGCCGGCGGCTTTGATGCCCTTGACTGGGACCGCATGTATAAAATCGGTACGGAACTTCCCAATAAACTCTCATTTGTTAACCGTGTTGCGTATGTCCTTAATCAAAAAGAATTTGGGGGTGAGGTCGTCTGTTCACCCATGTATATAGCTCATGAGAATGTGGAATTACTCAGGGAATTGGATTTTATCGTTCGGAACTACCTCGATAAACCCCCTGTCAGTCAGGTTTTTGCCGTACTGCTCCCCGTGGGAATCACGAAAAAGTATTCCGTGGCGATCCGGAGTTTTATTACAAATGATTTTATGACAGGCAGACCCGCGGCCATCGGGAAGGATGTAGGTATTGATGTAATAAAGCAGCTGACAAATGAGATTGTGGAAAAATTTAATGAGATTGAGTTTGTACTCTATGATGTGACAAGTAAACCGCCGGCTACGGTGGAATGGGAATAGCGAACCTGTAAGAAAGAAACTACTCACATCACCTTACTCTTTCCATATCCGACAGATTAGTATATCTTATCAGTATCATGTCCGGAACAGGTTTTATTATCGATATCTATCACCATCAATCTAAACCCATTCTCTATATCCTTGGCCGGATGGAAAACCAGGAAACCTTTGCGATTATTGAAAACAGGGAAAAGCCCCACTTCTATATCCGCCGGAGTGAGAGGGAGCTGGCCGCCGGTACGGGGATGAAACACCAGTTGATGGAATGTTCCTGCCGTACCATGGATGGAGAAAGTGTCCTTCGTCTCGAATGTAATACCATGAGAGATCTCAGACGAAGCAAAGAAATTCTGGAACGTGAAAGGGTGAGAACCTATGAAGGGGATGTCAAATTCGCCGATCAATTCCTGTTATCCCGCAGTATTGACAGGTCCATAGAAATCTCAGGTGTCTATAAAAAAGGGCGACGAGTAGATAGAATTTACATCAATCCCGCAATGAAAAGTGCCTCCCGGATTCCTCAGCTCAAAGTCCTGGCCCTTGATATTGAAACATCTCTTGAAACTCACCATATCCGTGCCCTCAGTCTGGCGGGAGAGGGGTTCAAAAGAGTTTTATTGGTACCTCACGATCCCATCGAAACGAATCAACCGGATATTCAGGAGAATTTCAAGACGGAAAAAGAGCTGCTGGAACGATTTGCTTTTCTGGTCAATGAGTTTGATCCGGATATTCTCACAGGCTGGAATGTTATCGATTTCGACTTTTTAATGATAGCCCGGCGTTTTGCCGATCTGGGGCTGGTAATGGATTTCGGCCGTTCGGATAAATCTTGCGTTTTTCTTGAATCAAAACAGGGACGGAAACATCAACTCATTATCCCGGGGCGACAGGTCATCGATAGTATGTGGTTAATCCGGGCCTCCCGGGAGAAGTACAAGGATTACACCCTGGAAACGGTCTCCCAAACCCTTCTTGGTGAGGGCAAAGAGATTTCCCTTAAAGGTGATGAAAAAGTGGAGCTCCTGGAAAAACTCTACCGGGAAGATCCTCATGAATATGCATTATACTGCCTGAAAGATTCGGAATTAGTAATCCGGATACTCAAAAAAACAAATCTTATGAATTTAACTATCATGCGGAGTCTCCTCACCGGGATCAATCTTGAACGGGCCTGGACAAGTATTATGCCTTTTGAGCACCTCTATATGAAATTCCTTCATCAGAGGTCTATTGTTGCACCGAGTCTGGGGACAGACAGCCACACGACTTTTGGTGCTCCGGGAGGTTATATTCTGTCCCCCGAATCCGCACTTTATGAGAATGTATATATTTTCGATTTTAAAAGCCTATACCCGTCAATAATTCGTACATTTAATATAGATCCCCTCTCTTTTGTCTTTGTAGATTCGGATCCGGGGAAAAATGAAAATTCCGTAAACTATATAAAAGCCCCCAATAACGCCTGTTTTTTACGTGAACCGGGAATTCTCCCTGAAATTATCTCCGGTTTTTTTGAAAAACGGGAACAGGCAAAACGAGATGGTGATCCCACAGCTTCTTATGTTTATAAAATATTAATGAATTCCTTTTACGGTGTTCTTGGAACGCCGGGGTGTCGTTTCGCCTCATCTCTCTTTGCCGGGGCAATAACAGGATTCGGTCAGAAACTTCTTATCTGGTGCCGTGACTATTTGCGAGAAAAAGGTTTCCGTGTTATTTACGGCGATACGGATTCTCTTTTTGTTGAATCCGTATATCCTCCGGGAACTGATTATCATGTGCTCTTACAACACGGAGAAAGATTGACAGCTGATGTTAACAGCGCCGTTGGTGATTATGTGAAACAGGAATATAATGTTGTCCCAAGGCTTGAACTGGAATTTGAAAAAATTTACAGCAAACTTTTTATCCCTCCCATGCGTCTGCCAGGTCGTCCCCTCGTGCAGGCAGATAAGGACGATAAAGCCAGGGGGCGGGCCAAGGGATATGCCGGCTTTACGATGACGGCACATTCAAATCCTGATATCAGTACACTCATTGAAATCAAGGGTATGGAAGCCATCCGTAGTGATTGGACAGACCTGGCCCATGAATTTCAAATACACCTCCTCTCACTCGTTTTCACACATGCGAAGGAGGAGGAAATCATCTGCTATATTAAAAAAATTTGTTCGGAGTTAAGAGAAGGGAAATATGATGATAAACTAATTTATCGTAAACAACTACGAAGATCAGTTATTTCTTACACAAAAAATAAGCCCCCCCAGGTGAAGGCTGCCGAAAAACTTGGGTGGAAAAACAGGCGGGGTCGAATCGAGTATGTTATCACCCAAAATGGCCCGGAACCGGTTGCAAAACAATTGTCGCCCCTCGATTATGATCATTATATTGATAAGCAACTCAAACCCATCGCGCTTTCTTTTCATCAAATCCTCACTTTTGACCCGGAATTGTTGTTTGACGGGCTAGATCAACCTCTGTTGTTTTGAGAAACCTACGTGCATGAGATCATTCAATAATATCTACTGATAATATAATGTGAAAGTACACTTAAAAAAATTAAATAACGGGAAAGATCGGATTCTTACGTGTCGTGATCAAGAACATATACCATATTTTTACCTTTTCGCTTTGCTTCGTAGAGAGCCGCATCAGCCTTGGCAATCACGGCTTCGGTCACATAAATATTTTCGAGGGTAGATTTTCCTTCTCATTCGTATGCAAGAAATATAAATGTGGATATTTGAATAATGTATGAAAATCCGGTTTTGCTTAGAAAAAGGATCTGAATGGCTTAAATTCTTAGGATATTAAGAATATTACCGATTAATAATTGCCGAAATCTTATTTACAATCTTTTCCGGATCAAGAGGCTTTTCTGCATATGCCTCGACTGCTAAATCAGAGGTATCATTTGTGTGGGTTGCTGCCTTTGCAACATTTTCAAGTATTATAACCGGTATTTTTAATCCTTTTCCATAGAGTTCTTTGCCCATAAGGATACCATCTTCGGGTGATTTTAATGTCACATCCAGTAATATGAGAGCCGGTTTTTCAGATTGAGCCTTGCTTAGTCCGTCTTCCGGTGTAGTGGCACCTAATACCTCAAAGCCAGCGTTTTGTAAAATTTGCGTTGTAGCATCAATAAAACCCTGATCATCATCTACAATCAGTATTTTGGCCATGCGAGTCTCCTTCTAAAGCACTTAAAAATGTCCGTATATCTTATATACTATTTTTTAGAGTGAAATGTCAAGTTAAGTGGGAAATTTTTCAAAATTAATCATTTTTACTTATACAAAGCAGATTTACTTCACAAAATTTAAAAATATTTATAGAAGAATATACTTACCTCATTATTGATATATATGATTTCTTATTTTAGTATATTCGTGCGATAATCTTTCTGTCATTTCAGATATTAATTGATAAGGAGATCTTTATATGTTAAAACGATTTGGAGTTTCATTAGAAGATGATTTATTGGATCAATTTGATTCATTATGTGATAAGCAGGGATATACTAACCGCTCGGAAGCAATCCGGGACCTTATCCGGAATGCCTTAATAAACAAGGAATGGCTCGAGGGAACCGAGGAAACGACAGGGGTTGTTATGATTGTCTATGATCATCATCAATATCATATGGCCCAGAAAATGACTAATCTGCAACATGAGCATTTTACGAACATCATCGCGTCTTTACATTCACATCTGGATCACCATAATTGTGTAGAGATTATACTTTTACGTGGCAAAGCAAAAGAAATTCAGCCGATTGCAGACAGTATAGTAAGTACAAAAGGTGTAAAATACGGACATTTCATTCCCGCGACAACAGGGAAGTTTATTTAATCTTCAACATACATCCGTTAATGACCAGTTTTACCATTCTACTTCTACAGGATGTGCTTGATTTTGTGATGTCCCATCTCCTAATCGTCCATATGAATTACTTCCCCAGGACATTAATTTATTTTCCGAGGTTATAAAGAGGGTATGAATATCCCCGGTTGCTATGTCTAAAATATCCTGTGGGACAACTGCAGCCTGAATGGGCTCCAGGTAACACTCAATCTGATCATCTCCTGTACCTATAACACCTGCACCAATAACATTAAATCCCCATCCCCAGATGGTAGAATCATTTTTTCTAATTGTTGTTCTATCACTCAGGGAAAATCCTTTTATTATTTCTGTCACATTATTGAGACCAGGAACTTGAACTGGTTGATAGTTAATATATTGAAGAGGTATTTCTTCGTCCCTGAGTCCATTACCTTGCTGACCAAATTGATTATCTCCCCAGATAAAAAGAGTCCCATCATTTCTTAGTGCCAGACCATGCAAAGCGCCGCAATGGATCTGTGTAATATTGCTTAAACCTGCAAGCTGAAGAGGACGTGTTTCATAGTAGGGTGATACAGTATCATGTCCTAATCCCGATCGTCCATTAGAAGTTCTTCCCCATCCCCACACATTTCCATTATTATCCAGAGCAAGAGAGAATTCATCTCCCGCAGAAATTTGAGTCATAACAGGCAATCCTGTAAGCTGAATTGGTGAAAGATATTCATTTGTCGTGCCATTTCCTATTTCGCCACTTTCATTTGCTCCCCAAGCCCAAATCACTCCATTGGAATCAAGGGCCAGTACATGGGTTTCTCCGGCGGAAATATCCTGAATTGTGGTGAGTTGTGGAATTTGAGTAGGCATATAGGAGTTTATCTTGTTTCCTAATCCTAGAAAACCATCGGAATTATCTCCCCAGGCAAATACCAACCCATCATTTGTAAGAGCATAATTATTATATTCGGTTCCTCCAACAATTTTTTTAATATTACTTAAAACAGGGAGAAGTACAGGAGTACTTGAACTTACTGTCGTACCATCACCAAGTTGTCCTCTATTATTCGCTCCCCATCCCCATACAGATCCATTATCCAATATGGCATAGGAATTTCTGGCAGTTGCCGCAATATAAGTTATCGAAAGAGTTGTCCCGGATATCCAGTCACTAATGATACTTTCTCCATATCTGTTTTGTGATACAATTTTGTAATAATAGGTTTGATGAGGGTTCAAAAAAGTATCAATATAGGTGAGTTCAGGACCGGAAAAAACTTCTGTCGTAAATGAACCTGATTCATTTGTGTCCCGATAGACTGAATATGAAGTTGAGAAGGAGGCTGCATTCCATGAGATTGTTATACTGTTAACAGATTCATCTGAAATAGTGAAACCCGAAGGCAGGGAAGGTAAGCTCCCTGTGAGACCGGTTTCTGTTTCGGAAAGAGGGCCTATTCCAAATTCATTTATTGATGCGACTTTATAGTAATAATGTGTGTTACTTAAAAGAGAATCGTGAATGAAATAGGTTTCAGCACTCTCATTAAGGAGTTGAAAATCACCATCGCTATTATCCGAGAAATATAAAGCATAGGAAACTGCGGATTCGATTTGCTCCCAGGAAATTGTGAGGGAGAAAGTTGTATCTCCTTGTTCTATCGTTAATTCCAAAGGCGAGGTAAGAAGAGCACCAGTCTGAGCCTCGATACAGGAAGAGAGTTCACTTGATCCGAAGCTGCTCATCCCCTGTACTCTGTAATAATACGTGGTTCCTGCCGGTAACCCGGTATCTTCGAAAAAGGAAAAAGTGCCAGTGTAGATTGCCGTATAATCCGTTTCTGCGGAGAGAGAACGATAGAGTGTATATGATTCCGTATTTTCAGAATCATCCCATCGAAGAGAAATGGTAGAGAGGGAATTTGTTTCTATTCTCAGGTTATTTGGGGGATTTGGAATAACACCGGTATTTCCGGAGACAGGAAAAGAATCTACACTGCTACCGTAACTGTTTACTGCAATAACTTTATAATAGTAAACACTATCTTGGATAAGTCCCGTATCAACAAATTTTTTTTCCTCCCCCTGGTACACGAGATCATAAGGGCCATATAAAGATTGAGCCCGGTAAAGATGAAATCCTTCGACTATTCCATATGAATCCCAAATTATCTCTAAAGCGTCAATACCAAGGGTATTTATCTGATTGATATATGGTGAAAAAGGTCTGTTTTTTGTTGTACCTATTATAATTTTACTAAAAGGTCCTGAACCTGCTGAATTTATACCATGAACTTGATAAAAATGGCGTGACCCCGGACTCAGGTTCGTGTCAGTAAATGATGTAAATGTACCTGTATAAACTAATGCCCATTGAGCAGATGCAGGATTTTCACTCCTGAAAACTTTATAGGTCGAAGCATTCCGGATACTATCCCATACCATAGAAATAGTGGAAAGATCTTCCCTATAAATAGTGAAGTTCCGGGGGATGAGTGGAAAAGACGGTTGGGCTTCTGTTACTCCCACCACTGGTTGGGAAAGCGGACTATGGGCATCAGTGTACGCAGCTGCAATACGAAAGTAGTAAGGGGTTGATGGTGTCCGGCCAGTATCATAAAAATAGGTTTCCTTTCCTTGATACACAAGAGTATACTCACCCTCTTCGATATTTGAACGATAGAGTTCATAATAAATAGAACCTGGAACAGGAGACCAATTTATAATAAAAGACTTAGAAGAGCGAGGTAATACTGTAAGTCCCAAGGGTATGGAGGGGACGATAAGCGGGGGAGTATATTCATAAGGTAAATCCTGTTTAATACCTGGTTTACTCACAATATATTCCGTAATAAGTGTCTGTTCACCCTGGTTATTCAAAGCAGTGAGAGAATAATAAAATAAATCCTCCGGAACAATAGAATTAAGATAGTATGAACGGCTATCACCTGATATACTATCCGTGAAAACAGGGGTTCCTTCCGAATTATATTGAACAACTCTATATTCCGTAATATTTTCTATCGGTTGTTCCCATATCATTTTTAATAAAGTACTGTTTACGAAGTTATATCTGAAATTTTTAGGTTTCCCCGGAAAGTCGATGATATCGATGGACACTATATCAAAGTCAAGAGATTGACCCAAACTATTTTTACTATAGATCCGGTACTCAACATGTGTATCTGGTGTTAATTCCTTATCAGTAAAACTCCTGGATATAAAATCCAATTCACACAGAGTTTTCCATAATCCACCGGAAACACTTCTTTCAAGAATATAGCCTGATTCCCTTGTGCCGAGGGAGAGCCATTCAAGGACTATTTGAAAATCCTCGGTAAAACGTATTGCTGTTATCTCAGGTGCCTTTGGATATTCTAAAGAGCAAGGAATATCTTCGATTTCTAAAATAAAACCCGGTCCTTCACCATAATTATTACAAGCGTGAATCTCATAAAAATATCCCGAAAGCCCTATATTTTCATCCTGAAAATATTCCCCTTTCACATTCCCTATAACAATCTTTTTTCCGGAATCTTTTTCTATTCGGTAAATCCGGTAGAAATCTGCATTCGAAACAGGATTCCACTTTAGTATTACATATCCCGGCCCAATAAGAGAGGGGAGAAGTTCAGGGGGATTTGGTGCGCCGGGAACTAATTTCCGAGTAATACATGGAGAAAAATTCAAGGTTCCATTATAAAGATAAAGATTGTAAAAATATTCCGTACCATTTTCCAGATTTTTATCCGTATAACTTGTTTCTATCACTGTATCAATAACTAAATTTCCATCATATGGATGGAGTGGTGCAGATCCTTCTTTTCTGATAATCCTGACTCCTGTAAAATCTGTTTCCGGGAAATCCCATTCCAGTATCACTTCACTATCATCGCAGATACCATCAAATACCGTGACAGCTTCCGGAGGAATCACCGAATTATTTGTATCATATGAAATTAATAATTCAGGACGTTGATCTTCGTTAATGCTCGTTGGACTAAAAAATTCTATGATATCCCCTGCTTCAGTAGTTGCACTACATTGCAGGAACCACCCATGATTTTCTTCACCATTAAGCCATGCTTTTAAATCTTTAGTCACGTCAAACGCAACTGTCGCATCATCATATTTTTCAAAATAATCCTTATTCAAACATACTGTTGCAGTCGGTTCATATCCGGTAATTAAATCTGTCATAGAACCATTAGGTTCTATCCATGGGATTTTTCTCCCTATTCTATTATCTCTGTAATAATAATCAATTCCTTTCACAAAACCGGATGAATCTGGATATATAGGTTTGCCTAAGTGTGAAGGATCTTTAATCCTGTAAAGGGAAATATTGAGAGGTGTTACTCCTTGCAACCGGAAATCACGAACATGAAAAAGTAATGTCCCAAAGGAAATCCTTGCATTATATGGTATGCCATTACCTGAAAAATTGAATAAATTGGGATACTGAAGCCAAGTCTCGATAAACTGGCTGCTTTCACCTTTTCCAACTATTAGTTGCTCATTATCTGCATATTGATAATTATAATTCCTTATCATATACAAAGCATTAACATGGGAGGATGGATTACCATCACCATTAACAAAATTATAAAAAACCGGTTCACGTGACCCCATTCCTTTAAGGATACAATCATTGGAACCTTCACCTGCCAGATTAAGATCATACATATAAAATCCTTCGTCCATTGGCTCAAACCGAATCGGAATAGCGGCTGTTTCATTATGTAAAAGAGCGTAACTATCCTCGGAAGGAGCTATAGAAAATGGCTGCTCCACTTCTATGGAACCTGACAGCAAACCAAAACCTGAATTCGTAATTGTAAGGAACAAATCTCTAAAGGATCCTGTTTCTACGACACCAAAATCCAATTCAGCAGATTCAAGAGTAAGTATTGGTGAATCAGAGCCTTTGCCATAAAGAGGAATCATTAACGCAATTGGTCCTGATAGGTCAAGATTTCCATTGTATTCCTCCTGAGATTCAGGTGAAAATCTGACGATAATTAATTGTTCCTCATTATGAGATAATTGAATGGTATCACCATCTAAAACAGAAAAAGGTGGTAAGACTGTTACATTCCCAATATATTCACCATAGCCGGTGTTTTTTATAATAAATTGTGTTTCGGAAAAACCACCTACCTCTGTTAATGGGAATGTCAGGGACTCGGGAAAAATCTCTATCTCCGGACCCGGTTCTACATTAATATCTACACTGGAGATATTTCCGGCATTATCTTCGGCTGTAATATGGTATTCGGCAAATTCCTCTTCCCGGGTAAATGAAAAACGCCAATTTTCTTTTGATCCTTCATTAAATGCATCCAAGCTATTTGTAGTAGAAGCAATTCCGGAACCTGATTCAGGGTCTATAGCTGTTCCTTCGATAATAATAGTATTATCATTAGAAGATATCGTATTCCCGGCGTTTGTAATAATATTAATAACCGGGGGAGTAGAATCCACCTTGATGAAGAAAATTCCTGACCACTCTGATTCTCTCGCTATATTAACTGTTGAACGGGCCTTAACTTTAAGTGGAAACTCTCCTTCCTTATTATAACTATGTTCCCGGACGGCAGTACCCCATGGAGAGAGGTTTCCATCACCCCAATCATACTGATATTCTAGTGCACTACCACAATTACTCGAAGCACCTTGAGTAGTTACCGTGATAGGAACATCTCGTTGGATTGCCCCGACTGTGACAGGTGGATGAGGAGGTGAAATAGATTCCTGTTGTATATTAATAAATTGATGAAAAGAATGAGTATAATTTCCTGATAAATCCCAGGCTTCTACCCAGTATTCAACAACATCACCTTGTTCAAACATAGTTCCGATAGAATGAATAACCTCAAAGTCACCTGTTCCCACGGAATTCCAGGTCCGGTAGAGAGAATATCCGCTTTTCCAATGCAAGACGACTTTATCAATATAATTATTATCCGTTACTGACACTTTTATATAGATATCCTGATTTTCAATAGATTCTTCACTTTCCATGGATACGGAAATCTCCGGTGGGATAGACGGATTCTCGAGGAGGGTGAAATAATCGACACCTGCCAAAGAATAGTCATTATCCGGAGTCATAACATATAACTCCACACTCCAGTCTCCGCACATATATTCTACCTCTGTCCCTGCAATAGACAAAGCAGCACTTACACCATACGTTGCGATTCCGGAAACACCAGGATCGTTTGTCGTCTGCAAAATTTTTTTTTCGTAATCATGTGGTCCTTTAAATGACCACATGAGATGAAGAACTTCCGAGAGATCGGTAAAATTAATAAAAGAATAAAGCTGTTCCATATTCGTAGTGAAAAGATTACCGGGATTTACCGGTTCCAAGGGAGTGCCGGATACCGATTCGCAAAGCTGATGCCCCTGGAGATTGTATCCTACAGTATAGCTTATACTATCAACATGTTCCGGTTCTCCTCCTGCCGGAGTCACAATCACCTTACACGTCCAATCTCCTAGCAGACCGTACTCTCCCATTCCAAGGTTACGGACAAAAACAACAAGATGTGATTCACCGACAACATTCGGGTCGATGGGTACAATGTGTTCTTCATAAAAAGTACCATCGGGACGTATAAACTGAAATTGTATAGAACACGAAACCATAAGGTGTTCCAGATCCAAAGCCACATACACTTTACTGTTTATTTCCCGGGGGAATCGAGTCGTTTCATTTATAGGCGTATTATTTTCAAAACCGGCATAGGTCTTTAAGCTGACAAAATCATATCCATTTTTCGGGGCCAATCCGTTTACCGTTAATACGATAAAATCCTGAGGATCGAGGGTAGCTATCTGCCCATCAAATATATTTACCACAACATTTTTATTCACAGGGAAAAGTGAATCATGAGCCGGAGCATTCAGCCGGATTTGAAAAGAACCGTTATGTACACTTGTTGTCCCGATTATTTGTCCGTCCATACTAATTTCTACTGTACCGGCGGATAACTCATCTCCATGATCATTTTCCACATATCCGGTTAGTGTATACGGTTCAAGGGGATCGACGTGATCCGGGATTATCTGCAGCGAAGGTATCACTAAAAATGAGGGGGGTTGATAGGGGCTTGATATACTAAAGCTTAAACTAAAGGGTGCTGCCATTGGGTGTCCTGCAAGGTCAGTAACAGATGAATCCAGAACAAGAGTAATAATCTCATCATAACCCACATTATTGTCCGGGTTGATGGTTAAACTATTATCTTCATCATTATAATGAAAAGAATATGTAAGGTTTCCATTCGCTGATCCCGTCAGGACAATTTTATTCGAGGTAAAAAGCGTGCTCTCCATAGGTTCGCTGAAAGTCAGGATAATATTAGTATCCGGTTTGTTCTCAAACCAGGAGTTCTTTACATAAGGTTCAAGAGTATCCATTGGTCCATCGATTTTAGCAAGAAAACCAGGAACTTCTTCCTGAGACATGTAAAAAGGAGGGAGGAGTTCACAGAAATTTTCTTTTTGAATATCCATATAAATTAAAAGTTCATCATTCCATGGTCCCATCTTGTACCAGAGGAGCCATGCGAGAAGTGAGTCTGTATTAAGTTCATAAGTTTTCAAAAAATAGTAATAGGCAAGATAATTTCGGATACTAACAATTCTACTGTTTTTTCGGATTGTTGAATCTTGGAGTGGTATTTTCCGTTTTAAGAGATAATCCACGGTTGCTGCTGCGCAGACTACTCTTGCCTGATGATTGGCGTCATTAATTGCCATCCAGGTATTAATGGCTAAAAAAGCATATGCACCTACCCAGGATACTCCAACCCCAACACAATTGGCAATCGCAGATCCGGCATGAGTCAATATAAAGGAACCCACAGAAGTAAAAAAAGATGAAAAAGTTACACCCATTTCCATGTTAAAGAGAGCATCTCTAAAAGCAGGCCAAGTCCCTTTTTTATACTCATTAAAAGCATCTATCACATGATAAAGTGCGATGCTTATTGCAGGATCTAAATAATAATCAGTTATGTTTTCTTCTACCCATTGTTCCAATACTTCCATACGTAACTCTGCTTCTCCCAAAGCAAGAGCATTTATCAGCATACCTTTAAAAATTCCCGCTCCCAAATCATTAAGAAAATTTAATGCAGAAACAGCAAGACCTATATTATCAAGATTTTTAGCAAACTTATCTGCCAATCCTTTAAATTTCGAAAGATGTGAGATCTCGTATTTATCCAGAAAGGTATAGAGGTACTCTAAGGCTCTTTTAAGGGTGTCTCCATTCCCTATAGAAAGATCCCACCCATTGAGAGCAGCATCAAATAGTGTCTTAATATCCAGAGGAATGGCTGCACTGTTGGCTGCAGCTGAAAGTAAATCTTCAATGACCGTAAGATAGGCGTTCTCATTTTCCGGAGAAAGATCCTGGAGTACAGCAGATAATAGTACTTCTTCATAGACCTCTACTCGTTTCTCATAGGTATCCAGACCATTTGAAAAAATATTATCTTCTTTCCAGGTTTCACTTATCATACATGGAGTTACAATAAAATAAGAACCTTCCTGGGGATGGCGAAATCGTGCGTCTACTCCTACGTAAACTATTGGTTCACCCGGTGGTGCTTCTGCCGGGATGATTCTTTTAAGCAGAAGTTTATTTATCCGGGAATTATTTAAAACATCTGCACAAATTTCTTTTTCTGTTTGTGAATCCTTTATCCTGTCAGTTGTGCCCTCATACATCGCACAAATCTTATCAATTTCATTTTGGGCGTTTCTTCGTATATAGATTGAATATGTCCCTGTATCATGTTTAATATCTTTATAATATGTCATATCACCAAGGGCGCCTATACTATGAATTGTTATGAATAAAAAAAATAAAACTGTTGTTATTTTAATAATTACTTTTTTCATATGTATTTTTTCCTCCCTTAATAAATAAAACCGGTGATTGCCCGTGTTATTTCAAGGATATCCCCATTATTATCTTGTTTTACCGAATCAATATAACAGTAATAATACTCTCCGATTGTTAATTCAGGAAATGATA
>JAFGRV010000388.1 GCA_016934975.1 Spirochaetales bacterium | reverse complement strand
TCTAAAATTTCCCATAAAAATAGTTTTGCTCCATTATACGTCTGTACATTACAAAATATACGAGAACAGGTCTTTTTACGGGAAGCCTACCGTCAAAGCGAAAAATGGCTTCGTTCCATTTATAATAATGCCGCGAATTTAATTATTGCAATTGATAAAAAGGGGCATATTGTTACCTGTAATACCCAAATCGAGAATTATCTCGGTTATAAAAAAGAGGAAATATATGATTTCCCGATGGAGAAAATTGTACACCCGGATTTTCATGATAAACTGCAATCTATGTTAAAAGAAATTTTTATCACCGGGTATTCCTATGACGATGAACTCCCAATGATTCGAATGGATGGTTCGGAAATCATTGTAAGAATGCATTCCTCTGCGCTCAAAAATGAAGAAGGTGACTATATTCATACCATTAGCATTATAAGTGATATTACCGAACAAAAAAAGCGGGAACAAATGATTTTGGAGCTTAATTCTCTCGTGAACGCAATAAGAAATATAGATCAGGCAATTACTCATGAGTCAAATATCACACTTCTTGCCCGGAAGTGCTGTGATATCCTTATTACATTAAAGGGGTATGTCCATGTATCAATTGCTCTCTTAAACAGGGAAACCGGAATGATCGAGCCTGTTGCAGCCACCGGGGAGCATCAATCCGTTTCCTGGAATATATCTCTCGATGGAATCGGGGATGGTCCTTATTGTTTGCAGGAGGTGATTAGAACCGGGAAATGGAGACTTTCCTATCCCAGGGAAGAAGAATGCCGGGGATGCTTAAAATGCAAATGCAGAGACAGCCAAAATATTGTCATTTTTCCTATTCTTCATAATAAACAATTGTATGGTGTATTGGCACGGTGTATGAATGATGTTCCCATCAGTCTGGAAAATGATATCGATCTCATCGGGGAGATAGCGGATGACCTTGGTTTTGCCTATGTAAAATATGAAGCGGATTTAGTCGTGCGGCAGACCAAAGAACGCTACCGGAGAATTATCGATAATATGTCAAGTGGTCTCGCGGTATACAAAGCAATAGACGACGGAGAAGATTTTATATTTGTAGATTTTAACAGGGCCGGAGAAACTATAGAAGCAATTAAAAAAGAAATGGTTATTGGGAGAAGAGTCACGGAGGTTTTTCCCGATGTGAAGGATTTCGGAGTATACGAGGGATTGCAGCAAGTATGGAGGACCGGAAAACCTGTTTATCTCCCTATCACGCTTTATCAAGACGAGAGAATTCAGGGGTGGCGTGAAAATTTTATCTATAAACTTGAAACCGGTGAAATAATTGCTCTCTATAATGATATAACCGAGAAAAAAAAGGCGGAAGAAAGAGAGCTCTTACAGCAGAAACAGCTTATAGAATCGAATAAATTGGCATCCCTGGGAACCCTGGTCTCCGGAATCGCCCATGAAATTAATAACCCGAATACCTTTATTATGCTCAATATTGCCGTTCTTAAAGAAATTTTTGATAGTACGGATCATATCATCCGGGAATATATGAATATCCCCGGGAATGAATTAATCGATAACCTGACATATGATGAGTTAAAAAAACAGATCAGGCAGCTCACCTCCGGTATTGCGGAAGGATCTGAGCGGATAAAGGTGATCGTGAAGGAATTACGAACTTATTCCGGCAGGGATCTGGATTTGGAATATAAAAAGTTTGATATAAACAAAAGCATACTCTCAAGTACGATATTAGTCTCCGGTTTATTGAAAAAATCAACGAATAATTTTACTATCGATCTTCAGGAAATTCCGGATATAATGGGGAATGAAAAACAGATTGAGCAGGTAGTTATTAATCTGCTTCAGAATGCATGCGGCGCCCTGGAGAATCCCGACCGGGGAATTTCCGTAGAATCTGTCTATCAGGCGGAAACAGACGAGGTTTTAGTTACAATATCTGATGAAGGTAAAGGAATAGAACAAGATAAACTTGAAAAGATTTTTGATCCTTTTTATACTACGAAGAGAGATAGCGGCGGGGTCGGACTCGGACTTTCCATTTGCCAGAAAATTATTAAGAATCATCATGCTGCTATTTCTTTTGAATCGGAAGTGAATAAAGGAACAAAAGTTATCTTACGGTTTCCTGTTGCACATGATTAATCGGAATAAAGGACGATATGGCTGATATTAATTACCCGCAACATCCCGTTTATATTGTTGATGATGAAGCCCTAACGCTTCAGAGCATGAAGATTATTCTTACCCGTGAAGGAATCAATAATATCGTATGTACGACGAAAAGTGAAGAGGTCCTTGAATATATCTCCAATCACACAATTACGTTACTCATTCTTGACCTGATTATGCCCGGAGTATCAGGTGAAGAAATACTTTCTGTTGTGGCGGAGCAGTATCCCGAATTCCCGGTGATCATCATTACTGCCGCGGATGAAGTCGAGACAGCGGTTCAATGTATGAAAAACGGGGCTTTTGATTATTTTGTAAAGCCCATTGAGAAGTCTAAATTTCTTATTGCTGTAAAACGTGCTCTTCAGTTCAGTGCGTTACAATTCGAGAACCTGGCATTAAGAGATAGTCTTTACAGGAAGGAACTTACCAATCCGGATAAATTCAAAAAAATTGTGACGAATAATGAAAAAATGTTTCTTCTTTTTAAATATGTCGAGGCTATTTCCGAAACCCAGTTTCCGGTTCTTATTACCGGGGAAACAGGGGTCGGCAAAGAACTTTTTGCCGAAGCAATTCATAATCTGAGCAGACGCCAGGGGAAATATATAAAAGCAAATATTGCCGGAGTAGAGGATACCTTGTTTTCGGACACACTCTTCGGGCATAAAAAAGGATCTTATACCGGGGCCCTGGAAGATCGTGCCGGACTTATAGCAGAGGCCAAGGGCGGAACTCTTTTTTTGGATGAGATCGGTGAACTTTCCATGCAATGTCAGGTGAAACTCCTGCGGCTTCTGGAATCAAAAGAGTATACTCCCCTGGGATCGGATCATACGAATAAAACGGATGCAAGATTTATTGCTGCCACAAACCGTGATTTAATGGAACTTGTTAATGCGGGGAAATTCAGAAAAGACCTCTATTACAGACTTTTCACTCACAGGATTCATATTCCTCCTTTAAAAGAAAGGATGGATGATGTCCCGTTATTATTCGATTATTTTCTCACGAAAGTAGCGGATGAATTGGAAAAAAAGAAACCTGGCGTACCAAAGGAAGTGGTGACACTTCTTTGCCTTTATGATTTTCCCGGTAATGTAAGAGAATTGCAGGCCCTGGTGTATAATGCTTTCTCCATGCATAAAAAGGGTATGCTTTCGACTTCTTCTTTTAGTAGTATAATAAATCCCATAGACACGTCAGGTGAGAATAACGAAAAAGACCTGTCATTCTTGAAAAAAGGGGATGTAAAATTTGTCAGACAACTGCCCACTCTGAAACAGGCGGAAGAACTTTTAATTTCCGAAGCCATGCGTCTTTCAAATAATAATCAGTCTATTGCTTCAAGAATCCTCGGTATAAGCAGGCAGGCTTTAAACCAGCGGCTTAATAAGTAAAAAAGTAATTTGAGTGCCGGAACAATTCTCCCTGCAATGGTTCTTGCGAATTCCCCATAACTGTCAATGATCATTGCACCGGAATTTATTGCGTCATAATACGATGTTTTGTATTTATAACTTTTTGAACTGATGATGTAGTGCTTAATTTGTTATACTAAAAAGAGTTGTTATCTATTAATCGATAAATAAAAAATTTTATCTCAACATCACGAATGTGGCAGAGTTATTGCATAATAAGTCTCATGATTAGTTTTTTGGTTTTACTTGTGCTTTTTTGTACTTCCCATCTTTTTAATATGGCCGGCTTTCTTTTAACAAATAAAGGAAGACCGGCCTTATTATTTAATTATATAAATGATTGTCGTAACACATTCTTTGCAGTATGTACACGAAAGAATTATTCAGGAATCAGGATGACGGACAAATGGATAAGAATAAAAAAATAATTCTTGTTGATGACGAGGAATCCCTTGTTTCTACCTTGGCATTTCTTCTCAGGAAAAACGGGTATAATGTAGATTATTTTGTGGATGGATTTGAGGCATACATGAGAATTAAGGAACTTGTAGAATCAAATCAAACTCCGGATCTATTAATTACGGATTTAGAGATGCCCGGATTAAAAGGAATGAATCTGATCGATTATATCGGATCTCTTGCTTTTCATCTTCCCATACTTGTAATAACCGGATACGGAGATAAAAAAACGGTCGTCGATCTGCTAAGAAAAGGATGTATGGATTATATTGATAAACCCTTCGATGACAAGACTTTTATAAAATCCGTAAATGATATTTTTGAAAAAGAAAAACAGAGAAATCTGGAGCATGTAGATATTAAGATAAAGTTATTAAGGGAACTGGAGCAGTATAAAAAGGAAAATAAAGAGCTCCGGATTCAGATAAATGCCGCGGTTGATTCATACCAAAACCTCATTACGATGAATGAAATACCGGAAAACCTGCCCCTTGCATATCGTTCGATGCCGTACTGCAATCTTGGCGGAGATTTTTTTGATATCCGTAAAACTGAGGTAGGCTATGATGTGCTTTTCGCTGATGTTGCCGGCCATGATATCAGCGCGTGCTTTAATACAGTCATCATAAAAGGATCGTTTTATGAACATAGAGAGACCGATTGCAAGGGAGAATCATACTTTGAGATGCTGAATAATCAATTGGAAAATAATTTTCCTGATACGAGAATGGTGACTGCTGTTTTTGTCTCTCTTAATTTTAAGGAGATGTATACCGATTTTATCGTTGCCGGCCACCCATTACCATTTATTGTATCAGAAAATAATGTAGAACAGCTCTCGATAAGAAATACTGTATTGGGATTTATGAAAGGAATTAAGTTCGTAAAAGAAAGAGTGAAAGTGAAACAAGGAATGCGGATCATACTTTATACCGATGGAATTGTTAATGCACAAGGCCGTAATGGTGATGGCATATATTATATGGGGAAACCGGGAATCCTGAAATCCATATTACGTCACAAAGACAAAACTCTCTCAAACCTGATTGAAAATATTTGGGCGGATACTCTGGATTTTTGTGATCAAAAGCCGAATGATGATATGCTGCTCCTTGGTATTGAGATTCCCGTAAATATTAGTGATCATCAATTCGCTGTTCAATCGGGAGGTGAGGAAAAGTATGTATAATGTAAAGCAGGAAAATGACAGTTTCATGTTCGAATCATCATCACGGCTCTGTTATGTCGATACGGGAGTAGAAGATTGCAAGATTTATTTAAAGAATTCGGGATTTGATGAGTTTTCCGATTTTATTTTAGTTATGCGTGAATTGCTCATTAATGCGATCGAACATGGAAACGGGAATGTAATAGAGAGAAAAGTCACATGCACTATCACTCGAATGGACCGGGGACGTTTCACTCTTACCGTCACGGATGAAGGAGAAGGATTTGAATATAAACGTCTTAATCTTACTCTCCCTAAATCCGGGAATAAGGGGCGTCGTTGCGGATATCCATTGATTTACGCTCTTGCGGATAAGATTCAATTCAATGAAAAAGGGAATCATGTGACGGCGTACGTCACTATTCCTTCAAAGATTAAATTTCACATCGATGTTGATGCGATTAAGGTAATAATAACACCCTCGGGGGATCTTACCGCCACGAGTGCGGAAGAGTTTCGTTCATTGCTTATGAAGTTATATGATAAAGGTCATGAAGTGTTTTATTTTAATATGAAAGAAGTGAATGATATGGATTCCATTTCGCTTGGTGTTTTTTTCAGTTTTGGTAAGATGTTATATGATAAGAAGGAACATGATGAAATTAATATGACGAAACCTGTATTAGCTCATGTGGATAGACGCCTTCTGGATTTCTTTATTCTTACCGGCCTAGATCAGCTTTATACAATAAGCGTAAACGGGAAGGAGGCGTAATTGAATTTTGACCGGGGTTTAATAAAAGAATTTGTAACAGAAACCAAGGAACACCTGGAATCGCTGCAAACCGATTTATTGGCCCTTGAATCACAAAAGGAAAAGCCGCATAAGGAATTAATAGACAATATATTCCGTGTCATTCACACAATAAAGGGGAATGCCGGTTTTTTTCAGCTTATCAATATAGGTGAGCTTTCTCATGTCATGGAAGCAATTCTTTCCCGTGTGCGAACAGGAAAAATAATACCTGATTCGGATATTGTTGATATCTTGTTAGGCGGTATCGATCTTGTAGATGAACTCATAAATGATATAGAACAGAGTGATATAAAGGATATATCGGGAAAAATAGCTGTACTCAATAGAATATTACATGATACACAAGTCCCGGATTCAAAGCATATAAAAGAATCTCCTGTAACTCTTGTCGATAATCTGGGTAACACACTTCATCAACAAATAGACAGACAAGTCCTCGATATGATACCCCGGCATCATGATTATCTCTATTGTATCAAATATGATTTGAAAGTACTTCTGGATGAGAAGAAAATAACGCCTGTCACACTTATAAATAAGTTGATAAAAACCGGTAATATTCTGCTCGCAAAGGTGAATACGCCATTTAAGGATTTACATGAAGGACTTCCTGTGGAAATGCAGTATTGTATTCTTTATTCTACAGTACTTGATCCGGATATAATTGCGGATGCGGTATGTGCTTCACCGGATAAAATACAACAAGTGGATTTGAAAAAACTGCAAAGCAGAATTTCCGAAAATGACCTTATTACGGATGAACTTGTCAATAAGTTTATTTCGGAAACAACCGATTTCCTGGATAAGATTGAGAATTATATCCTGGAGATTGAAGGATCCCCCGGCAACACTGAAGCCGTGGGAGAGGCTTTCAGGCTTATTCACAGTATTAAGGGAAACGCCGGGTTTTTTAATTATAGTGAGATAGAACAGCAGACCATGCGGATTGAATCTATCTTGTCTGAAATCCGTGAAAATAAAGCAACCATTACAGCAAGCACGATCTCAACATTACTCAATCTTCTTGATACGATTAAGAGATTCGTCAATTCAATTTCAGATAAAACGAAAGACCCGGATGAAAGCCGGGGGAAACATAAACTCTTGGGAAAAATTCTTGTCGATATGGGAGTCATTTCCGAGGATGTCCTGGAGGTGGCTTTAAAAAAGCAGGACAGAAAATTAGGGGAAATACTTATCGATGAAAATCATGTAAGTGAGGAAGCGGTCAATCGGGCAATCGATTTGCAGCATAAGGAAGGCGGGAATGAGAATGTCAATTATTCCTATTATGCCGTAAAAAAATGGGATATTCGGGTGGATATGGAAAAACTGGATTCTCTTTTTAATCTTATGGGAGAATTGGTAACAGCCGAAGCCATGGTTATTAATCATCCAGATCTTAAAAAAATCGAAATGCCGGGATTCGTAAGCAGCGCATCATACTTGTCAAAAATTACCCGGGAAATGCAGGAAATCATTTTATCTGTCCGGATGGTTCCCCTGGAGGGTCTTTTTAATAAAATGCGGAGACTTGTACGTGACCTTTCGGCGCAGTTTCATAAGCAAATAAATTTTATTATAAGCGGCCAGGAAACGGAAATGGACAGGAGTATCCTTGAGATGCTCTCGGATCCTCTCATTCATTTAATACGAAATTCCATAGATCATGGTATAGAAGATAGTCAAAGAAGAATCATGCAGGGGAAAAGCGAAGAAGGAGTAATTCATCTTGATGCAAAATATGAAGGAAATGAGATTTGGATTACCATCGAAGATGACGGAGCAGGTCTTTGCAGGGAAAAGATAATACAGAGAGCGCTGCGCATGGGGCTTCTTACGGAAGATAATACCGGAATACCGGATCATGAAGTATGGCAATTGATCTTCAAACCCGGATTTTCAACAGCGGAAAAAGTCTCGAAGATTTCCGGCCGTGGTGTCGGCCTGGATGTGGTAAAGCGCAATATTGATAAACTGAGGGGTAAAATTTCCGTTTCCGGTAAAGAAGGAGAAGGGACGTCCATTGTATTAAAAATTCCCCTCACCCTTGCTATCATCGATGGAGTTGTTGTGAAGGTGGGTAATCTCACCCTTGCTATCCCCATCAATGATATCAGCGAATTCCATAAGGCCGCGGACTCTCAAATAACCGTGACGGATGGTAAAAAAGAAGTCTTAAAACTCAGGGAGCGGATTATTCCTATTATCAATTTGAGTACATATTTTAAGGTTTCCCCGGCATTTCATTCAACAGCAGAAGGTATCATTGTTATATCCGGAGATTCTGACAGAAATTATGCCGGATTTTTAGTGGACGAGATTTTATCCTTTCAGCAGATTGTCATTAAAGCGCTCCCTGATTATTTAGATACTATGAGAGGTGTTTCGGGGTGTACTATTTCGAACGGCGGGGAAGTTAACCTTATAATCGATACCCATACGATTATAACTGATATGCTCCTTCATGGGCATCAATAACATCCGCTTTAGAAATAAAGTACAGGCGATGGTGTAATTGTGAAGTATTCATGATTTGTTATTGCATTACATATTAATATAAGGAGGAAGGCATATGAGTGAGATCATCGATGAAGAGATGTTGGACGATGACGATCTCGACACCCAGGCCAATAAGTTTCTGCTCTTTAATATCGGGAATGAGGTCTATGGTATCGGCATTGAATATGTAACGGAAATTATCGAACTCCAGCGAATTACGGAAGTGCCGGACATGCCGGCATATGTAAAAGGAGTCATAAACTTAAGAGGAAAAGTGATTCCCGTGATGGATGTGCGGCTGCGTTTCGGTATGAAAGAGCGCGTCCATGATGACAGGACCTGCATTATCAATGTGAACATCGACGGGACATCCGTGGGTTTTATTGTCGATACTGTCGCGGAAGTTCATGATATCCTGGAACAGGATATCGAACCCCCGCCGCAGTTTAAGGAAGATAACGGGCATCACCGCTATATATCCGGTCTGGGGAAAGTCGGTGATTCGGTTAAAATTTTACTTGATGTGAACAAGATCCTTTTTGAAGGGGAATTGGAGAAAATCAAGGAAAAGGTGTAGAAAGATTTTTATAAGGGAGGAAAAGTATGGAAGTGAAGAGAAATTCATTTATCCGGAGTGTGGGAGGAAAGATCCTTGCAATATTTATTCTGGTGAGTTTTGTTTCGA
Organism: Spirochaetales bacterium; assembly: GCA_016934975.1. Lineage (GTDB taxonomy): Bacteria > Spirochaetota > Spirochaetia > SZUA-6 > JAFGRV01 > JAFGRV01. Next base: position 31,126 of record JAFGRV010000388.1, on the reverse strand, counting down.
TCGGTTCCTTAACAATAGTAACAATTTTACAAGTGTCTCATGCCCTGCAAACTCAGGAAGAAGATAAGCTTGAAGCGGTACAGATGATTAAAAAATATGAAATAGAAGATTATTTTAAAGAGCTTGAATTAAAATTAAAGATACTAAAAGATGATCCGTATATATTTCAGGCTATTTCCGAACTGGATAATGCATTTGAAGAAGAGGGGGATACGATTAATTCCGACAGGTGGAGAAAACTGGCAAAAAAATATGACTCCCGTATGCAGGATATTATTACTGATTTCGGTCTCGATGACCTTTTATTACTCCACACAGCCGGGGATATCGTATATACGGTGAAAAAAAATTCGGATCTCGGCATGATTATTCCCGAAAGTAATATCGCGAACAATTCCCTGGGGAAAGCCTTTGCACTCATTCAAAAGAGTACGGATAAGGAGAACATTATCATCACCGATTTTGAACCATATAGTCCCAAAGGTGGTGAGTTTGCCGCTTTTATGATCGCAAGCCTGGTGAGTAATCAGAATGAGCTTTATGGGTATGTGGCTATTCAATTACCCACAGACAAGATAAATGAAATGATGCTTGCCAATACGGGAATGGGAAGGACCGGGAATACCTATATCGTCGGGGTCGATGCAGATGGCACTACGTCTTTGCGATGCGACCGGTCGGTAAAGAATGAAAAACTGGGAGATAAGAAAACGGATTCTATAATCGAGAAGACTCTCTTTCGCGGGGAAATAGGACAGGAGGTAATGATTACATCTGGTGGTGTAAAGGAGATTGTTTCGTATGATCCCCTTGCGATTAAAGGTCTTAAGTGGGGAATATTCGCGACAAAGACTTTGGCGGAGATAAATGAGCCGGTGAACGATCTAATCGGCTTTATTCTTATCATTGTTGTGGGGATCCTTATTTTAGTTGTCATTGTTTCTATTCTCTTTTCCAAAAGTATTTCCAAACCATTATTACAGGTTGTTTCCGCAGGTGAAATGATTGTAAAAGGTGATTTCCCGGAAAACGACATTGTCGGAAAATCCAAAGATGAGATCGGTATCATTATCGATGTCTTTAACAGGATCGTCGGGACACTGAAGGCCAAATCCGCCGAACTTGATAAAATTGCAAATGGTGACTTAAGTCTTAAGGTGAGATTTGAATCGGATAAGGATAAGTTTGCAAATGCTTTTGATGTCATGGTGAGATCGCTCAATGACATTCTCGGTCAGGTAAACGCGGCGATTGAGCAAGTTGCATCGGGATCGGATCAGGTTTCCAAGTCCAGTCAATCCCTGTCGCAAGGGGCTTCCGAACAGGCAGGATCTCTGGAAGAAATATCAGCATCCATTAATGAGGTCGCCAATCAATCCAAACAGAATTCGGAAAACGCGAAACAGGCAAATTCTCTTGCAAAAAAAGCAAAAGAGAACGCGGAAAACGGAAATAACAGGATGAAAGAACTGGTCGTATCAATGCAAAAGATAAACGCATCGTCGGACGCAATTAAAAAAATTGTAAAAATTATTGATGATATCGCGTTTCAGATAAATCTTCTGGCATTAAACGCTAATGTGGAAGCTGCCCGGGCGGGAAAGTACGGAAAGGGATTTGCTGTTGTCGCCGAAGAAGTGCGTAACCTTGCCGTGAAAAGCGCAAGTTCCGTCAAAGAAACCACGGAAATGGTGGAAGCATCGATAAAGAATATCGAACTGGGAAACCAGGCAGCAACAGCGACAGCAGAACAACTTGAAGCGATCGTTACGGGAGCTTCGAAAGTAGCGGACCTTGTGGAAGAGATTACCATCGCGAGCAAAGAGCAGTCAATCGGAATAGAAGAGATTAACAGCGGGCTGGATCAGATCGACCAGGTAACACAGTCCAATACGGCGAACGCGGAAGAGAGCGCCTCTGCCGCGGAAGAACTTGCCTCACAAGCCCAGCAGCTCAGAGCATTAATAGCCCAATTTAAGCTCGCGGAAAATGGACATAAGAAACTCGAAAAAGATGTACGCTTCGAGGTCCCGAGTGAATTATTACATAAATTGGTTCATGATGAGATCGCACGAATGAAAGAAGCGGGAATTGTGCATCATACTCCCGGAAATGGGAATAGATCGACAGGAGTAACCATCGTGAAAGAGAAACATACAAAACCGGAAGATGTCATTGCATTGGATGATGATAATTACGGCAAGTTTTAAGGGAGAATATTCATGGTGAGCCTTAACAATAGCCGGAACCTTGACGGATTACTGGACATTACCAGGAATGAATTTGAAAAGATCGCGGAGTTGGTATATGACAATTTCGGGATTAATCTCACCGACAGCAAGGTAGCTCTGGTACGGGGCAGACTGAACAAAATTATTAAGGACAACGGATTTAAAAGTTTTAAGGCTTATTATGAAGCTGTGGTCGGTGATCCCACCGGCCGCAGTCTTCTCTCGATGATCGACCGTTTATCGACGAACCACTCGTTTCTGTTCCGGGAAAAGGAACATTTTGATTATCTTCGAATATGCATACTACCCGAGCTTGTGAGAAAAATGAAATGTAATGGAGAGAAGGAAATAAGGATCTGGTGTGCCGGGTGTGCAGGTGGAGAAGAGGCATATTCACTGGCATTTATCCTCGATGAGTTTTTTGGTTTTACTATCGGAGAGTGGGATATTGGAATTCTCGCAACTGATATCTCCGATTCTGCTTTACATGACGCCATCACAGGAGAATATCCTTATGAAAAAGTGAAACATGTACCACCGCATCTGATGAATAAGTATTTAAAAAAGAATAAGGAGAATATCTATAAAGTTGACAATCGAATGAAACGTATGATTCTTTTTAAGCGCCTTAACCTTATGAGTGATACCTTTCCTTTTAAGAAAAAGTTTCATATCATTTTCTTAAGGAATGTTATGATTTATTTTGATCAGAAGACAAGAGAAAGCCTGGTAAAAAAATTGTATAGACATATGGAACCTCATTCTTATATCTTTATCGGTCACTCGGAGTCTCTCGGACGGGTATCCGGGGATTTTGAATATATGAAACCGGCGGTCTACAGAAGAATATGAAAATACCGAATGAATCCAAACAACCTGAACAGAACATAAAAAAGAAAATCAAGGTATTGATTATTGATGATTCCGCAATTGTGAGAGAAATACTTTCAAAGGGATTATCAATGGATCCTGAGATTGAAGTTGTCGGAACGGCACAGGACGTCTATGTTGCCAGAGACAAAATCGTGTTTTTAAAGCCCGACGTTCTGACCCTGGATATTGAAATGCCCCGGATGGATGGACTTGAATTCCTGAAGCGCCTCATGCCCCAGTATCCGTTACCGGTTATTATTGTTTCTTCTCTTTCAAAGCCCGGTGCTTCTGTCACGCTTCATGCGCTGGAAAATGGGGCGATAGACTTTGTGCTAAAACCGTCTTTAAAAATCAGCACCGGACTTGGGGAAATGATGGAAGAATTACGAGAAAAAATCAAGATTGCTTCCTTGATTGATGTGTCCGGGTGGAAAAAGAAAACTTATAAATTGAAAACAACCGCGGCCGATCCTGCTCCCAAAGTTCTTCATACGACAACAGATAAAATAATTGCAATAGGTGCTTCCACCGGAGGGGTTGTGGCGATAACAAATTTATTATCGAATTTTCCGGTGGACATGCCCGGCACGGTGATTGTCCAGCATATGCCCCCGGTTTTTACGCGATTATTCGCGGAGAAACTGAACAATACAATAAAAATGGAGGTTACGGAAGCAAAAAACGGGGACAGGGTCGTCCTCGGAAGGGTCCTGGTCGCTCCCGGGGGGAATCAGTTTTCGATTATCCGTTCCGGCGGTTTTTATTATGTTCGATGCAGGGAAGATGAAAAAGTAAATGGACACTCTCCTTCCGTCGATGTGTTATTTAATTCAGTGGCAAAATGCGCAGGACAAAATGCTATAGGGGTAATCCTTACCGGAATGGGTAAAGATGGCGCCAGGGGATTGTTGAATATGAAAAATGCCGGAGCACGGACCTTTGGGCAAGATGAAAGCTCATCTGTCGTGTATGGTATGCCAAAGGCCGCCCTGGAATTGGGAGGAGTGGAGATGAAAGTGCATATCGATGGAATGGCAGAAAAGATTGTAGGAGTTGTTAATGAGATGTCTGCAAATTAAAGATATCAATCTATCACCTGTGAAACGGAAATTGAATCCGTATGATATACTCCAATTAATTGGTTTTCCCCGGCAAAAAAACTATCAGTTTTGTTTATTTGCTTTTGATATAAAGAAATGGAAAACCATTACTATTGGAAATACCGAAAAACTAAATGTTTTTCGGTATAATTATTACCGGCTTCAGCAGGTGAAGATATGAACAGGGATTTTGTTCATCAGAAGCAGTCTCATAGATATGACAATGGCCATGTTCATTATATCGGAATCGGCGAATACAAAATCACGGGAAAACCGGAGGATATTCTGAAAACCTGCGGCCTCGGATCATGTGTGGCTGTCATTATGTATGATACGAAAAAGCTCATCGGAAGTCTTATTCATATTGCTCTTCCCGATTCCAAAGTCGACATTTCGAAAGCAGCCAGAATGCCCGGCTATTATGTCGATACAGGACTTCCCATGATTATTGAGTTGATGAAAAAACAGGGCGCAACGAAACCCGATGTCTGGATTAAAATTGCCGGGGGAGCCAATACTCTTAATTCGAAGAGTGAATTTGATATCGGGAAAAGGAATATACTGGCTATTAAACGATATTTATGGAAATATGCCATGGGACCAATAAATGAGGATATTGGCGGAACTACCTACAGAACCGTTTCGTTTTATGTTGATACGGGAAGAATTGTGATATCTTCCGGTAATTATATTCGTGAGCTTTAATTGGAGGTTGAATATGAAAATGGATTGGAAGAATATTCTCATCGTAGATGATTCCAAAACTGCCAGGATGATTATTAAACGATGTCTGGAAATTGCCGGGTACACCAACATCGTTTTCTTTGAAGCAGAGGACGGAATATCGGCCCTTGAGTTCCTGAAGGAAAATACCGTCGATATAATATTTACCGACCTCAAAATGCCCAAGATGGATGGTAAAACCTTCGTCCTTAAGCTGAAATGTAATGAATACACAAAGCAGATACCGGTTATCGTTATCACAAGTATGGGTAATACGTTTATCGATGAGCAATTAATTACTTCAGGGGCTCATACGGTCATACAAAAGCCGTTATCCCCGCTAAAGATGAGGGAAGCTTTGGGAGAAATATAATGAAAGATTCGAAACTTGGAAAGGCAGTCATTTTTGCCACAAAGATTACATTCGAAGATATGGTATTCGTCGATGCACAACCACTTAATGAAGACGATTTAAACCTGAAACCTCATTATGTGCTTTATGTTTCCTATAATAAGCCTGAATCCGGCAAAATGGCTCTTTTCCTCTCCTCCGGGTGCGCGAGAATGATAAGTGAAAATATTTTCGGTATCGAATGGAAAGATTTAGGGGAAAACGATATTCGTGATTGTCTTCTGGAATTGTTGAATGTACTCGCCGGGAATTTTTTAAAACTATTTTATAAACACTCTGAACATTATTCCACAACCTTCCCAAAACTTATTTCCGATATATCAAAAATTAAAGCGATGGAACAGTATAAAACATTTTACTTTGATGCCGAAGGAAAGGCATTTAAGATTTGTCTTTCCGCCAGGGAAAAGGAGGTACTCCATGGATAAGAAATTTAAAGTATTGGTTGTCGATGATTCGGCAGTAATGCGAAAGGGAATAATTGAGATCCTTGATCCCCACATCACAGCGGATTTCCTGGAAGCAGGAAACGGAAATGATGCGATCGATACATTTAAGATTGAAAAACCGGATCTTGTGACCCTCGATATAAATATGCCTTTGTGCGACGGGATGAAAGCACTCAAGGCTATTATAGATATGGATAAGAATGCAAAAGTCGTCATGCTGACAACGGAAAGTGAGAAAGAAAAAATTGTAGAAGCAGTATCGCTTGGTGCCAGGAATTATATCGTAAAACCGATAGATAAAGAAAAGGCCATAGAAAAAATAAAAAATGTTTTAGAGATTTAATTATGTCCGAAGAAGAATATCTTGCAATATTACAAAGGACCGTGAGAATGGTATTCAGAAATGTCCTGAATACTGATTTTGATGTCGATGGACCGCTTCCCGGAAGATCACTCCTTATAAAGCCGGGGATACTCTCCCTCATGAAAATAACCGGAGACATTAAAGGCGAAGTGAGTGTCCATTCAAATAGAGATACTGCTGTGTACATCGCCACCAAGATAGCGGATAATAACTTTAACGGAACCATGAGTGAAATAGAATCAGGTTTAGGTGAATTATGTAATCTTATTTCCGGTACGATTAAGCGGTTGTTCATGCAATATAATAAAAAATTTACCTTTACCTGTCCGGAGATTTATCATATCAGTGATAAAAATTATGAATTTATTGATTTTAAAACCAATAATAATTATCATATTATTGTAGGTTTTATTACCTACGTCATTTATATTGATATTTCATTACATTATTCAATATAAAGGAAGGTTTATGCTGATAAGGACGAAATTATTACTATTTCACATCATCATATCGTTTTTCACGATACTCTTCGTTTTTTTTATTTGTATTTTAATTTTTAATCATTCGCAGCCGGTCATTGAGACGAATCGTGTATTTATTGCTGCTGCTGTTGCTTTTGCGCTTCTCTGTTCAGGAGGAGTCATCTTTTTTATTCTTCTTAACGTCAATTTTTCCAAACCCCTCAAATTCCTGCACTTACGCAGTGATGGAAAGGTCCTGCGGAAAACAGAGTATACGAAAAAAGATGAGATCGGAATAGTCGTCAGGGAATTACACGAAATACTCGGGGAGTTTACTCTCTGTATATCCTCATTACATGAAAATACACATCTGCTGGATTCGAATTATCAGACCCTTTCCGCAGATATTGACAAAACAAATTCCGAGCTCATCGAGAGTGATACCCTGAGCAGTATCATCGTCGGTAAGATGAAATTCCAAAATAAATCAATTCAAGATTCTGTCATGTATTCAAAAGATCTGGAAAAACTCTGGGCACAGCTTCAGGAAACCCTGGAAACCCAGGCAAATTCCGTATTGGAATCTTTTTGTGCAGTGGAAGAAATGGTTGCGTCGATAAATAATGTTTCCGGTATTATGGAAAAAGTGTATTCCTTTGCGGAGAATTTACAGAATCTCTCACGTAATGGTGAGAATTCAATAGAACGATCTGTTGATTCGATTATAGAGGTTTCGAAAATCTCCCGGGAACTGAACGAACTCATTGAAATAATAACGATGATTGCCTCCCAGACAGATCTGCTTTCCATGAACGCGGCTATCGAAGCTGCTCACGCGGGAAGCTATGGAAAAGGGTTTGCCGTGGTAGCAGATGAAATTCGAAAGCTTGCAGAGCAATCGAGAGATCATGCAGCATATATTTCGGAAAAACTGAAAAAAAGCGATCATACTGTTCAGTTCACGGCAGGTGTGGTAAAAGAAGCCGGCACCCAGTTCTCGGAGATTTTTACCAGGGTGTCCGACCTTGTGAGTTCTATAAAAGAAATTAAGAACTATTCAGAGGAACAAGCCGTAGGCGGACATCAGCTTTTCACTTCCCTTGAAAGATTAAAAGAATTAACCGATCAAATAAGGAATTCTTCTTCCACAATGCGGATCGATATGGATAAACTCGTACAAAACGTAGCGGAACTAAAGAGTGTGGCGAAAGATACGATAGATACGTCAACCATGATGGATAAGAGTGTGGAAATTGTGCAGAATGAGATGAGGAAGGTCCAGGATCTTGTGGATGCGAATCATAGCATGATAAAGACAGTGCGGAAAGACATTCGTAAATTTATTTAAAATCCGGGAATCTGCAACCCCGGTCTTTGTCAGCATTGACAATTGTCTACAAATCCGGTACAAGATACTATCATCTTTATACTCATTAAAAAAGGAACAATCGTGGCAAGTTATGAACAATTAATATCAAAAAGAATAGGTCAGGCTATTTTTAACTATAAAATGATCGTTGAGAATGATAAAATTATTGTCGCTGTATCCGGGGGCAAAGATTCCGTAACACTCCTCTATGATCTTTTGAGACGGCAAAAATCGTTCCCTATTCATTATGACATCGCTGCGGTTCATATTAAAACTGATTTTTGCAGGTGTTGTGAGAAATCCGATCTGGAGAACCTCTTTAAAGACTGGGGGGTGGACTATCATATTATCGATGTTCCTGTTCTTAAAAGAGTGCAGGAGGGTAAAAAAATGAACTGTTACTGGTGTTCCACCCAGAGACGGATTGAATTGTTTAAAATGGCTCAAAAACTCGGTTTTAATAAGATTGCTTTAGGCCATCACATGGATGACATTATTGAAACTTTTTTTATGAACATTTGTTATAAGGGAGAGCTTGCGACGATGCTCCCTGTATTTACCTATAAAAAGTTTCCTTATACTATTATCAGACCCCTGGCTCTGGTGTATGAAAAATTTATTATCAAATTTGCAGAACAGATGAATTTTAAAAATATCGTCTGTAAGTGTCCTTATGGCAGAAACTCCAAACGGCTTCAGGTCAGGAAGGCGATCGACCTTCTTGCCGCCGGAGAAAAATCAACCCGGTTAATGATTTATAAATCCATGAATAATGTTAATCTTGCCTATCTTAATCCGGATAAAGATCCGGCGGATAAAGCCGATCCCCATCAGGACGAAGGAGCTTGACTATTTGATGGTTTCGGGCTACAACATCAATGACAATGAATGAGTCAACTAAAAATTTTCATCTTCATAATATAACTCCTGTTACTGTTTCCCCCTGTTCGCCTTTGATGGGGCTAAAAGACCGGTTTTTTTTTATGGGTTCCTGTTTTTCCGGATATTTTTATCAATTCCTGAAAAATCTTTTTTTCCCGTCTATGATCAGCCCCTTCGGGAATACATATAATCCTTTTTCCATCGCCCGGACACTCTCTATGATAGCGGAGCACCGTGACATTAATGAGAATGAGGTGTTTGAATATAACGGGCTCTACAGACATTTTTTATTCCATACGGAAATATGTTCCCCGGACAAGGCTCTTTTTATCAGCCTTGCTCATAAGATGATAGGGGAGGCGGCATCGTTCCTAAAAAAAACAACGGTCCTTGTTATCACTTTTGGGACCGCCTTTGCTTATTTTCACGGTGGTACGGACAACGTCGTGAATAATTGTCACAGCCTTCCCGCCTCTACTTTTAATCGAAAGCTTTTGTCTGTGGATGAGATTACGGAAAAATGCATGGCAGTACTTAAAAATCTAAGGCAAAAATACCCTGATCTTTTTATCATTTTCACATTAAGTCCCGTGCGGCATCTCAGAGACCACGCCCGGGAAAATTCCTTAAGCAAGGCCGTGCTCCGGTGCGCCATTGAAAATCTGCTTTCTCTTCCGGACACCTACTATTTCCCTTCGTATGAGATTGTCCTCGATGAACTCAGAGATTACCGGTTCTACGGTCATGATCTTTGTCATCCCGGTGAAACCGCCGTCTGCTATATTATGAAACGTTTTTGCGAGAGTTGTTTTACAGGTCAGGCAAATGATTATATGAAAAAAATCATACAACTCCGCAAAGACCTGTCTCATAAACCCCGTCATCCTGAAACAGAACAATACCGGGAGTTTTTAAAAGTGCGGGAAAATCATCTGCACCTTCTGCGCCTTGAGTATCCGGATATGGTATTACCCGAAAGTATCGAAGATTTCTTTAAGGAATAGGTTCCTTGTTTTATTGTCTTGATTAATTCCTGTGATACTGATATGGTAGGATAAATGAGTAAGCAAGAATAATTGAGTAAAAAAGATCCTCAGAATGATGAGTTTCATTACATGGTGTGTAACCAAATTATTTTACGTAAAATTTAAAAGGAGGCTCTTATGTTAAAACAAGGAGATAAGGCCCCGGATTTCAGCCTTCCGGATGACCAGGGGAATACCATCAGTCTCAGGGATTTTCTTGGGAAAAAAGTAGTCCTCTATTTTTATCCGAAAGATAATACTCCCGGCTGCACAACCGAGGCATGCAGTTTCCGTGATGTTTATGATACGATACTGGAAAAAGGAGCGATTGTTATCGGTATGAGTGCCGATTCAATCACATCACACACAAATTTTAAAAAGAAATACACCCTCCCTTTTTATTTGTTAAGCGATCCTGAAAAGGAAATTATTAAAAAATATGGCGCCTGGGGAGAAAAAAAGATGTATGGGAAAACCTATGAAGGAATCATACGTTCGACATTTATTATTGGGGAAGACGGGAAAATTATCAAAGTATTTCCAAAGGTGACACCGAAAGATCATGGGGAAGCGGTTTTGGAGAGTCTTTAGAAGAGTAAGAAATAAAGGGAAAAGTATGTCCTGTAAGTATATAAAGCCTATGTATATGGCAGGATCCGGTATTATATGAAAGAAGATTTTATTGATAATCACATAACTGAAAAAGCATACCTTGTGGGAATTGATGTTCCCGGAGAACATTCATTATGGACTATAGATGAGTCTCTTAATGAACTTGAGCTGCTTGCAAAGACCGCGGGGATCGAAGTCGTGGGAAGAACCTCCCAACGTTTAGCGCAACCCAGGCCGGCCACGTATATCGGCGAGGGCAAGGTGACTGAAATCAAAAATGCAATAAGTCATGTAAAGGGATGTACGGTTATTTTTGATGATGAATTGAGTCCGGGGCAGCAGCGGAATCTGGAAAAGTTATTGGGTGATGATATAAGGGTGATTGACAGAACAGCCCTTATCCTGGATATTTTTGCCCGGCATGCATATTCAAAGGAAGGCCAGATACAGGTGGAACTCGCACAATATGAGTACCGTCTTCCCCGGCTTACAAGGATGTGGACACACTTGATCCGCCAGGCCGGGGGAAGGGCAGGGGGTTCTATCGGAGGAGTCGGTTTGCGCGGGCCCGGTGAAACTCAATTGGAATCGGACAGGCGGTTTATTAAGAAAAGAATTATCCTCTTAAAAAAACAGCTCGATGATGTCCGGCTCCACCGGCAGCATCACCGGATGCGCCGGAAAAAAAGCGGTATTAGTGTGGTGGCTTTGGTCGGGTATACCAATGCAGGAAAAAGCTCTTTGCTCAACCGCCTGAGTAATGCGGGCGTTATTTCCGAAGACAAACTTTTCGCTACCCTGGATCCTACCACAAGGAGGGTAACCCTTCCCGGGGGCCGGGTTGTTCTTTTTACCGATACCGTCGGATTTATTAAAAAGTTACCCCATCATGTTGTTGCCGCTTTCAGGGCTACACTGGAAGGTATAGCGGAGGCCGATATTATTTTGCATGTCGCCGATATTTCTCATCCCATGGCTGGTGCTCAAGTAGAAACCACGGAAAAAGTCTTGTTTGAACAGGGAGCAGGAAACACTCCCTCTGTTCTGGTCTGGAATAAATCGGATCTTGTAAAAAATAAATTTACCATAGATTACAATCACGGTAAAAATAATCTCACCATCAGTGCCCTTACGGGGGAAGGAATTCCCGAACTCCTTGTTTGTATAGAAGATATGATAAACAAACAGCTTCGATCGGTTACCCTCGAAATCCCCTATGCGGAAAGTGCCTTGTTAAATAGAATTTATAAGGAATGCCAGGTGAATGAGATCGTGCATACCGATAATGGAACAATAATTAAAGCCCTTGTTCCTCCCTCCTTTATGGATAAGGTCAAGGCTTTTTGTACAAACTTTTAATAGTTACGGGAATGATTATGGAAAGACATCATCAATGGCGCAACAGATTACAGGATCAGGGATATAGACTCACTATTTCACGGGAAGTCATTATCGACACTCTTGGGAAAAATACAGGACATTTGAGCGCGGAAGACATTTATATGACAATTCACGGAGAGCACCCGTCAATAGGACTGACAACAATTTATCGAACTTTGGAGATATTGACCCGGATGGGTATTACCATTAAGTTTGATTTCGGGGACGGACGCACACGCTATGAGTTGTCGGAAGAGTACGGTAATAAAAAACATCATCATCATTTGATTTGTACGGAATGCGCGAAAATTATTGATTATACCGATTTTGTTGATGAAGAACTTGAATTGTTACATAAAACAGAGAATGAGCTTTCTTTAAAATATAAATTTAAAATTACAAAACATTTAATACGCTTTTATGGGTTATGTGATAACTGTCAAAAATAGAATATTAAATTTTTCCTTAAATATTAACAAAATATCGAAAAAAATAGTCCCGGCTATGAGAAAATAAAAAAAATTGTTGCGTGAATTGCGTGTGCAATGTTATAGTATATATGTAATGTTGGGAAATAGGTCTTGTCATTTATGACGTTCAGTATTTCGTAAAATGTATAAATAAAAGGAAGAAAATAATGGTAGAAAAAGAATTACTCCAATTAAAAGCTTTTTTAGGAGCAAACCAGGTTGGGGAGGATCCGGGTGGATATATCGCTAAACTGAATCAAATTTCCATGATGCACCCTTCGGAATGGGATGGAAAGTATCCCAAAGCAACGAAATTTGAACCGGATTTAAACATCTGTAAGCTTGTGGCTTCTACAAAACAAAAACCGATTGTACCCTGGTGGTGGTATCTGGAACAAAAGGAACCGGTTCCGACGGTTGTTGAAAATATTTTTGAACAATTGAGATTCGATTATGTCCTGGTTTTTCCTAAAAAGAATGTATGGATTTATCTTGTTGTCGAACCGGATGAAGAGGTTCTTGATCTATTGGAAAATCAGGATAATCTCCGGGCATTCATTATGATGAGTATCGTGAATAAGAATTTTAATCCGAAGGAGCGGAGTGTCCGGCGTATCCGGTTGGGAAAGGTGCTGCGATCGTCTGAAATAAATAAGATTATTACGTTTGTCGTCTACTCAACAGATTATAAGTATGGGAATAAGATATCAAAAAAGATTCCTTCCGTTCATCATATTGTAGACTCTACCAGTACGAGCTGGAGGATATATTTCCCCGGTAAAAAACAATTCTACTGGTCCTTTAAAGAATTGATACGGGCTCTTTTTGGGACTCCGATTCATGTACAGGATTAGTCTATGATCATTGATTTTCATACCCACGCGTTTCCCGATAATCTTGCGGAACATGCGATAAATGCCCTTGAGGCCGAGTGTGATGTGAAAACAAAACACGCGGGAACCGTATCCTCGCTGCTCGGTTCGATGGATGATGCCGGTATTGATATTTCCGTTATCTGTTCCATCGCCACAAAGCCTTCCCAGTTTGAACCCATTTTAAGCTGGTCAAAACAGATTGATTCACAGAGGATCATCCCATTTCCTTCTCTCCATCCCGATGATCCCGACCCTTATGAAAAGATAAAAATAATTCATAATGAGGGATTTAAAGGCATCAAACTCCATCCCTATTATCAGAAATTTGCCATTGATGAAGAACGTTTATTTCCAATATATGAAGCCTGCTCACATTACCGGCTCCTTTTAGTCTGTCATACCGGTTTTGATATTGCTTTTCCCAGGGACCGGATCGCGGATCCGGAGAAGATTGAATTTATTACCTCACGATTTCCCAACCTCATGTTTATTGCAACCCACCTGGGGGGCTGGTATGATTGGGATGAGGTTGATAGATATCTCATCGGTAATCCCCGGTACATGGAAATCTCTTTTTCCCTGGAAGAATTACCGGCGGAAACAGCAAGAAGGATGATTGTGGCACATCAACGAGGGTATCTTCTTTTCGGAACCGACAGCCCCTGGACAGATCAAAAAAAGGCTCTTGAGCTTTTAAAATCCCTCAATCTCCATCCGAATCTTGAGAAGGAGATTTTATATCTCAATGCGGCCCGTCTCCTCGGGCTTGACGCCGGGATGTAAAAAAAGGACAATACATAATGAAAAATTATTCCTGTTATCTCTTCGATGCCGACGGAACATTAATTGATACTGCGGAACTCATTTATCAATCGTATGCTCATGTTATCTCCCGGTTTCACGGAAAACATGTCACCCGGGAAGAGATTATCGCCGGTATAGGGAAACCACTCATTACACAGCTTTATGAATTCTTTGACTGGAAAACCCCGGATGAATTAAAGGAAATCAACGACACCTACGAGGCATATCAATTTGAGATCGCCGGTGATTATTTAAAGTTGTTTCCCGGGGTAAAACAGGTGCTCGGTAAATTAAAAGAAAATGGAGACCGGTGTGTTGTGGTGACATCCAGGATGATGCCGAGTCTTTCGGTCTATTTTAAGATCCTCGGTATTTATGATTTCTTCGATTACTTTGTGACACCCGATATGACGGAAAAGCATAAGCCGGAGCCCGATCCGGTTCTTAAGGCCCTGGAGTTGTGTGAATCGGAACCTCATGATGCCCTTATGACCGGGGATTCTCTATTCGATATTCAGAGTGCCTCTGCCGCCGGTGTTCATTCCTGTTTTGTTACCTGGAGCCAGGCCCCCTTTGATTCGACAATTGTCGCACCGACTTACCGGATCGACAGTATGGAGGAACTGCTTTTGTTGTGAGTTGGATTGATTCCGACCCCTACACCCGTATACCAACCACCAGAATATCATCGGTCTGCTCGACACTATTCTTCGGGTCATAATTTTTCCATTGTTCAATTGTATTATTTAATGTGGTATATTGTTCGAGCATACTCAAAGGCTGGATGGTCTCGAGCATTTTTTTAAATTGCCGGGTTGAAAAATTTTTATGCTGGGGTCCCCCGAATTGATCGGGATATCCGTCGGAAAACATATACAGGGTGTTTCCCTTCTGTAACTGTATCTGCTGTGACGGTTCGGTGGATTCAATCACCGATTCATATCCCCTGGAACTTACTTTTTGAGATTTAATAATTTCAAGTTTGTCATCTCTGAAAATATACAAGGGTCTTTTTATTCCCGCGTACAATAAGGTGCGTGAGGCGGGAATAATGGTACAAATGGCGATTTCCATTCCATGGTCACTGATGATCGTGTTGTAGTGACGTTTCATAAAACTCACTAACTTTTTATAGACAAAGCTGATGATGGCGGAGGGGTCGGTGATATTCTTGTCATTCACCGCCTGGTCGATAAAATTACTGCAGATCATCGAGAGTAATGCGGCGGAGGTGCCGTGTCCCGTGCAATCTGCCGCCGCACAGACCACGGAATCATTCCGCTTGGATATAAAATAGAAATCCCCGCTGAGGATGTCCTTTGGTTTAAAAAATATAAAACTCTCGGGTAAACAGGTTTTAAAATATATTTTTGAGGGCAGAATATTCTGCTGAATCCCGGCCGCCATATTTAAAGAATCTATGGCAAAGGAAAGACCTTTGATTGTGTCCGAGAGTTGATCTTTAATGTTCTGTGAATCACCGTAGCCTTTTATTTTCTCCACATCTCCCGCTAATTTCTCATTTACTATTTCCATTTTCAGTTTGGTTTCGTCGAGCAATCTTCTTTGCTGGGGAATATATGAAATATTCTTTGATTGTTCCGGAGATAAAGGAACAACTTTATAGTTTATTGCCTTTATGAGGATAGGAACCCGTTTTACCTGATCCCTGTCTTTTTCTTTTTCAAGTTCAGGTAATTCCTTATAGGGTACCAGACAATTATGTTCCTTATTTTTATTGTTTCTTTCAGGAGCATAGGTCCAGCCGCTCAACCGTTTCTCCCAGGCCCACCGTTCATGCTCCATCTTTGCCATAGTCTCTATATCCGATGTACTGACATGGAGCAGTATCTGTTCCGTCTCGCTGTTTCCTTCTTCGATGGTATACCCGATGGAGAGTAATTTAGTGGTAATATGATGGGCGCTGTCAAGATTTGATGATTTGATATCCGCTGATAAATCATCATATTCTTTTGAAAAGTTTTCCCGGTTTTGATCATTGACTATGGACAGCTGCTCATACACTGAATTCTTAATCGATTCTTCATCCATGGTTTTCATGAGCATGCAATAACGGGCATGTATTGCCCGGGCAAGATATTCCAGCTGTTCATCGTTTCTGAATTCCTCTTCCGCTGGTTTGAACAACTCATATCCGCACCGGACAAAGATAACAGGTATTGTATAAATAAGCTCCCTGTAAAACTTTTGCCGTACTGTATCAATCTCGGAGAAATGTTTCAGATCGGGATGAACTTTATCAACCTCATCCAAAGACTCTTCATTTCCCCAGCCCCGGGCCTCCATCTCATTCACCCACTTTTGATGCTCCATACTGGCCAGTAAATCGACTTCTTCATCCGTGATAATACAGGAAAAATAATGTTTCTCGTATTTTCTTACCCGTATTTTCAGTTTGGTAAATTTATCCGGAATATCATTTATGAAATCCGTCACTGCTTTATTATCATCTTTGTACAGAATGGTAGTAAAATGTGATGTAATCCGTTGGAAATCTTTTTTAAATTCTTCCTTCACCCTTTTTTTAATATCATCCCCTTCGGGTTTATTTTCATTACAGTGAGAGAAAATATCTTCCCATTCCGGGGTTACCTGTTCCTGCATGTTTTCCTTCATTTTGACTTCGATTTTTTCCCCGGTTTTCTTGTTGATTTTACCTTTGTTCGTGATTTCATCAGCTTCTTATATCCGTATGTTTTACGCATTTTTTTTGTTTTACGCATACCATCTTTAATGCCAAGAATCAGTCTCTCCATATCAAGATTGAAATCAGGATCGGGCCGGATGGCAATACCGTTCTGAAAAGATAGTTTTTCAATGGATTTGGGTAATTGATTCTGTGTGGGGACCGTGGCATTTTGCAAAAGTACGGGAATAACCGGGAGACGGTGTATCAAGGCGGTCTCGATTTCCGTCTGGACAAAATCGATTGAATCGGTGTTGTTCTTTTCACTTTTATTATCAATAAGACTTACCCATCTCTTGCCGATGACGACGAGGCAAACGGATGTGCTTTGGAGTAATTTATCTATATAGGTGGCAAAATTAACGCCCAGGGGAATGGAGTCCACATCCCTGAGGATATTGTTGCTTCCGAATTTCGCGATTAAACGGTCTACGATCCTGCCTGTTATATCGGCGCTGTCTTTTCTTCTGTAGGAAATAAATATTTTATTCCGGCCCATTCTTTCTTTGATAGATTCCCATATGGGATAAAGAATAAACGCCGCAATTCCGGATAAAAGAATAATAAAATGTGAATTATGGAAGGTTCCTTTAAAACCTTTAGGGATGATAGGGAAAAAACCCACCACTGCGTAAAAAAATAAACACAAGCAAAGAATAAAGTTTGTCACCCGGTGGGCGGGTGATTCGGGTGTCTTGCTTTTTTTTATGATATCGATGAGTAAAAGATAAAGAGCAAGACAGGCGTTGAGAATAAGTAACACAAGAGTAAAAACAGATATATTTTTATTTATGCCGGTATTTAAATTTTTATTTATGGCATCAAGGAGCATCGGTATCAGGTAAAAAAATAAAACAGCCAGGGCAACGGCAGCTATGGAAATAATGAAGCGGGCAACCGGGGGGATTTTCTTTTTCCTGCCGGCCTCTCCGAAGTGAAATGTAAAATAGAATCCTCCCATAGCTCCGTAAATTAAAAAAAGATTGGCGATGATCGCTTTTACGACTGGTTGCATCCCTGCCTCCTTATGTACCTATTAATAGAAATAGTATAATAAATGAGCATTATTTACAAGTTTGTTTTGTGTTTACAACACGCATTTACCGTAAGAATTCTTCGTTTTTCCGCTTGCCGCGGTTTATACAGGGGAAATGCGAATAAAATTCACACATTCCTCTATAGTCTCCATAAAGCACTATTTCGTAAACTCAAGGGTCACCTGGTGGCTGTTTGCCTTTAATATCAGCATCGGCATATTCGTATATTTGTAGATAATCTCTGCCCCTTTATTGTTTTTTAAACGCAGCCCCCGGTTCGGACGTACCCGGAACATTGCCCCGGGATGTGTCTTGATATGTAACGTGTTGCCGGAGACGCGGAATTTATAACTGTAAGTTTCCTGCATTACCAGATTCTGATATGCTTCCCGGATATCCACCCATTTAATCCATGGATAATTCATCTGGGTGAAATCAAGCATCTCTATAAATTCCTGTTTTAATTCCTCCCAGGTTTTATTACCCGAGCGGTAGGGATCATAAACATCATCCGGATGGATAAAATGGCTGATGATGCCCGGACCGCCGGCCCCGGAAATTAATAGATTTCTTACTATCGGTTCGAATTGATACCCGTAGGTAATTCTGGGAAAATAATAAAGCTCCGGGATAGTCTCATGGGGCCCGAAATCAGTATAGGTCTCTTCTCCCACCCCCCAATGGAGGGCGGATATGATTTTTATGCCGGGAAAAACATGAGATAAAGCAGCGATTCCATCCCGGGAAATGATATTATTAACCGCCACATAGCTGAAGGGCAGGGTTTCAGGTCCTAACAAGTTCGACCATGTTCGTCGTCCTTCTTCCAGGGATCCGGTCATGGCCCGGATACCCGGCCATTTATGTATATTTACCGAGGTGGCCTCAAGAGTGAGAGACATATGATTATAACCATGATATCCGAGTTCAAGATCTTCAGCAATGATCTCTCGGGCAATTTTTGAGGGAGACTGACTTACCGAAGCATAAAATTCCGAACCAAGAAAAGGTGCATTGACTGTCGCGTTATAATTGAAGATCAGGTAATTACTAAAGGGAATATTCCGGCTCTCTAACAGGGCTTTTATATCCGGCCACCAGATTTTTGTATAATATTCGGTATCGGTGATCCGGGGGAGGGGTTCTTTCGGGATATCGTACATCGGCAAAGGCCAGTCATCAATAAACATATGAGCCATCCCCATCGTTGCCGCCACTCCGATGGGACGCACATAGAGAAAAGATTCCAGAGAGAGGCCTATCAACCCCGCACCTAAAAAACCATTCCAGTTCCAGACCAGGACCGTGCCTTTCCCACGCTCTGCTGTCCAGAGCAGAGGATTTTGGGTGGAAGCATCCGTTGCTAAAATGAGAGCATCGTCAGCCGGTTTCAGGTTGCCCCGCTGCCATTTCATCTCTGAATTTTTAAGGGCTACATTTTCGCCCATTATAAAACCCGTTTTGAATTGGTACCCCGTGAAGCCCTCCGGGACCGCCGGTATCACACTCGCTGCCAGGGATGGGGCGAGTCCGGGAAAATCACCACCTGAAAGAGAAACCACGGAACCGCCATTATCAAGATACTCTTTAAAATCTTTTGATTTCAGTTTATTGTCGGAGTTCAGAATAAGTCCGATGGTTGAATATTTGTTCAGGTCGCCTGAAAGGAGATTGTCGAACTGGGTATAATCAAGGATATCAAAATTGAGGCGGGATTTTTTAAGAATTCCCACGATAAATTCATAGGTTTTTTTCGTCGATTCGTTGTTGATGTTTGTGAGTAAGAGGAGTTTTTCTTCCGTTACTTTTGGAAATAATGCGGTATCTAAGAATTTTTCAAAATTGATGAGAATTACCGGGGGTTTGTCGGGTTTGTTGTGATAAATATACCGTGTAAAAATAAATCCCCCATTTTTATTAATGGTCACCACTGGGCTTGCTTCGTCCTGGCGGTCTTTGCGGTGTAAAGAGAGAAAAACCCGGAGGTCCCGGTCTACCGGGATAAATTTGTAATAAAAGGCGGATTGCCGGACATCCTGTGGTTCATGTGCTTCCACATATTCTGAGTTTTTGTAGGCGATCTCGATGAGATCCGGGTTATCGGTCCAGTCGCCCCGGTACCAGAGTCCCAGTTTAGCCAAGGTAAGATTGATGCGGTTGGGATCAACGTATTCCTCTTTTGCCGGGTCATCATATCGGTATTGATATGCCCCCAGGTTATCGATTATGATCACTTTTCTGTTGGAAATTATTGATCGATCCAGGAAATCCAGATAAGCCTCCGGATTTACCATGGAGGGTCCCCGGAACCAGGAAATTATTGCCCGTACATCCTCCATCAGCCTGTCGTCCGGTATGCCTTGATCTATATCCCGGTAAAGAATTGTCATTCCCCTCGCCTCAAGGAGTTTGGAGAGGTGGTAATAGATCTCGTTCTCGGATTCCTTCTGGTTATCCGAGGATTTGTACAAAGCAAGTACTTTTTTACCATGGAGATCGAGTAGGTGGTTGTCGCCCTTCACCGGCACTTTCACTTCCTCAAGGAGATCCGGTTTTGCATCAACCTCTTGAGAAGAAGAATCTGTTTTTGTCGAGGATGAGACACATCCTGTTATGAGAATGAGTGTTAAAAAAAGGATTATTATCGTATAACCTGATATTGTTTTTCGCATTCTTTTCATATCAACTCCCTTAATGATATTTTTATCTGAACATTACTTTGCTATATAACGGTTTCGTCCTTTTATAATATTTTTTGTATTACATTCAGGACATGAGTCACCTGTAAAAACACTGCTATCCAGAGAAATGAACCCGCATTCCCTGCAGCAGGTTTGTTTTGCCTGGTAGAGTAAATTATCCGCAATATCAAAAAGCAGGCTGATGAGGGATTTCTTTTTTGCATCTATTTTCTGCCAGTCGGCATCGTGGGGTTTTTGAATATTGTAGATCTCGTCAAAGGATGAAATCCCCAGGGCTTTGCATAATTCTTTTTCGTTGCTTTTTATGGAGGCAATACCCAAACTACAGGAAAAACGGATTTCCTGTTTATTCCAGAAAAGGACGGCGGATTTAATTTCCTTTTGCAGATTTTCAGCTGCTATTTTCGCGGATTCCAGGGGTGTATTGGGAAGAATGATCAGAAATTCATCACCACCATACCTGCCGGCGATGTCATAATGTCTTAATTTTGATTGCAGGATAACTCCTATAACCTCAAGGACCATATCTCCCCGCTGGTGTCCATACTTATCATTTATATTTTTGAAATGGTCAATATCAAAAAAAATAATTGACAGGTCCGGTAGTGTACGGGAAAGCAGTTCACGCTCCAAATGTGTCATTGTAATTTTCCTGTTTTTTAATCCTGTTAAAGGATCGATATAGGATTGTTTTATCTGTTTTAAATAGTTAAAATGCCTTTTTAAATGAATTTCAACAGTAAGCAGCAACTCCCTTTTATCAATCGGCTTGCTTAAATACGCGATAGCTCCCCGTTTTTTCGTCTCAAAAATAATACTTTCATTCGCAATTGCAGATACAAAAATAAATGGGATATCTTTAAAACCGGGGTTGACGGCAATTTCCTCATGAAGTTTTCCCCCGGACATACCGGGCATTGTAAAGTCACTGATAATGAGATCCGGTATGTACTCATATATTGCATCTTTTCCACATTTGCCGTCACTTGCAGTAATAAAATTAATAAAACCGGCATCCTGTAAATAAGATATAATAATGTCCAGGAACATCATATCATCATCAATAACAAGGATAAGCGCTTTGGAAATATTATATTCATCTTCCTTGTTTAATTCTTTAATCATGGGAATAATTTTTTTCCCGGTTTTCTTCATGAGTATTTCATTCTGCACGAGGGTTTTAAGTATATCTCTTTCATAATTGGCCTGTGAAGATAAAAACGGGGAGTAATCCTGGATATCCTGATCCTTAAATAGAGTATCTCCCCTGGGAAGTTCTACAAAAAAACTTGATCCTTTATGAGGTCCATCCGATTCTGCCCAGATACGTGCCTTGAGAAACCCCGACAATTCTCTGGCAAAAGCAAGCCCGATCCCTGTTCCCCGCCGGTATTGATTCTGAGAATCATGTGCCTGTTGGAATCTGTTGAAAATGACTTCCAGTTTATCCCCGGGAATGCCGATCCCATTATCGGTAATTTTAATAATCACAGATGACTCATGAACATGGGTTTCCATATCTATTTTCCCATTATCAGGATCAACGAATTTAATGGAATTGGAAATAATATTATTCAGGATAGCTTCCAGCTTCCCCGCGTCAGTAAATAGATTATCCACCGGTATTTTGGAAAAATTTACCTTGAGTTCTATATTACTTCCCTGAAGAGTGGATGTATAAAAATTAAAGATTTTTAATAAAAAATCGGTAAGATTCAGCCGTTGAATAGAGAGCTTTACTCCCTGGACATCCATCTTTGCCAGTTCCAGTAATTTATCAATCAAATCCTTGAGCATTAGGGAACTGACATAAATCGCATTAAGCGCTTCCCTTTCTTCCCCGGTTTTATTCTCCATTTCCAGTTCTGTGAGATTCATAATCACTGTAAGTGGAGACCGGAAATCATGGGTAATATTTGCGATAAAATCATTTTTAATATTGTTCAACTGATTTAATTTTTCATTTGTCTCTTCCACACACTTTTTCTCATAATCATAATTCTTTGAAAAAACCACAATTAAAAAAGAGGTCGAAGATATCACCATAAAAAAAGAAGCACCAATAGTAAAGATTGAAAGAACCCTTGCGTCTCTATAAATAAGATGAGGATACAGATATTCAATAACAAGAAGGATCGCTATTTCCAGGACCAGGATGCTTAACAATATAATACGGGAAGTATTACGTAACAACAGGGTGATAATAAGTACGATAATTATCCCGAGATTAAGAACACCTTTCTGGTATCCCCCCCGGTGGAAATAAAAAAAACCGAGGAGAAACATAAGGAATAGGATCATGAACCACAATGGAATATGGTAGTACCTTTTCATCCGCGCCAGATAATAAAGACCCAGGTAAAAAAGCATTATTCCTGTTATTAATGCATAAAAAAACAAGCCCAGGGATTGGATAACACTGAATACCAGGAAAAAAAAGCAGATAAACACGCAAAAAGCCAGGATAACATTCAGAATCCTGTGCTCCATGGAAAATTCTCCCGGGTTCCCATATATTTTAACAAGCAGTTTCTTTACCATATGGCGTACAGTAAACTATAAGTAAAAACCATGATTAAATCAAGTTTATTGTTCTGTAAACCTCATAGCCTTCTCTTGTTACATCACCATCGCTGATCTGTGATTCCTCCCTCTTCCCCTTTATCATTGCACATTCCATATAACATCCATCCTGTAATCTCCGGAAGGAATATGAGAATCAGCATTTCAAGGTATCCCTGCCGTAAAACGGCAGGAATACGGGATCACTATTCCAGGGAAAGTGCGTAAATCTCATCATCCGATAAGGCTGTATTATAAATACGGAAATCATCCCTATATGTCAAGATAGTTGTCATCTTTGATAAAGGCCGATAACTATCCTGACACATAGGGCTCTATGTATCAGGATAGTTGTCATCTTTGATAAAGACCGATAACTATCCTGACACATAGGGAATAATCCGTTTAAAATCAGTCTTAATCCGTAGTAAAATTCCTTTTCTTTATATCAATGCATTCTCTCTAACGCAAATAACTCTTACACTTTTCTCCTTGACATAATACATCTCATCAATTATACATAAAGTACCATTATGGAAGATATTTTTAAAAATGAACATGATACCTTGCAGCACGGAACGGATATCCTCTCCCGAAAAGAACTCGCCTCCGGGGAATTGTGGGAGGAATATGCCGAATTGCACCGGAAATATCAGAGTTTACTTGATCTCTCGGCAAAGCTCACTAAAATCGGGGACCGGTATCAGAAAAAAGCCCTGACGGCAAATATCGCCCTGAAGCTGTCGGAACAAAAACTGAAAGAGTTGAATGCCACAAAAGATACCTTTTTCTCGATAATCGCTCATGATCTCAAGAATCCCCTCACCATCATTATGGGTTTTTCCGAATTGCTGGTGGATACCTGGGAGAGGATTAGCGAAGAGGACAGGAGGGCACAGGTCGAAAAGATCAGTGAAGCCTCGGGGAGTTTGTTTAAACTGTTGAACAATCTTCTTGACTGGGCCCGTCTTCAGACCGGGGGCATGCAATTCAAGCCGGAAGAACATAATATCAAAACCATCATAGATGAAACAGTTGCCCTGCTGGGACCAGGGGCAGAGGCGAAAAATATTACTCTGGCTGCGGAACTTAAAGACGATCTTATCATCAGGATGGATCAGGAAATGATCCGCACGGTAATCAGGAATTTAACGAGTAATGCCATCAAATTTACCACCCCCGGGGGGGCGGTCACCATATCTGTCCACAAAGGGACGGAGTCTATCGAACTTGTGGTCACGGACACGGGGATAGGGATGAGTGAGGAAAATCTATCAAAATTGTTCAGGATCGATGCCCATTATACAACAAAAGGCACTGCAAATGAAAAAGGTACGGGTTTAGGTCTGATACTCTGCAAGGAATTCATAGAAAAGCATAATGGGGCCATCCGTGTAGAGAGCGAAAAAGGCCTCGGCAGCAGGTTTATTGTAAGCCTGCCGGTGTGAATTTTATGGATTTGTATTAATCAATGTGTATCTATACAACATCCTCTGTGACCTTATCTTGTTAATTATAAAACACTTCTGCTTTTATTATCAAAAGAAAGCCACCTCCTTTGGGGGTGGCTTTTTACTTATTCTTCTCCAGGGAACTTATCAATAAGCCCGACATATTTTTGTGAGATCAAAAGGGCATCAATAATATCAATCTGTCCTGATGCATCTACATCGGCAGCAGCTTTAACAAAATTAGTGAGGTCAAGGCCTACGTAATACTGACTAACAAGGAGGGCGTCCACAATATCAACTGCGTCATCACTATTAACATCACCCAGAGTGACATCGATTATTGTGACTGTTCCGCCAACACCCCAGGGATTTCCAATTGTTTCTGTGTTTGCATCAGCCAGTGAATCGACATCGATATTGATACTCACAGTTCCTTCTTCTGGTCCGGCTGTCCAAAAAATAGTAAGAAGATGAAGGTTTCTCCCCGGTCCTGTTCCGGTTGCATCAAAACCACTTATCCTTAAAAGCCCCGGTTCCGTAGCATTTACTGCTGAAATAAAACCGTCAGCTCCCGGACTAACCCCGTTGGACCCATTATCGATATCTACACTTATCATGGGATCTCCGTAAGTGATATTAAGTCCATATGCCGCAAGTTTCTGTGTCCCTGCATCTGCAAAGATTTCTGTTGTAAAGTTGTCCTTTGCTTTTATAGTCTGCGCTGCCGGTTCTAACCATACATTTCCCGCAACAATTCCGTATAAAGGCGTTGGTGTTGGTGTGAGAGCATCTGTGGGATCCGGTACAGGAGTCGCTACAGGAGGAGTCCCATAGGCAGGTGTCGGGGTTGGAGGCGGGTCAGTTGCCACTTGCGCGGAAGCTGAGTTCCCGGTATTAAGGATAGCGCAAAAGGTAACAATTGCAGCTCCGATAGCAAGTTTTTTATGAAAAGCCCTGCCCCATTTCCCCCGGGTAATAAGCACTAAGAAAGAAAGGAGAACATACATAACAGATAAACCGATAAGGGCTAAAACAAAGAAATACTCTTTTTTAAACATAATAACCTCCATTTTAATATTTATTCCTAATCATGAATAAATAGTTATTTGACCTATACTACTGCTTTGACCGCCTTTCTTTAAATCATTCAATGTTTTTCAAAATTTCAAACTTCATTAATATTCTGGTCAAAGCTTAAGTGTTTTGACGTTTTTTCTATTATAAATAAACTACAATACTTTTAAAATGGATTTAAAATAACACAGTCAAAATAGTACTTTATCATATAATGAGAAAATTTGTCGCCTCTCCGGGTAGAAGTGGACGTTTTTATTTTAAAAAACTTTAATTTATAAATTTGTTCTTATGCTATTATTCCACTTTTTTTGAACAAAAAATGTGGAATAATAGCGAAACGCAGGTTCACAAGTAATCAAGAATTTTTATAACGGCGACCTTGTCCTAAATTAATTATTTGGGTTGCGGGCGTAGCCTGCGTAATGATATACTCACTATAATCGGAATATTCTGTCCTGCTAGTCTTCAGTAATTTAATTAATTATCAGTCTATTGTACCATAAAAACACCTGAACTCAAAGAAAAATTTATATGACTTTTAAACTAATTACACTACGACAATTGTTAAGGAGCCATATCCACCTCACATTCTCTCTGCGCCTCTGTACCTCAGCGTTTCATTCCCCTTTTACAACGGAAATATCTTATAAGGAACCCAAGAAAACAGGAAAAGGAAAACAGGAAAAGAGAGGGAGGGAAAATAAAGTAAAAGGGAAAGGGGAAACCATATTCATGTTTTCCTGCCGGATGACATCAGGCAATCGATTGCTGCATGAAGGTATAATAGTTCAAATTCTTAATCTTCAGGTTAAAGACTCCCAGGGCGACAAAAAAACTCAAAATCGTAGCAGCCAGGTACCCGTAGCCGTAACTCCAGAGACCGAGGTGCAGGGACATAAAGGCCCCTGCGGCATTGGCGAGTAAAAAAAGAAGATTCACAAAAGCAGCTTCTTTCCTGAATTCAAAATAAAGCATGATAATGGAAATGGTCTGAAACAGGATATGGAAAAAGACCGCAAAAATGGCCACCTGCATAATGTTTACTTGTGTCGTGGAGAGACCTGCCAGATCTCCGATTATTGGAGCGGCGAGATAGGCGAGGATCGCCACAAAGCCCTGGACCTTAACAAGGCTCCACATCCCGGTTTTTAAATTGAACATTATATCATCTTTTAACACCCCGATGGTTTCCAGGTTGTGTTTATGGATGATCGCATGATAATAGGTATTATATTTGACGAGGAATGAGGTTTCCACCTCCAGCACGAAATAGGCGATCGCCGGAATCATGGTCAGATAGGCCATGAATACGGGAACATCATAAACCTGGGCAAAGTAAAGGAGATGGCCGAGAGGTGCGCCTTCGGGACCGGACCAGATAATGAATTTATCGATCCAGATGCCCAGGTTATAGAAAAGTCCGCATAAGAGAAGAAGGGGAAATTTCCCCATGTATGTAAAAAACTTAAAATTTATTTTTTTCACCGGGGCAAACTCCTTGATAAGGAGGAAGGTCAGCATCAGGAAAATCAGCACCTGCCCCATGGTGTATCCCATCAAATTCCCTTCCAGGCCGTGGAATCTTCCGAGAAAATAACCCGCTGTAAAACTTACGATTCCTCCGCAGATGAAGGACGCGGTAATAAACAGATAATTTTTCGCAAGCCCGAGGAACATAAGAGCGATCCAGTTAAAGCTGATGGCCATAAAGAGCATATAGGTTTGGAGGCTGTAAAAATGACTCCAGCCTTTGATAAAAAAACAGAAGGTGATGCCGATCACAGCTTGCAGAACGCCGATAACGACGACAGCTCCCGCGTAGGTAGGGAGGTATTCATCGTATTTTTTCTGATAGAGCATATCTGCCAGATACCTGGTCAGAGGCATCTGAAAGAGACCGATGACGATGAGAGAGAAGGCGTAACAGTAGACAACGGTCGCCTGGAAAACATATACCTCATAAAGGGATATTTGCCGGTACTGGATGATTTCCATAACAACGATAACCAGGACGCTGATAATCCATGGCCCCGAGGAAATAAAGGCCGAATAAATATGGGCGAGGATGGTCGAGGTGTAGGAATCTCTATCGAGTAATTTTTTTAAACGAAATCCGATACCTGCCATACATCATTCTCCCGCTATATATTTGTTATAGATTTCATTATAGATAAAATTCAAATCTTCTATATTATAATACTTTTTTACCCGCTCCCTCCCGTTAAGGCCCATCTGACGGGACATGGCGGGATTACTCAGGATGTTGATGACTGCGTCGGCGGTAGCCTGTGGGTCCGATAACGGTGTCACATACCCGCTCTGTCCGAGCTGCATATCCCGGGGTGTTCTGCCGTAAAGCAGCTCCCGGCAGGAACCGACCTCTGTTGCTACACAAGGAACACCGCAGCAGTTAGCCTCCAGGATAACAAGAGGCTGGGCTTCGCTGATGCTGGTCAGTACGACCACATCCAGTTCGTGGTAGAGACGTAAGACATCAACCCTGCCTGTAAAGGTGATACAATCCTCAAGACCGAGGAGCCTCACCTGGGATTGACATTCCTTGAAATAGTCGAGATCCTCATCCGTTGGGCCGGCGATGGAAATTCTGGTATCGGTGAACCTGTCGACAATTATTTTACATGCCTTGATAAAGGTTTTGACATCCTTGATCGGCACCACCCGCCCCACGAATCCGACATGACCCGGTGACCCGTCTTGCCGTTTACGCTCTGTTAATTGGTAACGGCTGACATCGATGCCATTTGGGATGATTCTGATTTTATCCGTGGGTGCCCCTCCCTCGATCTCCATTTTCTGATTGGCCTCGAAAAGTGTGATAATCTCGGTGCTGTATTTGTAGGTGAGCCGCCCCAGATGATCGAAGAGGGCTGTCCAGAAATCCTTAAATGGATTGGTCATCTCATTGATGATGGCCTGTGACTTATGAGGATCATAGATCCAGTCGGACTGTTCAATCTCGATCCGGCGTTCATTGGTGTAAATTCCGTGTTCGGTGATAAAAAAAGGCTTGTTTGTTTTAAAGTGAGCAAGTACCGCGAGGAGCCCTGCGTACCCCGTACAAACAGTATGATAGACCGACGCCGGCGGAATCGGGGTGTCCAGAAGTGTGAGAAGGGGGAGATGAGAAAACCTCCAGGTCCAGAAAAAATCGATAAATGAGCTTTTGATATTCATCCCCTTGTATAATTCCAGGAGGAGGTTCCAGGTTTCCCGTGAATAAAAAAGCTGTTTGGGGCTGACAATTCTTGTCTTTGCATCGAGGACCTCCCGGAAAAACCGCGGAAAAAGAGAATAATCCCGGTTCGCCATCTGCCGGTAAAACTTTTCGATTAATGCGAATCCCTGCTTTGACTTGCCGTATCGTTTATGTGATGATAGCTGGTAGTGATGAATGAAAAGGGGTTGAATGGATACCACGTTATCCGGTACTTCGTATTTGGGTTCTATGTATGCCGGTGTACCCGGCATAATGGTCAGCAAGCTGAACCGGAGACGGGGGAGTGCTTTAATCAGGTGATGCACCCAGCTGGAAACGCCTCCGGCGATATATGGATAGGTTCCTTCGAGTATCAGACAAACATCGGTCATAGTATAAATATAGCTCCTGTCATAGTTCGAGAATAGTTTTTACAGCTTCCTTTGTAAGCCCGGCCTCAGCCGGATCCGCGATCCGGTCAAGACTTTGCTGTAGTGGTTCGACGGCCCATTTGCTTTTATTGTCTATTGCTTTCCGGACCAGGAGAGCCTGGAGTCCGGGAATATTTTTATGGAGTAACGTAAGCCAGTGCACTTTATTGTTTTCCGAGTTCAGGGGATTGATATTCGCAAGCCATGCACTCGCCAGGGCAAGGAGCCAGGGGGTAAATGCCTGTTCCAACCGTACAAAATCCTCGATTTCCCCGGGGCATATCTGATAGAGTTTGACAGCTAACGGTGTGAGTTCCTTCGAATACTGCCATCGTTTTTGAGCGAAGAACGTAATCGCCTCCAGGGCATTCCTCCGGTCCCAGCCAAGACGGAGGAGCAGCTTCATTGTTATGCTCTCCTGTTCCCGGTCCGGCTGATTGACAGCCATTGTTTTGAGATAATATCCCACATCTCCTTCGAGGAGAGAATCGATACATTGTACGACAGTATCCCGGACAACCTCGTCCGGATCATCGATTGCTTTTTGGGTCAACAGCGGAATGAAACTCCTGTCTTTTGTTTTTTTTATAAGAAATAAAGACAGATAGCGTGTGTTCATGTCCCGGTTATTTAGATTTGCCTTCAATGCAGCAAGTATTGCCGGATCTCCCGGATTCCAGGCAAGGGTGCCATTCATTAATTCCAGCACAGTCTGCTTCAAAACCTCCTGCTCCGGCAGAGAGGAAAAAAAGATATCTTTGAGTTCTCCGCATTCATCCAGTGTAGAGACGGTATTGGCTGCCGCCAGTGTTGCCAGGTATGCTTTCATCGCGTCCGGGCTTTTTATAAATGGCTTAAGCAGGTTGATGTATTTTTTGTCTTTTAGCAGACAGAGGGATTCAAGAGCGGCATACTGCAGGGGGCCGGGGGCTTTCGGATTCAGGAAAACAACGACAAGATGCCCGCATTCGGTCAACCGAAGTTCGCCGATCTTTGTGATAAGAAAGCGGCAGAGTGTTTCATTCTTCGGATTAAGCATCATTTTTATGCTTTTGTGTAATAATTTTCCCCGGTATTCATTCACCGCCCAGTTGGCGGCCTTGCGCACGCCGGGCGCGGGATTCAATGCCGCAAGGCGGATCAATTCCCGGATAACAGGGGTACGTTGCACTCCTGTCAATGCGGTGATAAGTTCCTTCATGACCCCGGTGTCGGTTTCCTGTTTCAGGGCTTTTAGAAAAAAAGGATAGGTTGATGCACTTCCGCAGAGACGGATACTTTGCACTGCTGCCTGCCTTACTTCCGGTTCAGGGGAACGAAGAAAGGGGAGGAGACGCTTCCATTTTGTAAAAGCCGATAAACGCCCGAGGGTAGAAATAGCCAATACCAGCCGGAAGGGCTCTTTTGTTTTAAGAAGAGGCAGTATGAGAACGATGGAAGCGGGGAAATTCCAGGCGGCCATGAGGGTAAAGGCTGCTTCTGCCACAGCCTCGGATGGAGATGAGAGAAGCGGGGCGATAACGGACAATAAGATTTTCTTTTTGGATGGTTCCAGTTTTTTTAAAACAAATAGTGCCAGGGGTTCGGAATCGAAACTCAGAAGTTTTTTTATCAATTCCGGATCCTCTTCCCAATCGATTTGATCCAGGGCGGCGAATACGTTCTTTCTCGTCGCCTCATGTGGTGAACGGCTTAAGGATAATAGATGGGAGATACTCAGCTCCGGGGGTAAATTCAACAGATATTTAATGAACAACAATTCGATTTCAGGTGCATCCGGCCCTGCCAGCCCGGCAAGGGGGGCTAACAACTCCGTGTCGAAGCTGTTGCCGATTTTTATCATCGCCTGTTCTCGTTGCCCGGGAGATGGATTTTTCAGCTGTTTCAGTAAATCAATACTGTTCATGGGCGG